>JAFGFO010000362.1 GCA_016931085.1 Thermoflexales bacterium
CCAGTACGTGATCCGGGCGCGAGCGATGGACGAGTTTGGCAATGTGGGGGCGGTGGATGCGGTCACCGTCACTCTGCAAAACAAGGATTATTTTGCCTACCTGCCCGTTGTCACCAAGCGCTGGCCGCCTGTCCCATACCCGCCGGCCCTGGCAGACATCAGCAATCCCGAGCAGGCTGAGCATTACGTGCTGAACTGGTCGTATCTCGGCACAGCCGTCCCCGTGCTCACCTACACACTGCAGGAATCTAACCAACTGAGCTTTGCCCAGACGGTCAATTACTACCCTGGCCACAGCCTGTCGCAAACCATCCAGGACAGGCTGCCGGGCATCTATTACTACCGCGTGCGCGGTCATAACTCGTATGGGCCGGGTGAATGGAGCAACGTCGTGTCCACCACGGTCTTGCCGGACGCGCCACTTCTCAGTCCCATCGATAACCCCGCTGGACTGGCGGACTATCTCGTGGCGTGGACTGGCGCTCGAGGCGTCACGGCTTACGTGCTGCAAGAAGCGCCCACGTCCCACTTTACGAGCACGCTCGAGCTGTACAGCGGCCCAGCCTTGTCGTACACGGTCTGGGGCAAAGCCAGCGGCGTCTATTTCTACCGGGTCAAGTCGGTCTACGACGCGCCATTTCTCAGTGGCGCCCTGTCCAGTGCGTGGAGCAACGTAGTCTCGACCACCGTCGTGACCTTTCACGACGATTTTGACGATCCCAGCACGGACTGGGCGGTGCGGCGGACGAGCGCGCCGTCCGTCCTTTCGACCACGGTATCCTACCAGGGCGGCCGACTGGTGACTCGGCTGAACGACCGGTATGATTTTTCGATCATCTCTCCCATGAGGCAGGCGCCTGCTCCGCCCTATACCATTCGCATCAAGACGCGCCTCGTCTACCCCGCTTACCAGGCCGCCTATGGCATCATCTTTGGCGGCAACACTGGCTCGATCTGCCCGACGGACCGCTCGAACGGCGGCGACCCGCAGGGGTGTTTTTACCATTATTATCGCCTGAACGTGGTCTGGTCCGGCGATTATCTCCAGTGCTCGGTCAAGCGGATCGACTCTCACGAGGCAGAAAAGGGCAAGGCCAATGGCGTCGAGCTGATGGATTATACCTGGCTTCACAAATGGACGACGCACGACGATTGGAACACCTGGGAAATCCGGGTCAAGGACACGGGCTTTTCGCTGTACGTGAATGACCTCAAGTTGTTCGAGACCGTAGACAGTTCCTACGTTCACGAGCCTCTGTTTGGCTTGTTCCTCTCGACCGGCGAGTTCAACCCGGCTATCTTTGAGCACGAGTATTTTTATATCGATCACTAAAAGGAGAATATGCGTAACATTGTGTCCCTAACAACTGCCGTATTTCGTCAAAATTCAGCCAGGCCCATATCTCTACATAGATCACTAAGAGGAGAATATGCGTAACATTGTGTCCCTAACAACTGCCGTATTTCGTCAAATTCTACCGCTCGGGCTGGCGCTGGGTGTGTGTTGCGCCGTGGTGCAAGCCACGGCGGCCGGCTCGGAGCAAGGCCAGCTCGCCGCTGTGCTTTTGGAGCAGCCGGGAAGCGCCCGCGAACCAGATTCGGCCAGGCCCAGCGGGGCGATCGTGGACAGCCCAAGCGCCGCCAATCCAGACCTGACCATCAGGGCAACGGTTTCGTATACGATCTACCTGCCTTTTGTGACCAGGCGCTGGCCGCCCATGCCCCCCCAGCTCGTGATGAATGCCATCGACAACCCGGACTATGACGGGGATTACCTCCTGACGTGGAGCGCGGCTGATTTTGCCGATTACTATGTGCTGCAAGAGTCTGAGACACCTGATTTCGTATCCTCCTTCACCTTCGCGCCCCAGACCAGCCTCAGCCAGACGATCAGTGACAAATCCAGCGGCACGCATTATCGCACCTACTATTACCGCGCCAGGGGGGTCAATACGACTCCGCCGGGCTACGATGGCGCGTGGAGCGAGCTTGTGTCGACGACCGTCTACGCTTTGCCGCTCACGCCAACGCTGCATTCCATCAGCAATTCCGAGGACCTGTCCTCTTTCGTAGTCTCTTGGGACGCAGACGCGGCGGCGGATTGGTATGTCCTGGAGCAAGCCTCCACGGACACGTTTACCGACTCGCAGGAGATCTACCGGGGCAATGCGCTGGCATGCACTGTAGGCAGCCTCTGGCCGGGCGTGTACTATTATCGCCTCGCGTCGGCTAACCCGCGCGCTTCGAGCGCCTGGAGCGCTTGGGTATCCACCACCGTCACCGTCATCCGTGACGATTTCACCAACCCGGCGACGGGCTGGACCGTGCGGCGCACCAGCGCGCCAGATCCGTCGGTAGCCGTCACCCGCTATGTCGATGGCCGGCTCAGGACAGAAGTCCATTCCCGCTGGGACTATGCCATCTTTTCACCTATGCTGGAAGCGCCGCCCCCGCCTTACAATATCCAGATGGCCACGCGCATCGTCCACTTTGCCAACCTGACGTCGTTTGGTATCGTCTTTGGTGGCAACCGAGGGACGACCTGCCCGCCGATCGATCGCTCGAGCTCGGCCGATCCCAACGGGTGCTTTTTCCACTATTATCGCTTGAACGTGATCTGGGGCGGGTATCTCAAATACCAGGTCAAGCGGATTGATTACCACGAGGCCGAGAAGGGTAAAGCTCGAGGCGTGACGCTGCTGGGCGAGGGCTACAGAGACATCAGCGAGATCACCTCGGACGACAATTGGAACGCGTGGGAGATCAAGGTTCGCGAGGATGGCTTTGCTGTCTACGTCAATAATAATTTGCTCGGCTGGACGACTGACACGACCTACCTCCACGATCCCTTGTTCGGCATCCTGACTTCGACGGACGAATACAACAGCGCCGAGTTCGAGCACGAGTTCTACTATGTCGACGCGGCGGGTGACGATCCCTTGCCCACTTCGGGTTATCTGCTGCCCGGCACGAATTGGTACGTGCCGGCGGATTGAGCGATTAGGAGGATGTGCATGAAGGCCACCGAGGCGCCTTTAGCCCCCTTGTCGAGCGAGCCTGGGGCGCTCGATCTCTCGATCGTCATGCCTGTTTACAACGAAGCGGGGGCGCTGCCTGGCTTGCTGGCCGAACTGGCCGAGATACTGCCGGCCTTGGGCCTGTCTTACGAGATCATCGCTGTCGACGATGGCAGTCGCGACGGCAGTTGGGCCACGCTGAAAGGCGTGGCCGCCGGTGACGACCACCTCAAGGCGATTCGCCTCAGGCGCAACTTTGGGCAGACGGCCGCCTTTTCGGCCGGCTTTGACGCCGCGCGGGGCCAGGTCATCGTCACCATGGATGCCGACGGGCAAAATGACCCGGCCTATATCCCGCGCCTGCTGGACAAGATAGCCGAAGGCTATGACATCGTCTCCGGCTGGCGCCAGGATCGCCAGGAGCCGTTCTTCCTGCGGCGCTTGCCGTCCATCGTCGCCAACTGGCTGATTGGCCAGACGACCAACGTGCGCCTCCACGATTACGGCTGCTCGCTCAAAGCTTATCGCAGCGAGGTCATCGAGAACGTTCACCTCTACGGCGAGCTGCACCGCTTTATCCCGGCCCTGGCTTCGTGGATGGGCGTGCGCATTGCCGAAATTCCCGTCAAGGATCGCAAGCGCGTGCACGGCCAAAGCAAATACGGCCTCAACCGCACCGTGCGCGTCTTGTTCGACTTGATCACCGTGTTCTTTCTGCTCAGCTTTAGCGCGCGTCCCATGCAGTTGTTCGGTCTCTTGGGCCTGGCTTCGCTGGGGAGTGGCACGTTGATCGGCCTGTATTTGACCGTGCTCAAGCTGTTTTACCACGCCAGCCTGTCGAACCGGCCCTTGCTTTGGCTGGCGGTGCTGTTGATCGTCACCGGCATACAATTTGTCTCGATGGGGCTGATCGCCGAACTTCTCACGCGCACGTACCACGAAGCGCTGCATAAATCGATCTATGCCATTCGTGAAAAAGTCAATGACTGAGTCCCACACCACCGCAGCCCTGGGGCGCGCCTTCCGCCGGCCCCAGGGCTACACGGCCGCCGGGCTATACCTGGCGGTGGCGGCCCTCCTTTTCTTCTGGGATGCCTTGTTCAACTGGCCGGCCGGCAAAATCATGGCCGGCGGCGACATCACCACGATGTTTGTGCCCTGGCTGAGCTTTATCTTTGATTCGCTGCGCCAGCACGGCCAACTGCCCTTGTGGAACCCGTATTTGTTCTCGGGCGTCCCCTTCGCCGCCAATCCACAGCCGATGCTGTTCTATCCGTTCACTTACCTTGGCTTATTTCTGCCGCTGGCGCGCGCGATGGCCTTGACGCTGGCCATCCACGCCTGGTTGGGTGGGATGGGCGCCTATGGCTGGCTGCGTTCGTTGGGCGCCACTCATGGAGGAGCTTTGCTGGCTGGCTTGGCTTTTGCGTTCACAGGCGCGTTTTCACTGCGGGTTGGCGTGGGACACTATGGTATCGCGTTACAATTGGCCTGGTGGCCGTTGTCGTTTTGGGCCTTGCACAACGCTTTCGCGCGCGGCTCTTGGCGGCGGGCCGTGCTTAGCGGTATCCCGCTGGCCCTTGGACTGCTCTCAGGCCATTCTGCCACCTGCTTGCTGCTTTACGTGGCCTTGGGCCTGTACACGGCTTTCGTGGCCGGCCTCGTTTATTGGCAGAACAAGCAGTGGCGTGCGGCGGGACGTGTGCTAGGCTTGGGCGCTGCGGCAGTTGGGACGAGCCTGGCGCTGGCCGCCGTGCAATACCTGCCGCTTTTCACTTTCAGCCAACTGTCGGTGCGTACCGCCTCGCCCTCGCTCGACTTTTCGTCACGCTTCTCCATGCCGTTCGGCCACCTGATCGCGCTGCTGGTGCCCAACTTTTTCGGCGAGGTCATCCGCACCGGCTATTGGAGCGTGGAAGGCTACGCGGAGATGAGCTATTACGTCGGCGTGCTGGTCTTTTTCCTGGCCGTGTGTGGCCTCCGCCTGGTCTTGAGCTCGCCGGAGAGCCGACCCGCGCAGACTTCCGAAGTCTTGGAGACTTCGGAAGTCTTGAGCTTGCCCTCGTCTTTCGAGACAGTGCCCAGCAGCACGGACAAACACCGCCTCTTGTTTTTCCTCGCCCTGGCCCTGGGCGCCGTGCTCCTGCAATTGGGGCCGGACGGGGTCTTGTTCGTGCTCTTTTACCGCTTTGTGCCGGGCTTTGCCCTGACGCGCGCGCCCGGCCGCGCCGGCCTGATTTATCTTTTTGCGATGATCACCGTCGCCGGTTTGAGTTGGAGCCAGCTCGAACGCGCCTCCCAAGCCAGGCTTCAATCCTTGTTGGGCCTGTTCGACCGGCGCTTTGTGGGGCTTGTCTCGGCGCTCGGTGTTGGGGCCATGGTGGTGGCTTTTATGTTTTACGCCGCTGCCAGGCCGGACGGGCCGGCCTGGACGTGGCACATGGCCGATCAGCTCGCTCGCTTTCTCGTGCTGTTTTGGGGCGTGATGGCCCTGTTGGCGGCCTGGCGAGGCGGCCGCCTCTCGCGGCCCGCGCTCAATGGGCTGGCCCTGCTGCTGGTGATCTTGGATTTGTGGTCGTATGGCCTCAGAGGGATACGGCCGGTCAGCGATGACCTGGCCCCGACCTGGTCCAACGTGGCCAGCTTTATGCAGGACAAGCTGGATTACCGCGTCACGTCTGGGGAGTACCAGCTCTTTGAGCACAACGGGGCATTGGGCTGGCGTGTGCGCAGCCCGCTTGGCTACGATCCACTGGCGTTGGCGCGCTACCAGGCATTGCTGGATTCCGCGCCTGACTACTCTGACCGCGTCTACGACCTGCTCAACGTCCGCTACATCGTTAGCCCCCATGGCATCCACTCAGACTGGCCTGGCTTGCACCTCAGTTTCGACGGCTATGGCCTCAAAGTCTACCGGCGCTCCAGCGCGCTGCCGCGCGCATGGATCGTGCACGATGCCATCGTCGAGCCTGACGACCAAAAAGCCCTGGGGATGTTACACGCCGAGCAGTTTGGAATCAGCCGCACCGTGACCTTGCTGGCCGCCCCGCCGTGCGAGATCGAGCCGGCACAAAGCGCCGAGGAGACGGCGCAGGTCGTGGGCGAATCACCCAATCACCTGGAGCTGAGCACACACTTGGCTAGCGCCGGCCTGCTGGTGCTCAGCGAAGTCTATTACCCCGGCTGGCAGGCCAGTGTGGACGGGCAGCCGGCCCAGGTCTTGCGGGCCGACACAACCCTGCGCGCCGTGTGCCTGCCGGCCGGCTCGCACAGCGTGCGCCTGGATTTTTGGCCGCGCGATTTGCTCGCCGGCGCGCTCGTATCGGCGCTGTCGCTGTGCCTGGTGTTGGGCTTGGTCTTGGTAAGACATAAACCCTAAGGTCTTCAAGACCCTTAGGGTTTCTCTACTCCACAAAGATCTCGACGCGCTCGCCGTCCGCCTCGTCAATCACGTCGACGATCTTGCCTTGCGCGCCGCTCTTGATGGCGCTCACGATCTCATCAATATCCATGCCCTCGATCTCGGGCGCGAAGCGCGCGCCCATCTTGATGCCCACGTTGACCAGGCCCATGGGAATATTGACGTTGACCTTGTCCTTGCCGGTGTCCAGATCGACCACGCGCACGCGAAACCAGCGCGCCCCCGCCCCGCCCTCGGCCGGCTTTTCGCCGCGCGCGCCCCCCGACAAAGCGCTCAACAGCTTGGCGCCCTCTTCGGCCGTGATCTTGCCTTCTTCGACCATTTTCAAGATTTGCAGACGTTCCTCAACACTAGTCATCGTATACCTCCTTCGAACATAGATCGCGAATGTTCTTCTACATTTATCCCAATTCGTGCCATCCGCTTCGGAGCCCCGAAGGGGGCTGTTGTCCCATTGGTGACATTCGTGGCTAAAATTTCGTTCCGAGTGAGGAGCAAAGCATTTCCAGAATGCCACTCACGTGTTCTATTCGATCGTTAGTGCAGGTCCAGGCGCATGTGGGCCAGTATCCTGGTCGGTAAAAAGCCACAACCGGCCAACGCCGTGTACATGGGCATCTGCTTGGCCAGGAAAGTGCACACGAGTGCAGAGAGGGGTGCAGCCAACTCACGCAACGCGGCGCTTAACAGAGCGGCCTCCAGTCGCCCACAGTAGTCCGGCCCGACCCACACGCGCAGCCGGCCTTCTTCGGGTGGGCGGAAGACGATTGCCTGCACAACGCCGGCGATGCCATAGCGCGATTCGGCCACCAGCACGATCCGGCGGCGGCGCTCGATCCAATCCTCCAACTTTTGATCCCAGGCGGTGTAAAAATCGGAGCGGCGCACCGGCTCGGCCCAGTCCAGCTCGACGGCTTGGCCAGCGGAAGCCAGGTCGTACACCTGGCGCCACTCGCCTGACCGCGCCCGCCGCAGGCTGATCTCCCTCGGCAAGCCGCCGGCCGCCTCACCTTGAGTGTTCAGCCTGCGCCGCGCCTCGGGCGGGCGCTGCCAGTAGGCCAGGGCGCCCGTCTGGCGAAAGCCCAGGCCAGAGTACAGGCGGACCGCCGGCAGATTATCGGCACGCACCAACAAGCGGATCGACTTGCCGCCCTGCCGCCGGACGTGCTCGATTGTCTCATTCATCAAGGCTCGGGCGATGCCTCGCCGGCGGTGAGTGGCCTTGACGGCTACATTCCCAATCAACCAGCCTGACCCCGCTGGCCAGCCGGCACGGGGTCCTAATGACGCGTCATTTCTTAATGATGCGTCGTAGGTCTCGGCCCGGCGCAATGAGAGCGTGCCTCTCACCTGCCCCTCGTCCACCCATACAAAGCCTGGCCCCAGGCTTGCATCGGGGAAAAGCAGGCTACCCAGGCCGGCAAGCATGCCGCCCCAACGCCCTATCAGGCGCATCTGGCGTATGATCCGTTGGCCCAAGGCGTCCATTTCATCCTCAAAGCCCTGCTCCAGGATGTCGGCCACCGGCATCAGATCGCGCGAGATATCCAATGGCCTGACGTGCGACACATTTACACGACGACTGACCATGCTTTGACTAGCCTTCGAGCGCTTCTAACAAGCGCGCTGCTTCCTCGCTCGAAATCTTTTTCTGCTCGACCATATGCAATATTGCCAGGCGCTCCTCGTTGCTTACCGGCTCGCGCTTGGGCGCCGGGCGGGGTGGGGCGCCCCACTGAAATGAAGGCCACGGCGGTGGACGGCGACCGGCCTGGCCGGCCGTTCGCTCTCCCCGTTCGCGCTTCTTTTCCTCCATCCGTTCGGCCCGCCGGCGTGCTTTTTCCTCTATCCGTTCGGCCCGATGGACCGCCCGCTCGGCTTCCTTCTCGGCCACGTGGCGCGCCCACTCGGCCTTTTTTTCAAACTTGCGCCGCATCTTGTCTTCCATGCTCGTTCCGAGGTCCCCCAAGCCCGATAGTTCCTCGTGCAAGCGCTGCTCCAGCCTGGACATCTCGGCCTCGACAATCTCTTCGATGCGATCTCCAATACCCCACTCGTTGTCGTCGCCTTCTACCAGCAAATTGCCACCAGCGTGCAGCTCGACAAGCGCCTGCCCGTCTCCCCATCGACCAGTGAGGCGGCGAGCCACTTGCTGGCTTTCTTCCAACTCTATGCCGCAGCGCAGCTCGCCGCCGGCTTCCAAGCTACAACGCGCGCTGCTGTCGGCCGGAAAGTAAGCCTTGATGTTGCCGCGCGCATGCAGCCGGTACTCCTGGCCATGCGATAGTTCGCTGCTCAGCCAGATGTTGCCGTGCACCTCGCGTGCCTCTGCACCCCCTAAATCGCGCGCGTTCAAGTCGCCGTCGCAGCGCTCGATAGCCAGCTTGCCCTTGACTTGCCGGATGCGCGCACAACCGCTCACCCGCCCAAGGCTCAAGCTGCCGCCTACCTGGCGCGCTTCCAGATTGCCGGCGACAGACTGAATAGCCAGCGGCCCCAGATCGCGTAGACACACGTTGCCGTGGGCCGCTTCGATCGCTAGTGGCCCGTTGACATGCCGCACGCGCAAGTTGCCCTTCACCTGGCGCAGCGTCAGGCTGGCTCCGCGAGGGCAAAGTAGATGACACTTGCTGCGCGCCGTCAGGCTAATAGCCTCGCCTTCACGACGGCTGATGAGATTGCCTTCTTCTCCCTCGACCTCGACGGTCACTTGGCTGCCGTTACCCCCAATGCTCAACTCGCCAGCACACTCGTCGATGGTGATATGAGGCGTATCGGACGTTTCAAAAATGACTGTTGCCATACTATCCTCCTGTACATTCACTCACCGCGCAGCCGCGCGACGGCTTCTTCCGACGTGATCTTGCCTTGCGCCAGGTCAGCCAGGACTGCCTTGCGCTCTTCTTCAAAGATTGCCGGTGACTCTTCACCAACCTCGTAACCCAAAGCACGGATAAGCTCATTCAGCCTGGCTCGCACCGCTGGGTATGACAGACCTAATTCCTCACCGACCCGGTTGATTTTGCCCTCGCAGCGGATAAACATCTCGGCCAGGGCGAGTTGGTCGGGCGACAACTCGTAAAAGCGCCCCAGGGCAAAATGCCCCTCGATCGTCGTGTCGCACTGGCGACAGTACAAACGCGTGACTTCCGTCTGCTGATGGCAAACTGGACATTGGCCTAAAATAGGGTTCATATCAATATCCTTTTGCTAAATATGAATAATATTCACATCAATGTAAATTATATTGATATTATACCACAGAAAATTGATATGTCAAGAGGGAGTTTGAGGCTCGGATAGAGACTGGAGAAACAGATAGAGGCTTCAGAGTTCAGATAGAGCTATCTGATTCGAGGATGAAATAAAACAGGCTGCCCTGTTCAGCCTGGCTTTCAACGCCTACCTGGCCGCCGAGTTTTTCTATAATGCGCCGGACAATGGACAATCCCAGGCCATGCCCTTCAGCCCTGACTTGGTGCAGTCGTGTGAAGGGTGTGAATAACTGCGCTTGCTCTTCTGGGCCGAGGCCGGGGCCGTTGTCGCGTACCCAGAACATGATTTGCCCCGACCGGAGGTCGGCATGTGCTGATTTGTCAAATCCCAGTTCCACTCGCGGCGGTTTGCCGCCGTACTTGATCGCGTTGCTGATATAGTTGACCCAGACCTCTTCCACCCACGGAGCGTAACCCAGCGCGCTTGGCCACCGCTCCGGTGTAATGATTTCAGCCCCGGATTCAGCAATCATGCCACCCAGGCGTTCGCACGCCTGGGCCACGATGGTGGCCATAGGCAGTGGCTTCTGCTCTACGTCTTTCTTTTTGCGCACGCTGGCCAAAAGCAGCAATTCGTCGATGATGTTGATCATTTTGCGACTGTATTGTTCGATGCGCTGCAAAGCGAGCCGCGCGTTTTGTTCTGGCATGTCGCCAAAACGCTCGTTGAGCACGTTGCTGAAGCCCATCAACACAGACAAGGGACTTTTGAGATCGTGGGCGACGGTGTGGGCAAAGGCATCCAGCTCGGCGTTTTGTGCTTCCAAGTCGGCCGTATAACGGCGCAGTTCCTCGACCAGGCGGGCATTGTCGATAGCGACGGCCAGCGAAGCGGCCAATGTTTGGACCAGGTTCATGTCCTCGGCCGTAAACTCGCCGACGGGCTTGTTGAGCATCTCTAGCACGCCGATGATGGTGTTGCGGGCGCGCAGTGGCACGGCCAGGATCGAACGGGTGCGGAAACCGGTTTGATCGTCAATCTTGGGGTAAAAACGGGGATCGCTGTCCACGTTGGGCACGTTGGCGCTCTTGCCCGTTTGGGCCACCCAGCCGGCCACGCCTTGGCCGAGGCTCACCCGCCTGTCGATCGGGGAGGCTTCGTGTTGGTATTGGAGATAGTCGTGGGCTGCCCAGCATGTCAACTCGCCTCGCTCGGCATCGAGCAGCCAGACCGAGGCGCTTTCTGTCCCGATGACGTCGGCGGCCACGCGCGGCAGTTGGGTAGCGATTTGGTTCAGATCGAGCGTGGCGGCCAGTTCCTGGCCGAGCCGGTTGAGTTGGCTCAGCACACGGGTGCGTTGCCTGACCTGCTCGTTGACATGCTCCAGGTCAGCCGCATAGGCGTGGGACTGAGCCAGCGTCTGGCGGTATTGCTCGCCCGATAACCATTGCAACAGGCCGATGGTCACGAGCGCAAATCCGCCTGGAGCCCAACTGTAAAAGGCTGTCTCGGGCATGATGGGGGCAGGCGATAAGAAGCCGAGGATGTGCGCCAATCCAAGCCCCACGTAAGCCACGACGCTTAGCCCCGCCACCGGCCATTGTATCCCCGTCTCTTGCAGCATCGCTGCCAATAGAATCGCCACCGCGTAATACAGCATGGCTGGTGAGCTCACACCTTCGAGGTAATTGTCGTACACAGCGGCCAGGAAAACCAGGCCGGTGAGGCCAACGCTGCTCAAGCGCCAGTACCCGCGGTGTGCCAGCAGCCATCCTCCGACAAAGAGCGCGTTCAACACCACGCCGGCCAGCGGCAAGTCCGGCATGGTCCCGATGCTCCATTCAATGATCAGCGGAACATTAACCGCGAGTGTCATGGCACTCGAGATGAGCAGGGCCGCCTTGGTCATGTACTCACGCCGCGCCTCGTCCACGTCCGCCGCGCGCGGCGTGGTCAAGTTATGCCACACATGTCTAAGCCTGGATAGAATGTGATGGTCAAGCATAGCGCTTTATCCTGTTCCAAGCGCCTTTGCCAGTCCGTCGAGGTCTGCGTGCGCTGGCTACATGAGCGCCGATACTGGCTATTATATCACGTCTGGCGGCTGAATTCAAATGCCACGCCAATTCTTAATGGCACGCCAACGCCAGCCGCGCCGCCACCGGCCGGTAGCTGCGACGGTGAACAGGCGATACGCCCAAGCGGGCTAATGCCTGGCGATGCGCGCGCGTCCCATAGCCCTTGTGTTGGGCAAAAAGATAGCCAGGATAACGGGCGTCCAGCTCGACCATCCAACGATCGCGGCTGACTTTGGCCAGGATGGAGGCGGCCGCCACGGACAGGCAAAGCGCGTCGGCATGATACAGCACGCGTTGAGGAAGCGGCGTGTCTGGCAGTCGTACCGCGTCGATCAGCAGGGCATCAGGCTGGAGACCGAGTGCGCCTACAGCCCGCGTCATGGCCAGCCGGGTGGCCGGCACGATTCCCAGCGTGTCGATTTCAGCCTGATCAGCCTGACCAACGCTCCAGGCCAAAGCCGCTTGGCCAATCAGTGGGTAGAGGGCTTCACGCTGGGCCGGACTGAGCTGCTTGGAATCGCGCACCTGGGACGGCAGACACGCGTCGTGAGGCAGGATCACGGCCGCGGCAAATACCGGCCCAGCCCACGCGCCCCGGCCGGCTTCGTCTATCCCGGCCACCAGGCTCAACCCGGCCCGCCACAACCGCCGCTCTTCTTGCAGCCCCGGCTTTGCCCTTTTGCTTTTTGGCATCTTGTCTTAGCCACAGCGCCCGGCGGCCCGCCGCCGCTTTGCGGCGGACACGGGCAGGCACAGAGATCGCGGAGAGTTTTTATTTTTTCTCTGTGCCCTCTGTGTCTCTGTGGTAAAAATTTTATACTTGGTGAGGAGGCGACATGTGTCTATTCTGTCAGCACGCTCGACAAATACTCGTCGTCGACCCGGCGAGTAGCTTGAACGGCGCGGCGCTTGCGCAGCATTATCGGCAAACCAAGCAAGCCCGCCAACTGGCCACGCAGGCGAGCGCGAGCCGCCGCACCGCGCCATGCTCGCAAAGCCTCCCACGTGATGCGAGACTGCGCTCTCAAGATCGAGCGCCAATGACGCCGCCACAACGAGCTGGGGTAGTCTTTGGCCAGCAGGTAGATGAAATTCCGCCCGTCGTGGAAACTGGCCGTCACCCCCCCTCCCGTCGCGGATAGCATGTGATACACCACCGCCTGCGGCGCGTACACGCACCGCCAGCCGGCCAGTTGGGCTCGCCAGGCCAAATCGACGTCTTCACAACTGAAAAAAAAGTCTTCGTCCAGCAGGCCGATCTCGTCCAGCATCGCTTTGCGCAACGCGGCGCTGCCGCCATTGGCGCTGAACACGTACTCCTCTCGCTCGAATTGCCCCGTGTCTGGCTGCCACACGCCGCGATTGCCGGGAATGCCATTCAATTGGTAAAAATCGCCGGCTGCGTGGAATACCTCCCGCCGGTCGAACAACAGCATCTTGCTGGCCACCAGTCCGGCCTCGGGATGGCGCTGGAAAGCAGCCACGACGTGTTCCAGCCAATGGCGCTCGGCCTCGGTGTCACTGTTGAGAAGCGCCACGATTTGCCCTCCCGCCGCGCGCAGCCCGGCATTGCAGCCGCCGGCAAAGCCGCGGTTCTCTCCCAGCGCGATCACCCGGACGTGGGGATAGCGGCGCGCCAGCAGATCGAGTGACTCGTCGCCGGATGCATTGTCGACGACGATGATCTCGCAGCCAAGCGTCTGCCGCTCCAACGCGTCCAGGCAGCCCGGCAGCAGGTGCGCTCCGTTCCAATTGGGGATGATGACCGAAATGTCCAAGCTGTTTATGTGTTATTTACGATGGGCGATTTGACATAGTCCGCCAACGCGTCTTGCCACGGCCGCAGGCTGATCCCCAACTCGGCGCCAACGTAATTGCGCAGGGGGGCGTAAGGCGGTGGGGTCGAAGCGCGCTGGAATTCAGATGACGAGATAGGCTCGACCAGCACGTGCGTCCGCCCGGTCAATTCCATAATTTTGCACGCAAAATCGTAGCGGCTGGCGACACCGGCGTTGACAAAATGGTAAACGCCATACACGCCGCTGTGGATCAAGCGCACGAGCGCGCCAGCCAGGTCAGTCGCGTAGGTCGGCGAACTGAACTCGTCAGCCACCACGCGCAGGTGCCCCTGCTTGTCGGCCAGGTGCACCATCTTGGTGACAAAGTTGTTGCCAGCCTGCCCGTACAACCACGCCGTGCGCACAATGTAAAACTTGCTCAGCAGATCGCGCGTGATCTGCTCGCCGGCCCATTTGCTGTGCGCGTAAACATTGATGGGACGCGGTTGATCGAACTCCAGGTAGGCTTCGGTCTTGCTCCCATCAAACACCTCGTTCGTGCTGATATAGGCCATGGCACACTCTGCAAGCTGGCAGGCCAGGGCCACGTTGCGCGTGCCCAGGGCATTGACGCGATAGGCAAGGTCGGGATCGCGCGCACAGCCGTCGACGTTGGTAAACGCCGCCGAGTGGATGATCAGCTCTGGCCGGAAGGCCAGCACCGCCTCGTTCAGCTTGTCCCGGTCGAGGATGTCGTGCTCGGGTAAATCGATTGAAAAAGTCTCAGTTGGATCCAAGACAGCCTGCAAGGCGCGGCCCAACTGTCCCTTGGCGCCCGTAATCAAGACGCGCATAGTTGCCCCCTTATTGTCCATTGTTCATGGTCGATGATGCATTGTATCATCGCTTTTGCTTCGATGCAACTCGTTGCAGGGATTCGCTTCGAATCCCCATTTGCCGATTCGCCGACTTGCACAAATTTCATATTCGGAGTAAACTGTAGAATATCACTGTACTCTAGCATAGACGAGTGCCAAAAAAGGATAAATTTCAAACAGCAAAATTGCAAAAGGAGGTTGCAACATGTATCAAAGCCTTACAATCGTTGGAAATTTGGGCAAAGACCCCGAGATGCGTTACCTGCCCGACGGGCGCCCGGTTACCGAGATGAGCGTCGCGACCAACCGGGTTTACAACGACCAAAGCGGCCAACAAGTCAAGGAAACGACCTGGTTCCGCGTGTCGGTGTTCGGCAAGCAAGCCGAGGCCTGCGCGCAGTACCTGAAGAAAGGGAAGCAGGTGCTGGTCGAAGGCCGGCTCAGGCCGGACAAGGAGACCGGCGCCCCAAGACTATGGCAGCGCCAGGATGGCACGTATGGCGCGAGCTTCGAGGTCTTCGCCTCCACCGTCCGCTTCCTGGGTGGCCGCGGCGAGGGCGGGGCGTCAGCGCCAGCCTCGGACGACTATGCCGATGCGCCTGAAGTTGTCAACGAGGAAAATATTCCCTTCTAGTAGCCTGTTCCACATTCTGACAATCGTCACATCCCCGGCTCGTACGCAAGCTGGGGATGTGATGGTATCAGGAGGATGTTATGCCTCAAGCCCAAGCGCCAAATCGCCCGGCCCAGGCGCAAATCAATATCGAGCTGCCGGCTGACCTGGACGCCAACTATACTAATTTTGCAATCATCACTCATTCACCTTCTGAGGTCATCATCGACTTTGCGCGCTTGCTGCCCAACACCCCCAAGGCCAAGGTGTGCGCGCGGATGCTGATGACCCCCATGCACGCCAAGCTGCTGCTGATGGCCCTCAATGAGCGCCTCCAGTTGTACGAGCAGCAATATGGGCCGATCGTCATCCCCCAAGGCGGGGAGTTGGCCCAACAATTGTTCAGCCGCCCGTCCCACCCACCCGAGTGATCCATATGGAAAACCTGGACAGTATTGCCGAAGGAATCCGGGCACTCCTGGAAGAAAAGAACGCTATCCGCAACCTGACACTCGGCCGCAGCCGTGAGTTGATCCGCCTGTGTTCGTTGGCCATTCGCGCCACCCACCGGCAAGAGATGTCCGAGGCCAGGCAGTTGTTGGAGACCGCGCGCGCCGCGGCCGAGGCGATGAAGGCCGACGTCGCTGCCCATCCCGATTTATACTATACTGGCTATACCCAAGACGCGCTCAAGGAACTGGCCGAAGCCTACATTACCTTTGCCGTCATCAACCACGATCCCCTGCCCACCCCTCACGAGTTGGGGGTAGAAGCGCCGGCTTATTTGAACGGCTTGTGCGAAGCGGCCAGCGAGCTGCGCCGCAGTTGCCTGGACATCACCCGCCATGGCCACAGCGCCGAGGCTGAGCGCCTGCTGGCCGTTATGGACGACATCTATGGCGTGCTGGTGACGATGGATTTCCCAGACGCGATCACCGGCGGGCTGCGCCGCAGCACCGACGCGCTGCGCGCCGTGTTGGAGCGCACGCGCGGAGACATCACCCACAGTCTGCGCCAGGAACGCCTGCAAGCCGCCCTCCACGCGCTGGAGGAAAAGCTGAACTTGGCGTGAGGCATATGGCCTACAATGCCCACTCACTCCCCAGCCATGCTTCCTGACGACATTCGCTTGCAGCCTGGCGCGCAAGCCGTGCTAGACTTGATCGCCGGCGTTAAGTTTGCCAGCCCGGCTGCCTACCGCCTGCGACTGCAGGCCGAGCGGCTGGCGCTGATGGCCGGCTTCGACGTGCTGGCCGGGTTGGGGACGCTCGACTTTGAGCCATTCGACGTATCTTTTCAAAAAAGCGGGGGCATGGAAGACTTCCGAAGTCTTCTTAGACTTCGGAAGTCTGGCCCAAAGCTCGGCGGCCCCGA
>JAFGFO010000363.1 GCA_016931085.1 Thermoflexales bacterium
CCTGCCACTTCAAAGCCATTGTCGACGGCATCCGGCGTGATCGTGGACGGGGTGCCAGCCCGTTCCACATAGACGCCGTCGTCGGCGACCTGGAGGATGTTCACCCCGTTGTAACCGGCCGAGTCCAGTTGCAGGCCGTGCAACGCTGCGTTGCCAACATACAAACCGTGACCACCTGCTGTTTCCACCTGCAAGCCCTCGCCGCCTGCCGAGCCCACATACAGACCGTCGTCGCCAGCCGAGTTCACGGTCACGCCATCATCGCCCGTCGCGTAGATCATCACCCCGTCCAGGCTCGCCCAGCCCACCCACAGGCCATGTCCTTGGGCGCCAGCCACCTCAAAGCCGTTTGGGTCTGTGCTGGGGGTCGTGGTGCTGGGCGAGCCGGCCTGGTTCACAGATACCCCATCACTCCCTGCTGAGGACACGTACAGGCCCCGCTCGTTCTGCGAGGCCAGCTCCAGGGCCGCCCCGCCGCTGTTCCAGAACGACAGCAGCGGACCGCTTGAGGACCCTCCGGCCTCGAAGGGCAGCGCCAGGGCCAACGCGGCCGGCGCCGCCGTCAATTCCTGGCGCGGCGTCAGGGTCGTATAGCTGCCGTCTCCCGCCGGGCAGCGGACGGCGATCTCGAGCCAGCGCGCGCTGCCGGTGTGGGCCGCCGCGCCGAAATTCAACCGCGCCGTGAACAGGCCGTCAACCAGCGTCACGTTCGGCACACTCAGGGTTGTGCCCACCTGGCTGGGGCCGCTGGCTGCGGTCCACAGGCTGAATTGGAGGTCGCAGGCGCCGTCCACCGGGCCGCTGCCATTCTCAAGCTGGCCTTGATAGGTGAAGGCATAGCTGTAGCCGGCCGCCTCCGGCCCGCGTTGCTGGGCCAGGCTGGTAGTGAGCCCGGTCGGGCTACCCAGGGTGCTCACCAGCAGCAGCGTCAGGGTCAGGGCTAGCAGGCTGCCCAACGTCCATCTTTTCCTGTTCTTCTGTTTCATTTCGTTTTCTCCTCTCTGTAGTATCTGCTAGATAGGGTGCCATACCACTCGGTCTGAAAAACAATAAAGTCGATCAGATCGTCGAGCGCGGCAAAGTAGAGGTGTTGCCCCGAGGGGATGTGCTCTACCGAGCCGCGCCACTGGGCGGGCGCAGGGCCGGTGGCTTCGCTCCACAGGCGGACGACAAAGACATGCTGTGCCCGTGTTGACGTCTCATTTGTCATGTCTCGATTATACGGTTGAGGCGTCCAAAAAGCGTCCAAAACAAGACCCCAAGGGTTTTGAAAACCCTTGGGGTCTGGCTCGACAAGAGACGACAAGGGGTCAGTAACTGTCGGGCCATTCGCCGCGCTCGCAGGCAGCGACGATCTGGCGATTGTGAACCATCCGGGCAAAAGCCTGGCGCGACTCGGCATCGGGGATGGCAGCCAGGCACTCCTGGAAGGTGTGATAGGCCTGGGCCAGCGCCTGGCCGGCGCGCTCCGGCTGGCCGCTAGCGTGCAGCACCCGCGCTGCTGTCCATAAGAAGCGATGCGTGTTGTCGTCGGTGCCTGCCACCCGGGGGTAGAGCGCCAGAACCTCTTCGGCGGCCTGTTGGGCCAGGTCGAGGTCACCAGCTTTCCAATGCGCCAGTGCCAGGTCGGCCAGCACGCTGGCGCGCTCCTCAGTCAGCGACGGATCGTCCAGCAGGGCGAGCGCCTCGCTCAGAAATCGGCGGGCGGCGTCCAGGTCACCGACCTCGCGCTCCGCTTCTCCCAGGTTTTGCAGTGCCATGGCTTCCAGAAAACGGTTTTGGATCTGGCGGGCATAGGCCACCCCTTGCCGGGCGTACTCCCCTTCAGCCGCGTACTCTTGCTGAACGGCGGCGACGAAGGACAGGTTGATGGCCTCGCTGGCCAAACCGTGCAGGTCGCCAAGCTTTTCTTGGATCTCAAATGCTTGCTGGTAGTGGTCCAACGCCGCGGCATAACGTCCCAGGGATACTTCCAGCGAGCCGAGGCCCTGCAAGGTCAGGGCGTACCCCTTGGGTTTTTGGATCAGGCGATACAGATCGAGGGCAGTGGTCAGGTGGTGGCGTGTCTCGGCGATGCGAAACTGGCGCTGGTAGGCCATGCCCATCAACCGGTGGGCGGCGGCCTGCCAGTTGCGGTCGCTGGCCCGCTCGGCGGCGTCCAGCAGCTTTTGGCCGTAGGTGAGGCAGTGTGCCAGGTCCTTCGTCGTCAGGCCGTTGGCGGCCAGGTTCCACAGAGTGTTCAAAAGCTGGTAGGTGGGGATTTCGTCTTGGCACAGGGCCAGGGCTCGTTGTGCCCAGGCTTCGGCCTCGGCGCTCTGCCGGTTTATGATCAAGATCTCGGCCAGCAGGCAGCAGCAGACCACCTGCCCTGGCGTGTCTTCCAGCTCGCGGTACAAAGCCAGGGCGTCTTGCAGCCGGGCGATGGCTCCCGGGGAATCGTTCACGATCTTTAGGTAATTGCCTTCGGCGAAAACAGCTTCCGCCTTCCAGCGCCGGCTGACGAGCGTCTGGGCCTGGCGCTTCAAGGTCTCGATCGTCACCTTCTGGGCTGGCCGGTCGTCGAGCGCCCGGTAATAGGCGATCTGGCGCTTCAAGACTTCGCAGGCTCGCTCGGGGTCGTTGAGGGCGGTGGACACTTGCTCCAACTCTTGCAGGTCGGCGAGCTGTTCGGCGCGCTCGCCGCGGCGGTGGTGAATGCTCTCGCGTAGCAACAGCAAGTCAAACCGAGTCTGCGCGGCGCTCGGGACGGCACCCTCGGCCAGGGCCAGAGCGCGGTTCAGGGCGGCCAGGGCTTCAGCATCGGCATAGACCTGCTGGCGTTGCCGGGCGGCGGCCAGGTAGTGGGGGACGGCGCGGGTCGCGTCGCCGCCCAGGTCGTAGTGGTGGGCCAGCTCTCCGGCCCGCTCGCCCCGTTGGTCAGGATAGAGGTCTTCCAGCACCTTGGCGGTGCGGAGGTGGCGGCGTTTGCGCTTGGCGGGCGGGGTCTCGGCGTAGAGGGTGGACTGAATCAGGTGATGGGCCAGAACGTAGTCGAACCGGCTGCGGCTTTCGACGTCGCGGATCAGTCGTCGGTCGAGCAAGGTCCCCAGAGCGTCGAGCGTCTGTCGCTCGTCCCAGCCGCCCACCTCGCGCACGACCTCGGTGTCGAAGGCCAGGCCGGTGATGGCCGCCACCTCGGCATAGGCTCGCGCCGGGCCGGGCAGTCCTTCCAGCCGCCGCGAGACGGCGGCGCGCACCTCTCGGGGCAGCTCATCTGGCTCGACCTGGCCGGCCTCCCGCCACTGCTGCA
>JAFGFO010000364.1 GCA_016931085.1 Thermoflexales bacterium
CGCCGACCACACCGCCGGTTACACCATCGCCCCCGAAATCCTCGGCGTGAGCGGCAAGCAAGACCCGCTCAGCCCGGAGGGCAAGGCCGCCTTGAGCCGCGCTTTCCAGGCCACTACCGCCTTTATCGACTCGGTCGGCCACTGCCTCTTCATCGCCTTTGCCATCCTGGATATCCCCAGCGGCTTCCAGGGCATGGTCGACGAGGTGAACGGCATGCTGGGCGCCAACTATGTCGGCGACGATGTGTACAAGCTGGGCGCCGACATCTTGCGCAAGGAACGCGCCTTTAACGAGGCGGCCGGCTTTGGCAAGATGCACGACCGCGTGCCCGAGTTTATGAAGTACGAAAAGCTCCCGCCGCACAACCAGGTCTTTGACGTTCCTGACGAGGCCCTGGACGCCGTCTTTGGCGAACTGTAAAGAACGAGCTTGAAGGTGCAACGCACTTGCAAAGTGCGTTGCACCTATTTGTGTGTGAAAGCCATGCCTAAAGCCATCCTTGGCCAAGACGGCAGCCTCAAGCTGCCTGATGCGCTTGTGCAGCGGCAGCGCCTATCCCCTGGACTCGAATGCTGGGTCAACCAGCGGAACGGCGCCGTCATCCTGCTGCCGCGCCTGCCCGACCTGCGCAAGCTCTACGTGGAGCCGACCACGGCCTGCAACCTCAACTGCAGCACGTGCATTCGCAACGTGTGGGAGGACCCCAATTCTCACATGACGCTGGACACTTTTGGCCGGGTGATGGAGGGGACGCAGGCGTTCCCCGATCTGCAGCGGGTGGTCTTTAGCGGCCTTGGCGAGCCTCTGCTGCACCCGCATATTTTGGACATGGTGAGCATGGTGCGCGAGCGGGACCTGGCTGTCACCATCGGTTCCAATGGTTTGCTCTTGAACGAGGCCGTGGCGCGCGAGTTGGTGAGCCTGGGCGTCGATCGCCTGGTCATCTCGCTGGATGGCGTCAAGCCGGAGACCTACGCCGGCGTGCGCGGCGCGGCCATGGCCAAGGTCTTGGACAACATTCGCGGCCTGAACGAAGCCAAGCGCGAGCTGGCCTCCCTGACGCCGGCCCTGGGGATCGAGTTCGTCGCGCTCAAGAGCAACATCGCCGAGCTGGCCGAGCTGAGCAGCCTGGCCTCGCGGCTGGGCGCGACGCGCGTGTTGGTCAGCAACGTGCTGGCCTATACGGACGAGATGCGTGACGAAATCCTATACGGTTACGAGCCTCGCCCGCCTTTTAGCGCCGGCAGTTGGCCGGTCAAGGCCGACGCCTGGGTGATGTGGGGCACGCTGGACCTGCCCCGCATGCACTGGGGGGCGGAGCAGCGCTGCCGCTTTGTGCAGGATCGAGCGGCGGTGGTGAGGTGGGATGGCCACGTCTCTCCCTGCTACCCGCTGCTGCATACCTACAGTTACTTGACCATCGACGGGCGGCGCAAGCAAGTCACCCCTTACAGCCTGGGTGATGTCAAGGACCAGTCGTTGCTGGAGATTTGGACTTCCGAGGACTATAGCCATTTCCGCAGCGAGGTGCTCGACTTTCACTTTCCCTCCTGCCCCGACTGTGACCTGCGCGACACGTGTGACCTGCGGGAGAGAAACGAGGGCTGTTGGGGCTGGAATCCCTCTTGTGCTGATTGCCTGTGGGCTCAGGACATCATCCGCTGTCCCTAATTAACAATTAATAATTAACAATTAATAATTAACAATTAAATTGATCGTTTACGTTAAATTGTTCGCCAACCTGGCTAAAAGCGTCTCTGGGCCACTTCTAGATCACCATCCCCAGCCCATTCGCGCCGGCGCACGCCTGGAGGTGGATCTTCCGGCCGGCAGCTCTCTCAGCGAGCTGGTCGATTACCTGGGCTTGCCGTCCGAGCTGGTCAAGCATACCTTTGTCAACGGCAGGGCTAAAGAGTTGAATCATCGCTTGGAGCCTGGCGACGAGGTAGGCATTTTCCCCCCCATCGGAGGGGGCTAAGGCCGTCTGTTTTGATGATCCTACCTTGTGTCCTCAGTGTACTTTGTGGTGTTGAAGGTTATCCGGTCTTATGACTGACTCTGACGCTTTTGCTCGCTTCCTGGATCTCTTCAGTGGCCAGGCGGCGGACGATTTGCCCGTCTACCTGGGCTTTGCCCAACGCACGGGTGGGCCGGTATTGGAGTTAGGCTGCGGAACGGGGCGCGTCTTGCTGGCCCTGGCGTGCGAGGGCCTGGAAGTGACGGGTGTGGACCATTCACCGGCCGTGCTGAGCTTGGCCAGGCGCAAGCTTGAGCGGGACGGCCTGAGCGGGCCGGTCGCGCTGGTGCAGGCGGACGTGCGGGACTTGGATCTGGCGGCCGCGCCTTCCCTGACCCTGGCGGGAGGGAAGGGTGCGGGCAGTGCTCGCCCTTACAGGTTGGCGATTTGCGCCCAGAACACCTTTTGTCACATGCTCACCGTGGCTGACCAGCTCCGGCTGTTGGGCGCGGCCTATCGCCACCTGGAACCGGGTGGGCTGTTGGTGTTGGACGTGTTCAACCCCGACCCGGCCGTGTTGGCCGGCGACGAGCGGCGACTGGTGCTGATGGGTGTGACGGTCGATCCGGATACCGGCCACACGCTCACCCAGACCATGGCGCGCGACATGAGCGGCGCGGGCGAGCAGATCGAGCACGTCACGCTCTTTGTGGATGAGCTGGACGGCGCGCGCCTGACGGGCCGCCACGTTTTCCAGTTTGACCTGCGTTACGTCTATCGTTTCGAGCTAGAGCTGCTGCTGGACAAGGCTGGCTTTACACTTGAGGCATTGTACGGCTCGTATGAGCTGGATCCCTTTACAGGCGACAGCGAGCGCTTGCTGGCTGTCGCAAGGCGGTGAAGATGATGACGATCACTATAGACCTTTGGCTTTATGGCCCCCTGGCGCGTTACGGCGGCGAGGCGGCTCGCCCCAGCCACGCCAACCTGAAAGTAGAGCTGCCGGCCGGCAGCCGGATGCGCGACTTGTTGGCGCACCTGGCCTTGCCGGGTGAGGAGCGGGGTATCACCTTCATCAACGGCGACCTGTCTGCCATGCCTGGAGTGCAGCCTGACCTTGATCACGTGCTGGAGGATGGCGACCGGGTGGCTTTGTTCCACTTGCGCAGCATGTGGCCGGCGCAGTACCGCGATGGGATTGCGTTGGCGCCTGGCCTGGCGCGCATGACGGCTGACGAGGAAATTAACCTTCGTCGCCACGCGCCTCTGTGATTTAAATAATTAACAATTAACAATTAATAATTAACAATTAATTCCTTCTTGTCAAAATCGCCGGCTTGTGGTATGCTTGCTGTGTATGCGGGTGTGGCGCAGTGGTAGCGCAACTGCTTCCCAAGCAGTGAGTCGTGGGTTCGAATCCCATCACCCGCTCTTTGTATAGATTTGCATTCTCTTGCGAGATTTTTGGCCCGCCACTCCGATGGCGCGTTAGACGCCCCAAAACCCCCGTTTTCAGCCCCTTTTTGCCCCCATCTCGCCATAGAATGAACATTCTCTTGCCCCATTGTTTTACTGGCCAAGGTGGTGTATAATCAAAGCAAGGAGGCAACATGGCAATTGCTGATAACCTGCTTGAAGAACGTGATCTGATCGGTTGGCAGCTTCGCCAACTGGTAGCAAGCGGCTTGTATCCGGACGAGCAAGCCGTGCTACGTAATGCTCTCCAGGCGCTCTTTCAGGTCCACCCCCGTACGAAGACCGCCATGATCATCAGTGCCTATGAGAGGGGAGACATTAGCCTGGGCCGCGCAGCCGTGCTCTTGGGCATTTCTCAAGAAGAGATGAAAGACATTCTGCGTGAGGCTGGCGCTCAAATTCAGCTTGGACCACGGACGGCCGAAGAGTGTATAGAGGACGTGCGTTATGCCTGAGCCTGATCAGCAGCAGATCAAGTTTGTTTTTGACACCACACTTTTATCCAACTTTGCGGCTGTGAGCCAGGTGGTCTTGCTGGAACAATTGTACAAAGGCCAGGCTTGCACAACACTCATGGTTGTCGAAGAGCTTGAACGTGGCATCTACGCAGGATATCGTTGGCTGCAGGCAGTTGAAGAGATATTGACGCCTTTACGTCCGACCGGCTGGTTGCCCATCCTTGCTTTAGAGGCGGCTGAAGAAAAAAGGTTGTACGCCGAGTTGGCGCCGCCGCTTGGCCCGGGTGAAGCAGCGTGTCTGGCAGTAGCGTTTGTGCGCGGGCTGACCCTGGGCAGTGACGACTGGGCAGCCCGGGACGCAGCGAAAGGGCGACACGTGCGGTTAACGGGCACGCTTGGCATCCTTATTCGGGCAGTGCGTGAAGGTCATTGGTCACTGGACATGGCTAACAGTGTCCTGGCACAAATGATCGCCAAGCGCTATCGTTCACCTGTTGATAGGCTGAACGACCTGGTTTGATCGGTCTCGCCCGGCCAGCGCATCTTGCATTCTCTTGCGAGTTTTTTGGCCGTTATCTGCCTCAAACGGCCCGTTTTCAGCTCCTTTTTGCCTCCAACTCGCCATAGTTTGTCCCTTCTATTCGAGGCGAGGCAGCGTAATCTCGCTTGCACGTCAGGGCCGAGCCCCCAGGTTGATAGAGATCGCAATGTGCTGATCGTCGTCGTGAAAGGTGAACACAGTCCCGCCAGGCAAGGCAGGGGGAAAGACAAAGACGCCGTCCAGCATAGCAGGCGGCTTGTTGCTATAGACATCCCCTCCCATCTTGGCAGCGCCGTTAGTGATGATATGATCGTAGCGCCGGCCGAGGTTGTCGGTCAGGTACATGTTTGGGTATTCGCTGTAAGCGGTTGAAATGACCCGTTAATGACCCCCGGCGCTATAACGCTAAATCGTTGCTCATGATTGACAGACACCCTTTTCTGTTGTATGATGATTATGCGATAAGTCGCGGTACAAAGTTGAGTTTCAACTATTTGTACCAATCCCTTAATGAGAGTGTTGCAGAATTCGGGGTACACCGTGGGGTCGGCGCTTTTGAGGCCGCATCTGAGTGTCGAGTGGCTAGCCAGACTTCCG
>JAFGFO010000365.1 GCA_016931085.1 Thermoflexales bacterium
CGGAAGTCTGGCTAGCCACTCGACACTCAGATGCGGCCTCAAAAGCGCCGACCCCACGGTGTACCCCGAATTCTGCAACACTCTCATGATAGGCTAGAAACGTGTGACGACTGTATCCGGCGATTGGAAGAGGCCGAAAAGCTCTACCAGGGCGAATTCCTGGCCGGCTTCTTTATAAACGACAGCGAAGCCTTCAGCGGGTGGAGCACGCTCTGGCGGGAACGGCTTCATCGCCAGGTGATGGACGCGCAAGGCCAACTGGCAAAGCACTACGAGGGGCAAGGGGACTATGAAAGAGCTTGCTACTATGCACAGCGGCAGGTGGAACTCGAGCCGTGGCGGGAAGAGGCTCACCAACACTTGATGCGCCTGCTGGTCCGCAGCGGTCAACGCAGCGCGGCTTTGCAGCAATACAAGACGTGCCGCCAAATCCTGGCCGATAACCTGGACGTCGAGCCCTCAGAAGACACGCAGCGCCTGTACAGGCGAGTGAGATTGGTTTCAGAGCTGGGAGCACACAATCTGCCTCCCCAGGTGACCCCTTTTGTAGGCCGGGAAGTCGAACGCCGCCAGGTGGGGAGGCGCCTGGTCGATCCAGATCACCGGCTCTTGACGCTGGTCGGTCCTGGCGGCATCGGCAAAACACGCCTGGCCATCCAGGTCGCTTACGAAAATCGCCTGGCCTTTCTCCACGGCGTCTGCTTTGTGTCGCTGGCCCCTCTCCCATCGGCCCAGTTCCTGGTTTCAGCCATCGCCGGCGCCCTCCAGCTCCGTTTCCAGGGCCAGGCGGAACCCAAAGAGCAACTACTCGACGCGCTGCGGGAGCGAGACATGCTGCTCCTACTCGACAACTTTGAGCACTTGATTGAGGACGGCACAGGCCTGTTGGTCGATGTTTTACAAAGCGCGCCAGCGGTCAAGTTCCTGGTGACCTCCCGGCAGCGGCTCGATCTGTACGGCGAGACAGCCTTCGACGTCGAAGGCTTAGAGCTCCCGGAGGGGAGAGACGGCGAAAAGGCGGCGGGATACAGCGCGGTAGACTTGTTCCTGCGCAGCGCCGACAGGGCACAGGCCGGATTCAGGCCGGTCGACGAGGCTTGGGCAGACGTGGTGCGTATCTGCCGCCTGGTAGGCGGCATGCCGTTGGGGATCGAGTTGGCGGCCTTCTGGGTGCGAACGCTCTCCTGCCGGGACATTGCGGCTGAGATCGAACGAAACCTGGCCTTTTTGAGCGCGACGAGGCGGGGTGTTCCCCCACGGCACGCCAGCATACAGGCCGCCTTTGATCATTCGTGGGAGCGTCTCTCAGCGGAGGAACAGCGCGCCTTTCAAAAACTGGCCGTTTTCCAAGGTGGATTCGATCGCGAAGCCGGGAAGCAAGTGGGCGCTGCGGCGTTGGCGACCTTGTCGGCCCTGGTGGACAAGTCTTTCTTGAACGAGATACCCACCGGGCGCTACACTTTCCACGAGTTGATGCGGCAGTATGCGGCCGACAAACTGGCCCAGGACCCGCGCGAAGCCGAAACGACGCACGACGATCACTGCCGCTACTATGCTGTTTTCGTCGACGACCAGGTACGCCGTTTCCAGGCCGGCCAGCAGCGAGAGGCCTTGGACGCGATCGAGGCCGAGATCGACAACGTGCGCGCCGCCTGGCAGCGGGCCGTGAATCACCACGACTCTGCGGATATTCAAAACTTGATGTTGGGCTTGTACACCCTCTACCTTAACCGCGGTCGGTATCGAGAAGGGTACACCCTCCTTGAGAAGGCCACCAGTGCCCTGGAACAGTCAGACAAGGCGCAAGATGAGACAGTCCGACTCCTGGGCCAGTTGCTGTGGCGACAGGCCAATCTGTGGCGCGAGTTCTACACGGCCGGCGAGCGAAGCCGGCTCGAGGCCTCGCTGCAGCAAAGCGTCGCTCTTTTGCGAGCGAGCGGCGCCATGGGAGACCTGTCGGAAGCGCTCAGCGTCCTGGGCAATTTTCTGCGCAAGGAGGGCCAGCCCGCCGAGGCCCGGTCCCTGTTGGAAGAAAGCGTCGAGATTGGCCGCCAGGCGCAAGATCGAAGCTGCCTGGCACGCGCGCTCGACAACCTGGGAGGCCTGGTGCGTGCCACAGGTGACCTGGCCCAGGCCAAGCAACTGATCCAGGAAAGCCTGGCTATTCACCGCGAGCGCCGTCACCTGGCGGGGATGGCCTGCAACCTCAACAGCCTGGCCATGGTGGCCTACGCGCTGGGCGAGCCGGCCCAGGCCGAACGACTTTTTCTCGAAAGCAAGGCCGCCTTCGAAGAACTGGGCAACCCGGTCTGGGTAGCCGCCACGATCTACAATGCCGGCGAGGTATGCCGCAGGTCGGGCCAGGACCAAGCCGCGGCCCGCTATTTACGAGATGCCTTGCAGAGAACCACAACCACGTCTGTAGCGCGCTTGCCGCTGAATATACTCCACGGGCTGGCGGGGCTTTTGGGCAAGCAAGCTCAGCACAAGCAAGCTTACGAGCTGGCGATTTTTGTAAAAAATCATCCGATGACAGAGCTTTCCATCCAAGAAGATATCGGTCCCCTCCTGGCCGAATTAGAAAGTAAGCTGCCGCAAGACCTGGCAGCCGCGGCGCAGGCGCGGGTCAGGTCCTGGTCGCTCGGCGACGCGGTGGCAGAGGCGCTGACTGAGGCCGGCGCTTGATTGGAATGAATGGCGAAAGATGGCTATCTCCTGCGCTCTCTGACCAGTCTTGCCCGTTCCCTCACCCCCCTTCCTGATACTTTCCTGATAATCAAAGCATATAATAAGGGTCAAGTTGAAGGCCCAATTGGCTAAAAGCCCTACGATGGGGGAGTCGTCATGACCCAATCTCAACATTATCTATCCTACCTGCTTCGCCTGTGGCGCTCTGGCGAGGGTGAAAAAGCCGCCTGGCGAGCTTCCCTGGAGAGCCCGTTGACGAGGGAACGGCTGGGCTTTGCCAGCTTGAAAGCCTTGTTTGCGTTCCTGGAGACCCAGGCTGAAGCGGGAGAACTGGGAACAGACGTGAAAGACAAACCAACGACAAAAGGAGGCGAACGCGTATGATCTGACGGTTGGTAAAACACCTGTTTGCCGAAGGTCTCCGACCGAGGCGAAATCGGGCTCGGCCAGGCAAGCTTTGCTCGTCCTGACCGGGTCATTGCAAGCCTATAAACAAAGAGAGGAAACAATGAAAAGCAAATTTTGGCAAGCCTTATTTTTCATGACGCTCCTGCTCCTGGTGGGAGCGGGGCTAACGGCCAGTGCCGCCGATAAAGCCTCACCTGAGGCGGCGGCGAGCGCTCGGGTGAACGACGGGGCAGCCTCGCCGCGCGAGGCCCGCTCCCCCCTGGCTTTTACAACCATCATCACCGTCAACACGACGGCCGACACCTATAACGAGACCCAAACCAGGACCTGTTACTTTACTCGAAGCATGTACTCGGCCGCATCCGATGGCAAGTGCAACCTGCGCCGGGCGCTGGTCGAGGCCAGCCACCGGCCGATGACAGATCGCCCCATCCTGATCAAGTTCAACCTTCCCCTGACGGACACCAACTATAACGCCGTTACGGGGACGTGGACGATTGTCATGGATGGCGACTATTCCAGCAGCGCCAGCGGGGAGGCTCTCGTGCCCGGCGATTTCGATAATCCCGAAAACCCCGACAGCTACGTCACGATCGACGGCGCGACGCAGAGTGACATCGGCGGGCGCAGCAACGGCTACCCCATCGTCGTGATCAACAGCGGCCACACGCTCGACCTGGTCGGAGTCAGCCACAACACCATCCGCAACCTGGCCTTTAACGGCGGCGGCGGCGTCTTTTTGAACGATGTCTCCGGCGTGGGCGGCAGCAACCTGGTGGAGAGTGTCTGGGTAGGCTTGAATGCCGACGGAACAGAGATCGTGCCCGGCGACAATCCCGACATTACCCTGGCCGGCGGCGGCATCAGCATCCAGGGTGACGGCAACACGATCAGCGGCACCATCGTCACCGGCTCCAATGGCGGCATCTCGGTCCAGGGAAATGACAACCTCATCCAGTACAACACCATCGGCACCCGCGGCGATAAAACCGTCCCGGCCGACAGGCTCACGTGTGTCGCGTCCAACCTCTACAACCCGGCGCAGTGGTATGGCGGCTGGGGCTTTAGCATCTCCAGCGGCAGCAATAACCAGTTCATCCACAACGCCGTCGCCGGCGCCCATTCGCCCCACTCCCCAACCGAAACGGCCCCACCCGCGATCTGGACGGCCGGCTCCAACAATCTCTTTGCTTACAATACCATCGGCATCGACGGGGCCGGCAACGAAGTCGGCACCTGCGGCCAGGGCATCTTTGTCACCGGCCAGAGCATCCAGGTGCTGACCAACACCATCGTGAACGCCCGCACCAGCTTTTTCGTGGCCGACACGGACGATCCCACCGCGGGCGCGATCTTTGTCAACGACAGCTCGCCGCTGGCGCGCCAGTTCACCATCCGCAACAACATCGTGCGCGACAGCACCAGCCGGGTGATCGAATTCGGCCCGGCCGTGCCCGAATCGCTGCGCCTGTTCGAGCCGCCCCGCATCGTGAGCATCAGCGGCACGCTGGTGGTGGGAGAGACCGAGCCCGGCTACGACTGCCCCAACTGCCTGGTCGAGCTGTACCTGGACGACCTGAGCGAGGGGCAAGACGCGCTGCAGTTGTTGACGACGGCCGTGATCGACGACGTGGCCGGCACGGCCCGCTTCACGGCCACGCTGCCCAGCCCCTTGCCGGCCGATCGTGGCATTCGCCTGACGGCCACGACCCAAGACGATTACGTCATCGGCGACTACCTGGCCGGCACGACCACCCAGATGTCCCCGGCGTACGGGATCGACGCCACCTACACCCGCCAGTTGGCGCCCGGCTGGAACCTCTTTTCAATCGACGTGACCCCGCCCAGCCCCGCCATCGCCGACGTGCTGAGCAGCCTGGCCGGGCAGTACGACGTGGTGCTGGCTTTCGACGGCGGGCCGGCCGGCGGCGCCAAGACCTACGACCCCGCCAACCCCGCCTCGAGCGACCTGAGCACCATCGACGTGGCGCACGGCTACTGGATCCACATCACGGCCGCCACGACCCAGACCTTGCGCCTCGACTATGAGCCAGCGCGCAACGACACCGCCATCCCGCTCTACACCGGCTGGAACCTCGTCAGCTACCTGCCGGACGTGAGCATGCCCGTCACCAGGGCTTTGGACAGCATCGCCGGAGACTATACGCTCGTCCAGAGCTTTGACGGGGGCGGCAAGACCTACATGCCGGGCCAACCCCTGTACAGCGACCTGGCCGAGATGGAGCCGGGCTTTGCCTACTGGATCAAAGCGAGCGGGGTGGTCAGCCTGACCTATCCCGGCTACCTGGCCGAACGGAGTCCGTCTGAAACCAGTTCCTCGAGCACAGCAGCCCAAGGAGCGGCTGCCTCCTATTTTTTTACCCCAACCACTGAGTGGGCCGATTTCTACGGCGTTGCGACCCTCAGTGGTTATTCCGCTCCTCGCAACGCCAGCGTGGTAGCTTACGACCCAAGCGGTGTCGCGGCGGGTGCCTTTACGGTTCACACCCCGCCCTACTATGGCTTCCTGCACGTTTACGCCGACGACCCCAACACGGCCGGGGACGAAGGGGCGCAGGCCGGCGACGAGATCCGCTTCACCATCAACGGCCGCCTAGCCACCCCGTCGAAATCGGCCACGTGGACCGCGCGTGGGGACGCCACAGAGCTCAACCTGAACGTCGTCATGCCCTTCCAAAGCACCAACGAGTGGTCCGACTTTTGGGGGACGCTGACGCTCAACGGCGCGCCGGCGCCGGTGGGCACCATCGTCGCCGCCTACGACCCGGCCGGCCTGTACATCGGCGACTATGTCCTGACGGCGGCTGGGCAGTATGGCTTTCTGCACGCCTACGGCGACGACGCGAGCACGGCCGCCGACGAGGGGGCCGTGGTGGGCGACGCGCTCAGCTTCAGGGCCTTTCTGCCGCTGAGCACCACCCCCATCGCCCTCACGCCGAGCGCGAGTGCCACCTGGCAGGGGCGCGGCAGCCGGACGGAGATCAACCTGTCCGGCACAGCGGGGCCGGTGGCACCCAGCGCGGTACGCATCGCCGGCCCCATCAATGGCCAGCCCAACGTGCCCTATACCTTCACCATCACTGTCGACCCGGTGGATGTGACGACACCCCTCGATTATGTCATCGAGCGCACGGATGTCACACAGCCAGTAACGGCCAGCCTGGGGCGGGAGATCGTCTTTAGAAACGTCTCCTGGGCCACGGAGGGTCCCAAGCACATCACCGTCACAGCCAGCAACGAGGCTGGCGACGCTGTGGGCACGTACACGATCGCGATCGGGGCCGCAGCGCCACGCCCGGAGGTGTTCCACATGGGGCCATTGGGCGGCACGTGGGTCTTTACGAATCCCTTGGGGCTGAGGACCCGCGTCAGGGTACCGGCCGGCGTGTTGACCCAAACCGCCACCTTCACCTACACGGAAAGCCGTGATCCTGCTCACGCGCCTCCGGCCGGCTTGAGGCCTGCCGGGCGCAACTTTGACCTGAGGGCCTCTTGGCCATTCAATGGGCGGATCACCGTCACGCTCGAGTACCGCGAGCAGGACTGGATGGCCGCCAACATCGATCCCGAAAGCTCGCTGCGCCTCTACTACTGGAACAGGGGCAGCAGCGCGTGGGAGAACGTCGCCACCACCTGTGGCGCACCTGTCCCCAGCTATGCCCCGTTCACGGATGCGAACGTGCTAGTAGCGACGCTGTGCCACCTGAGCGAATTCGCCCTGCTCGGCGCCGGCGGCGAGGAGAAATTCGCGATCTACTTGCCGCTTGTCGTGAAGAACAACTAAGTTTGGCGCAGCTTGGCCGATCGGCTCGGCGGGAGCGCGTGCGAAACCCAGGCTGAGCCAAGGCCAAGAACAAAAGTTGTACCAGGCTTCCCAGTGATGCGTCAACCATCACTGGGAAGCTCTTTCTGTTTGAGGGGTTGCAGCCTGGCACAAGTTCAGGTACAATATGCACATCTCAGCGTTTTTGGAGGACGTCATGAACTTGTCCGACATCGTCAGCCGCCAGATCCCAAGCCCCTGGGCCGAGGGGGACAAGATCCCCTGGAACGAGCCCGGCTTTAGCCAGCGCATGCTGGAGGAGCACTTGAGCCAGGCGCACGACCAGGCCAGCCGCCGCCTGGACAAGATCGACGCGCACGTGGCCTGGATACACACCGCGCTGCTGGCCGGCCGCCCCACCCGCATCCTCGACCTGGGCTGCGGGCCAGGCCTGTACGCCAGCCGGCTGGCCAGGCTGGGCCACACCTGCGTGGGCATCGACTTTTCACCCGCCTCCATCACCTACGCGCTCGAGACCGCCCAGGCCGAGAGGCTGGCCTGCACCTACGTGCAGCAAGACATCCGGACGGCCGACTATGGCGGCGGCTTTGGCCTGGTGATGTTCGTCTTTGGCGAGTTCAACCCCTTTCGCCCGGCGGACGCCGAGCATATCCTGCGCAAGGCGTTCGACGCGCTGGCGGACGACGGCATACTCTTGCTCGAAGTATCCACTTTCGAGGCGGTCAAAAGGGACGGCAAACAAGCCCCGATATGGTTCTCGGCTCCTTCCAGCCTGTTTTCCGCCCAGCCGCACGTTTGCCTGGTCGAAAACTTTTGGGACGCGGCCAGCAGCGTCGCCACGAATCGCTATTTCGTGATCGACGCCGCCACCGGCGGCGTGAGGCGCATGATATGTTGTACCCAGGCCTACACGGACGAGCAATATCGCGCGATGCTAGCCGGATGTGGCTTTGGTGCAATCACGTTCTATCCCGCGCTGACGGGCGCGGAAGACGAGACGCAGCGAGATCTCTTTGTCATTGTCGCGAGGAAAAGCCGATGAAAACGAATCACGCTCGACCCAAGCGAATCAGCCGGCGCGATTTCCTCAAGCTGGCAGCCGCCGGCGCCACTGGCATGGTGAGCGCGTGTGCCCCTAAACCCGCCGACGAGGGAGCAAGCACGCGGGTTGCCCCTACGATCGCGCCCGTCCCGACGGCCACCTCGCCCGCACGGGTGGCCATCGCGCAGGCTGGCAGCTACGATCGGGGCCTGGTGCGCCAACAGGTCCAGGCGATGCTGGATGGCCTGGGCGGGCTGGGCGACGTGGTCCGGCCTGGAGCGCGCGTGGCCATCAAGATCAACCTGACCGGCGGGAGCGGCCAAGCTCCCATTGGCGGCCTTCCTCACGTCGAAAGTTACTTTACCCACCCGGAGCTCGTGCGCGCCTTGGGTGAGCTACTGCGCGACGCGGGCGCCGGCGAGATCAGCATCGTCGAGGCCGTGTACGGAAAGGTCTTTCAAGAGTCGGGCTTTGAAGCGATCGCCAAGACGATCGACGCCAGGCTGGTCGACCTGAACCGGACCGCGCCCTACCGCGATTTTGCCACGGCGCCGGTGGGAGATAACTGGCTCATTTACCCCGACTTTATCTTTAACCACATCTTGCAGGAAATCGACGTCTTTATCTCGGTGTCCAAAATGAAATGTCACTGGTGGTGCGGCGTGACCCACTCGATGAAAAACCTGGTCGGGCTGGTGCCGCAAGCCAAGTACCAGGCTCGCCCCGAGGACAGCTATCGCACGGCCCTGCACGGGCCTGAAGACCAGACCCCGGCCCGACTGCCGCGGGTGATCGTCGACCTCAACCGGGCGCGCCCCATCCACCTGGCCCTCATCGACGGCATCAAGACCGTAGAGGCTGGTGAAGGCCCCTGGATCGTGGGCGTCGCGCCCGTGTCGCCCGGCGTGCTGCTGGCCAGCAAATCCGCCCTGGCAGCCGACGTGGTGGCCACGGCGGTCATGGGCTTTGACCCGGAGGCGGCCCCCCTCACGTCGCCGTTCCTGCGCGGCCACAATCACTTGAGCCTGGCCGGCGAAGCGGGGCTGGGGCCCCATCGCCTGGCGGACATCCACATCGTGGGCGCGTCAGTGGACGACGTGCGCTGCCCCTTCAGGCCGTGCGACGGGCGGAACCTGGCGTGAAGAGTGTTTCAGCTTCGAGCTTTCCAAGGAACACCGGACCTGCGATCTTCGTCCTTAGGGGAGATGTAATGCCAGCCAGACACACACTTGTGGTATAATTAAGCAAGTTTCCGTTCAGTTCGAGTCTGAGGAGTGTACTATGTTTTCACCTCGTCTATCCAAAATCGTGCTCGTCGTGATTGTCTTGAGCATCGCCGCACTGGCGTGCAACGTCCCGTCGCCCACGCCGACCGCCACACCCACGCCGGCCGCCACAGCCACGCCCGTGCCGCTCAACCTGCCGCCCGTGCTGCTGGAACGCACGCCGGAGCGGGGCGAAGAACAGGGGACCGATGCCCCCATCACGCTGGTCTTTAACCAGGCCATGGAGCCCACGTCGGTCGAGGCTGCCTTCAAGCTCGCCCCACCCGTCCAGGGCAAGTTCCAATGGGAGGATGACAAAACGCTGAATTTCGTGCCGGCCGGCGAGGGCTTTGCGCACGACGAGAGCTACCAGGTCACGCTTGACACGAGCGCGCGCGGCAAAAACGGCCTGGCGTTGAACAACCCGGTCAGTTTCCGCTTCAACGCCGTGGGCTTTTTGCAAGTCAGCCAGGTGCTGCCAGCTCCAGACACCCTCGACGTGAACCCCGACAGCTCGATCACGGTGATGTTCAACCGGCCGGTGGTGCCGTTGACGACGCTGGCCGGCCAGGAGGGGCTGCCGCAGCCGTTGGAACTCGAGCCGGCGGCCGCCGGCCGGGGCGAGTGGCTGAACACGTCGATTTACGTCTTTCACCCCGAGGCGTTGGTGCCCGGCGCCACGTATACGGCCCGCATCAGGACCGGCCTGGCCGATACAGCCGGCGCAACGCTGGAAGAGGACTACATCTGGACGTTCAGCGTGATGCCGCCGCAGGTCGTGTTCACCGATCCACCCGACAGGCAGGATTTCGTCGGGTTGAGGGTGCCGATCAGCGTCACGTTCAACCAGGCGATGGACACCACCAGTGCCGAAGCGGCCTTTGGGCTGTACGTGGGGCAAGAGGCGGCCGGGAACAGCCTGCCCGGCAAGTTCCAGTGGAATGCCGAGACCAACACGCTGGGCTTTAGGCCGGCCCGCCCGCTGGCCCTGGGGACGCGCTACACGGCCGCGCTGTTGGCCGGCGCCAAAGCCGCCAACGGCCAAGCCGGGACGCGCAGCGACTATACATGGACATTTGATACGGTGCCGGCCCTGCGCCTGCTGCGCACCGAGCCGGCCGACGGCGATCAGAATGCCGACGTGTACGGGCCAATCCAGCTTATCTTTTCCGCGCCGGCCAACGTCGATACGATCATGCCCAACCTGCGCATCGCGCCCGAGCCCAAGGCGCGCGACGTGTACACCTATTTCAACTATTACGATCGCTCCTTCGTCGTTTCTTTTCCGCGCCAGCCCTCGACCGATTACGTCGTCACGCTAGGGGCCGGCGTCGCCGATCCTTACGGAAACCGCCTGGGCAGCCAGACCGTCGTGCGCTTCCGGACCAGGGCCCTGGACGCGATGGCCTATTTCAACACGCCGGGGCAAATGGGGACCTACAACGCCTACACAGCCACGTCCCTGTACGCCGTCTACCGCAACGTGCAGACGATGGACTTGGGGCTGTACCGCATGCCGCTGGACGACTTTGGGCGGCTGGCCGGCCAGGACGGCTGGGATTTTTGGGACACGTATCGCCCCTCCGAGCTGAACCTGGTGCGGCGCTGGACGGCCGAGGCGGCGCCGGACGTGGCGCTGAACGAGATGGCCTATCTCAAGACCTACCTGGCTCCCACCGAGGATGGCGCCCCATTTCCTAATGGCGGAAGCTCTCTGCCGCCCGGCATCTATTACCTGGAGATCACGTCTCCCCAAGTCCGGCAGCGCGATTACATGGGGACTTCGCGCCACGTCTTGATCGTGGGCAGCGCCAACGTCGTGCTCAAGGCCGCCGAACGCGAGGCGCTGGCCTGGGTGACCGATCTCAACACGGGCCAGCCCATGCCGAACATGCCGCTCACACTCTACGACGAGAACTTTAGGATATTTGCTTCTGGCCAAACCGCAGAAGACGGCACGTTCTCTACGCAGTGGGACGAGCCGCGCGACGCTTGGGAGACGATGTATGCCGTGGTGGGCGAACCCTTCGTCGAGCTGTACGAAAGCCGGGGATCGGGCGCCTTTGGCGTGGCCGCTAACCAGTGGAGCGACGGCATCAGCCCGTGGGATTTTGGCATCGACACCCGCTTTTACAACGAACCGTACCAGGTCTACTTCCAGACCGACAAACCCATTTACCGGCCAGGGCAGACAGTGTACTTTAAAGCCATCGTGCGCAGCGACGACGACGCGCGTTATCGTCTTCCCGACGAGGGCGGAGGGCTGTACCTGTCCGCCACGGACAGCGAGGGCAAGGAAGTCTTTACCGACACCGTCAGCCTGAACGCGTTCGGCACCTTCAACGGCCAGCTCACGCTCGACGCGGAAGCGCCGCTGGGCTATTACAATATCTCGGTGTGGCTGCCCGATCCCTTTAGCAAGGCGATGGGCAAAGCCAGCGGCGTGGCAAGCACCAGGCAACTGGCCAGCATGCCCTACGGGCGGCAATACAGCGTCAGCTTTTTCGTGGCCGAGTACCGCCGGCCCGAGTTCCAGGTGTCCGTCACCGCCGACAAAGCGGCCTACGTGCAAGGCGACAAGATCAACGTGGCCGTGCAAGCCGAGTATTTCTTCGGCGGCGCGCTGTCCGGCGCCCAGGTGGAATGGCAAGTCTTGTCTTCACGCCGTTGGTTCGATTACCAGGGGCAGGGTTGGTACGACTGGACGGACGACGACGCCTACGGCGAGCGCTATTACGGTGGGCAGGAAGTGATCGCCTCCGGCAGCGGCCAGACCGACGCACAGGGCCGCCTGCTGATCCCCCTCCAGGCCGACCTGGGCAAGCGCAACTATAGCCAGGATTGGACGGTCGACGTGAGCGTGACCGACGTCAACGACCAGGTGGTGTCGGGCCGCACGAGCGTGCCGGTCCACCAGGGGCAGTTCTACATCGGCCTGGCGCCAGAACGCTACGTGGGCAGCGCCGGCGAGCGGCAAAACGTCAATGTCCTCAGCGTCGACTGGGACAGCCGCGCGTATGGACAGGCTAATTTGAGCGTGACGTTTTATCAGCGCGAGTGGTTCAGCGTCAAGGAAGAGTCCGATTACGGGCCGGTGTGGACGACGTCGTACAGCGACACGGCCGTGTTTGCCCAGTCCGTGACGACCAACGAGGCCGGCCAGGCCCAGGCTTACTTTACGCCAGAGCAGGGCGGGACCTACCGCATCGTCGCCACCGGCCTGGATTCAGCCGGCAACGAGGTGCGCAGCGCTACCTACCTGTGGGTCAGCAGCCGCGCCTACGTCTCCTGGCGGCAAGAGAACAACGACCGCATCGAGCTGGTGGCCGACAAGCGCTCGTACCGCCCAGGGGAGACGGCCAGAATCCTCATCCCCTCGCCATTCCAGGGCCAGGTCAAGGCGCTGGTCACCGTCGAGCGCGGGCGCATCCTCGGCCACCAGGTGATCACGCTCCAAAGCAATTCGGAGACGCTCGACCTGCCCATCACGGCCGACATGGCGCCCAACGCCTACGTGTCGGTGGTGCTCGTCAAAGGCGTCGACGAGACCACCCCCGTGGCGGCGTTCAAGCTCGGCTACGCATCGTTCGAGGTCTCGCCCGAGCAGCAAGAGATCCAATTGACCGTCAGCTCCGATCGCTCCCGCTACAGCCCGAATGACGAGGTCGTCTACACCATCCGGGCGACGGACTATGCCGGCCAGCCGGTCCAGGCCGAGCTGGCGCTGGCTTTGGTCGATCTGTCGGTCCTCAGCCTGGCCGACTCGAACAGCCCGCCGATCGTGCAGAGCTTTTACGGCCAGCGCGGGCTGGGCGTGCGCACCGGCAGCGGCCTGGTCTTGTCGGTGGATCGCCTGAACGTCAAGTTGGCGACCGAGATCAAGGGTGGGGGCGGCGGCGCCATGGAAGCCGCCAGGGACATCCGGGGCGATTTCCGCGACACGGCCTACTGGAACGCCGTCGTGGCGACCGACCAGGCCGGCCAGGCGACGGTGAGCGCCAAGTTACCCGACAACCTGACCACCTGGCGGCTGACGGCGAAGGGGGTGACGGCCGAAACGCTGGTGGGCGAAACGACCCACGACGTGGTCAGCACCAAGGATCTCTTGGTGCGCCCGGTCACGCCACGCTTCTTCGTCGTGGGCGATAAGGTAACATTGGCGGCCGTCGTTCACAACAACACCCCGTCGCCACTCGATGTAGAGGTGAGGTTGGATGCGCAAGGCGTACAGTTGGAGGGCCAGCCGGCCCAGGTCGCGTCGATCAAGGCTGGCGACAAGGTCCGCGTCGAGTGGCCGGTCGTCGTGCAAGACACAAATGCCGCCAACCTGGTCTTTTCCGCCCGCGGCGGTGGGCTTTCAGACGCCAGCAAGCCGACCGCCGGCCTTCCACCCGACCAACGCCTGCCGGTCTACAAGTACAGTACCCCAGAGGTGGTGGCCACAGCCGGCACGCTGGCCGAAGCCGGCGAAAGGCTGGAAGTCATCGCCCTGTCGCCTCGCATGGCGGGGGACAGCGAGCTGACGGTACAGCTCGAGCCGTCGCTGGCGGCCGGCATGACGGAAGGGCTGACGTGGCTGGAAAACTATCCCTACCAGTGCACCGAGCAGACCGTCAGCCGCTTTTTGCCGAACGCCATGAGCTATCGCGCGCTCAAAAAGCTTGGCCTGGCCGATCCCCAATTGGAGACCAGGCTCAAGGAGCAGGTCTCCGTCGGCCTGCAGCGGCTGTACGCCCAGGTGCACGTCGACGGCGGATGGGGTTGGTGGGTCAACAGCGACAGCAATGCCACGACCACCGCCTGGGTGGTGTTCGGGCTGGCCAAGGTGCGCGAGGCCGGTTTTGCGGTGGACGAGGCCGTGCTGGCCAACGGCGCGAGTTTCTTGCAGGGCCAACTGGTCGCGCCGTCGCAGCTCAAGACGGCTCCCCAGGCTAACATGCAGGCCTGGATGCTGTACGTGCTGGCCGAAGCCGGGCAAGCCGACGCGGGCCGCATGGTGGCGCTCTACGACGGCAAGCGTGATTTGCTCAGTTCCTATGGCAAGGCCTACCTGGCCCTGGCGCTGCACCTGGCTCAGCCGGAAGAGACGAGCCGCCTGAACGCGCTGCTGAGCGACCTCAACAACGCCGCCATCGCCAGCGCCACGGGCATGCACTGGGAGGAAGACGAGCGCGACTGGTGGGCATGGAACACCGACACGCGCTCGACAGCCATCATCCTGGATGCCCTGGCGCGCCTCGACAAGGATAACGCCCTGGCGCCCAACGTGGTGCGCTGGCTGATGACGGCCCGCACGGCCGGGCGTTGGGAAACCACCCAGGAGACAGCCTGGGCCCTCATCGCGCTGACAGATTGGATGGAGGCTAGCGGCGAGCTAAAAGCCAATTACGTGTGGCGTCTGTTACTCAACAACACCGTGCTTGGCGACGGGCAAATCACGCCGGACAAGGTGCGCGACACCATCACCGTCCGCAAGGCGGTGGCCGAGCTGCTGCGCGAGCAGGGCAACGCCCTCGTCATCGGCCGCAGCGGCGGAGAGGGACGGCTGTATTACTCGGCCCATCTGAGGACCTACGTGCCGGTCGAAGAGGTGCGGGCGGTGAATCGCGGCCTGGCCATCACGCGGCAATACATCCGCGCCGACGACCCGTGCCTGGCCGACTCGAAAAAGACCTGCACGCCGGTCACAAGCGCCCGGGTAGGCGATGTGCTCCAGGTGCGCCTGACCATCGTCGCGCCCAACGACCTGTACTATGCCGTGATCGAAGACCCGCTGCCAGCCGGCACAGAGGCGGTCGACACGAGCTTGAAGACGACGTCGCAGGCGGCCGAAGAGCCGGGACTGGAAGCTGGCGCGGGCGAAAGGAACTGGTACGAGTGGGGCTGGTGGTGGTTTTCGCACACCGAGCTGCGCGACGAAAAGGTGGCGCTGTTCGCCAGCTACTTGCCGCGCGGCACCTACCAGTACACCTACCAGGTGCGGGCCAGCGTGGCCGGCGAGTTTCGCGTGCTGCCGGCCACCGGTCAGGAATTCTATTTCCCGGAGGTGTTTGGCCGCAGCGACGGGGCAATTATGACGATCGATTGAAAAGCAATAGGCAGGAGGCAAGCATTGGAGACGAAAATGCGACAGGTAGTCATCTATCCTGGCGAAGATGGGTACTGGGTGGCCGAATGCCCCAGCCTGCCAGGCTGCATCAGCCAAGGAGAAACAAAACCGGCTGCTATTGCAAATATCAGGGAAGCCATCGAAGGTTATATTGCCGCGCTAGAAGAAGATGGCCTGGCTATTCCTGAGGAGCAATTTGACACCTTGCTGGTGGCCGTATGAGCAAGTTGCCAAGCATCTCTGGCTGCGAGTGTGTCAAGGCATTGGAAAGAGCGGGATTTTACTTCAAGCGGCAGCAGGGTAGTCATGTGATCCTGCGGCGTGATAATCCGTTTGCCCAATTCGTTGTGCCTGATCACAACGAATTGGATCGAGGAACCCTGCGCGCTATACTCAGGCAAGCGGGTCTTGGGGTAGACGAGTTTGTCGAGTTGCTATAAAAGAACGTGGGGTGGCTGAATGGAAGCTAGCGGGCATTCAAGCCGGCCACCAGCACGTCCAGGGCGGTGCTGTCTTCGATCTGCCCGCGCTTGATGGCCACGTCCATCTCTTGCAGCGAGCGATAGATGCTCTCCATTTGGCCCATGGTAAAAGCGCGGGCCTGCTCGCCCAGCTTTTTGGCCACGAAAGGGTGGATGTGGAGTTGGGCAGCCGCCTCGTCGCCGGTGACGTTTTCCTCCGCCAATTCCTTGAGCAGGATCAGCAGCCGGAACTGGCGAATCACCATGCTAAACAGCAGCAGCGGGGCTTCACCGGCGTCCAGCAGGCGGTGCAGCTCGCCGGCGGCGGCCTGGCCATTCCCCTGCGCCAGCGCGTCGACCATGGCAAACACGTTGCCCTCCTTCACGTCGTGAACCAAAGCTCTGACGTCGCCGGCCGTCACCGGGCGCGACCAGTTGACGTAGGCCAGCAATTTCTGAATGTCCTGGTCCAGCCCCCGCAGGTCGCCGCTGGAGAACTCGACCAACAGCGAGGCCGCCGGCGCTTCGATCTGGCCGCCGTGGGCTTGGGCTCGCTTCACCACCCAGCGCGCAAGCTGCTGCCCCTGGGGCAGCTTGAACTCGTGCACACAGCGTTTGTCGATGGAGAGGGCCAGCTTGACCACAGGGTGGTTGGCCTTCAGCGTACACGCTTCCACCAGGACCAGGCGCGTGCTTTCCGGCAGACGCGGCAAATAAGCCAACAGCTCGTCCGTCACAGCCTGTGGAGCCGCGTTATCGCCCTTCTTGCCGGCCCGCCCACCCAGCCGGCTCAACAGTCCCTCGACAATGACCAGGCGCTTGTCGGCCAGGAAGGGGATGGCGTCGCAGGCGTGGTGCAGCTCGCCCATGCTCAACTTCCGGCCATCGAGCACGGTGATGTTCAAATCACCCAGCGCGGGATCGCCAAGCTTGGCCTTGAAGGCCGCGATTTGCTCGCTGCGGGTCAGTTCGTCTTCGCCGTGAAAGATGTAGAACATAAAACGTAAAACGTAATGCGTAAAACGTAAAATGCCATCAACTGCGCGTGCTGATCTTGTGCACGCCCAGCTCGCCGCGCGACACCTTTTGCACGCCGGTGATGGTCATATCACCCACCTCGGGCGAGGTGGTCACGTGTTCCTGGAGCAGCGGGCCGAGCGGCTGAGCCGCGAGCAGGGCCGCCATGGTAGCCAGCATGGCGGTCGGCAAGCGGTCCCAGTCCCAACGCTTGCTGCGCCCGCTCATGGCGACAAAGGCGCTGGCGCCGGCCAACATACTGGACGTGACCAGGTTTGTGCCGCAGCCGGGGTGGATCGCCAGGCGGTGCTCGCCAGCCTTCAAGCGGGCGAGCGCCTCGTTGGCGGCGGCGCTCACTTGCTCGGTGGTAGCCGAGCCATAGATGTAATAGCCGTTAGGTGTCGAGCGCCCCACCAGGTTGATGCCGGGGCAGTGCTGCGACAGCACGTGGATGGTGGCGTGCTCGAGCGCGTGATTGCGCCGCGTGCGCGCGATGAACGAGATCTCTAGAATATTCACAGTCTTCCTCTTTCGTAGGGGCGGGTTTGAAACCCGCCCCTACGGCGAAACGGGCAAGGCGATGATAATGAGCCGGTGGGTGTTGTTCGTATAAGGCCAACACGTCACCAGCGTCAGGCGCTCATCTCCCGTGGGAGCGATGTACTGCGCGTTTTCCTGGCGCACTTCTAGCGACTGGTCCTTCTCCGGCAAGAGCAACTTTTGGGCGACGGCATAGGCGCGCGCGAGCTCGGCCGCGTACAGCGTGATCGAGTCGCCCGGCTCGAGATTCACCAGGTCTCTGAACACTTCGCCGTCGATATTATGGTGGCCTTCCACTACAGTGTTGCCCACCACGCCAAAGGCGGCCGAACTCTTGAGCCAGCCGGCGGCAAAATAGCCCGGCACGTCCCACACGCTAATCGTTTGGCCGTCGCGCTCCTCCAGGTGCCAGCCGACCGCCTCCACCGGCGCGTCCAGGCCGATGGCCGGGATGACGATACGGCTTGGCCCAACCGGTCCCGGTGCGACGCTGGCCACTTCCTGGGTAGGCGGGATGATGGGAGCCGGCTCGGCCGTGGGCGGGGCGGCCGGCGCTTGAGGCGTGGCCGTGGCCTGGGCAGTCGGGCTGGGCATGACGACAATCTCGATGATCGCGTCGGGCGTTCGAGTGGGCGCGGGTATCTTGGCCGGCTGGGTAGGCGGGAGGGTCGGGCGAGCGTTGGCCGCGATGAGGGCAGCCAGGCGCGCCGATGGCGTACCATCGAGAAATGGGGCACTGTCGCTTGCCCGCGCGAGCGGGAACGCGAGTGTCCCACAACCCAAGGCCAGCGCCAGCCCACCCACCGCTAGCAAATACCCAAGCCAACGTCGACCACTCATCCGTCATTCACCTCAAGCCCTATTATAGCATACCCGTCTTGTAAATCAACCGCCGGCCTCCAGTTTCTACATAGCGTACTGAAGAGGCTTTTAATTGAACCGCCAAGACGCATCCAATCCCCTGCGGGGATTGGCGTGTGCAAAGAAATCAAAGCTTGGCGTTCTTCGCGCCTTGGCGGTAAAATTCTAGTCTGTCACGGGATAAAGCGCAGGCCTCGCTCGAAGCTCGTCAGGCTTTCGCAGCCGGCGGCGGTGATCACGACGTCGTCTTCGATCCTCACCCCCCCTTTGCCCGGCAGGTAAATCCCCGGCTCCACGGTAAAGACCATGCCTTCCTCCAGCACCGTCTGGTCGCCCTCGCAAGCGTAGGGCGGCTCGTGGACGGACAGGCCCAGCCCGTGCCCGAGGCGGTGAGTGAAGTAGTGGCCGTAGCCGGCGCGGGCGATGACCGCCCGCGCGGCCCGATCGACCGCCTGGATCGGCACCCCTGGCCGGGCAGCCGCCCGCCCCGCTTCGTTGGCGGCCAGGACGATGTCGTAGACCTTTCTCAGCTCGCCGTCCAGCTCGCCGGCTGTGCCCAGGGCAAAGGTGCGCGTGATGTCGCTGGCGTAGCCGGCGGCGCTTGCGCCAAAGTCGAACAGCAGCAATTGCCCGGCTTGCAAGACCTGATCTCCCGTCGCGCCGTGCGGCAGGGCCGAGTTGGCCCCGGCCAGCACCAGCGGCTCGAACGGAAAGCCCTCCGTCCCGTGGCGCAGGCAAGCGATCTGCAGCTCGGCAGCCACCTGGCGCTCTGTCATGCCCGAGCGCAGCACCGCCAGTGTATCCGCCAGCGCCGCCTCGGCGATCTCGGCAGCGCGCCGCATGTGGGCCAGCTCGTCCGCGCTCTTGCGCATGCGAAGCCCCGCCAGCAGCGGCTCGGCGGCGGCCAGTTTCAGGCCAGGCGCGCCGGCTTGTAGCAGCTCAAGTTCCAGCACCCGCAAAGCCTGCTCTTCGACCGCCAACACTCGCCCGCCCAGGCGCAGCGCTTCACACGCCTGCCGGAACGCCCCGCCCGCCCCTTCCTCGTCGCGCCATGGGAACAACTGCCAGTCCACGCGCACCGGCCCGGCGCCTGGCTTGGTGGCCTCCAACGCCGGCAAGATGAGCGCCGGCCGCTCGCCTAGGCCGGTGGGGAACAATGCCAGCGTGGGCCGCTCGCTCAGATGAAACGCCAGCCCGCTCAGGTACACCATGTTCACGCCGGGCATGATCGCCACGCAGTCCATCCCGCCCGCGCGGGCCAGTTCAGTCAGTTTGCTAATTCTATCTCCGTTCATGCATTACCTCATTGTTACGTTTTACGTTTCACGCTTTCCGTTTCCGTCTCACCATATCCAGCACCAGGCGCACTTCTTCCGCGCCCAGCAGCAGTGCTGCAACGCCGTAGACGACTGCGCCCACCACCACCCCACCGGCGCCGCGGACGAGTGAGGGCAGCGACGACGTAGCGGCCAAAAAGAGCCACACCGCCGCGCCCATGGCCAGCGAGGCCAGGCCGGCTTTGCCGCTCGATGCCGCCGTGCGCCATCCTCCCAACCCACCCAGCCGGGGGCGGATCAAGGCCAGCAGCAGCGCCATTTCCAGGTAAGCGGCGATGGTATTGGCCAACGCCAGCCCGGCTATCCCCATCGGCCCGATGAGGAGCAAGCTCAGCGCCAGGTTGGCGAGCATGGCCGCCACGCCGATGGCCACCGGCGTGCGCGTGTCGTGCAGGGCGTAAAAAGCTCGCACCAGGATCTCGATGGCCGAGTGGGCGACCAGCCCCGGCGCATACCAGGCCAGAGCGGTCGCGACGATCTGGGTCGAGCCGACATGGAACTGGCCGCGCTCGAACAAGAGCGCCACCAGCGGCGAGCACAGCACCAGCAGGCCCACGGCGGCCGGCAGGCTGACGAAGACGATGGCTCGCAGCGTGGCCAGCAGCGAATCCCGCATGGCCTCTTTTTGACCGCGCGTGGCCTGACTGGCGAAGGTGGGAAAAGCGGCCGTGGCCACCGATTGGGCAAAGACGCCTTGGGGCAGCAGCATGAGGCGGAAGGCGTAATTGAGCGCCGCCACCGCGCCGCTGCCCAGGTGGGAAGCCAGGTTAGTCTCGACCCAAAAGTTGAGTTGGAGCACAGCCAGGCCCAGCACGCGCGGGCCCATGAGCCGCAGCACCTGGCGCACCCCCTCGTCACGCAGCGAGAGCACGGGTGAGTAGCGACAGCCGGCCTTGAACAAGCCGGGCAATTGAACGAGGAAGTGCAGCGCCGCGCCGGCCACCGCGCCGATCGCCGCACCCATCGGCCCGCCGAACGGCCCCGGCAGCGGGGTGAGCAGAGCCGCGCCCAAGATGATGCCCAGGTTATAGGCCGCCGGCGCCAGGCCCGGCAGCAGGAACTGCCCGCGCGTGTTGAGCACCCCCATGATCAGGCCCGACACGCCAAAGATCACCGGGCTGATCAACATCACGCGCACCAGCGGCACCGTCATCGCCTGCTTTTCCGGGCTAAAGCCGGGGGCCAGCACGCTGCCCACCAGTTGGGGGGCAAAGAGCGCGGCCAGCGCCGAGGCCAAGCCGGTGCTGAAGAGCAGCAAGTTGATCACCCCGCTGGTCAGCCGCCACGCCCCGGCCTCGTCGTCGCGGGCCAGGTAAGCGCTAAAGGCGGGGATGAAAGCCGAGGCCAGCGCGCCGCCGGCCAGCAAGAAAAAGATGAGGTCGGGGATGCGGAAAGCGGCCAGGTAGGCGTCGGCGGCGTCGCTGGTGCCTAACTGGGCCGTGATCACCACGTCGCGCAGGAGGCCCATCAGGCGGCTGGCAACGAAGGCAGCCATCACCACAGCGCTGGCGCGCGCGATTTGACGGTTGCTCGAGTTCATGGGGAGAATTATACCATTAATGGCGCTTTTAAATGGACAGGGCCTACACCGACAAGACTGGTGCAGGCCCCGATTAGAGATAAGGACCTGGGGTTTTGGCGGCCCCCCAAACTAAAGAGCCAGGGACGCCGCTCCCTGGCTCTCGTCAATAAGGAGGAGAAGAAATACCCGCCCGCTACTTCAAATATAGAATAACACAAAGCGGCCAAATATACTGGACGCCAAGCCTACGATTACCCTACGCCGGCAGAAAAGGGTATCGCTCGGTCGAGAGGCATTTGCCTCCAACGTGAAATGCCCCCTAGGGCATTCGAAGCGAAAGGCAATTGCGGGCATACATCCCCCACAATGGCGTCATTTTGCGGCCTGTCGCCCCACTTACCTCCCCGAA
>JAFGFO010000366.1 GCA_016931085.1 Thermoflexales bacterium
AGAGGGATAACTCGTCCCCAGCAGTGCGGAGCAGGCCCCAGGCCAGCATGTTGGACCGGTCGGTCCAGTTGCGCTAGTCGCGCCCCGGCCGGATAAAGGCCTCTTTGAAGGTTCGATCAAATCTCCCACTCGTGAGGCAGCGTGGCGGCCATGGTCAGCAGGCCCAGGGGGGGGCGAGCTCGCCTTCCTCTGGATGAACCGCAGAGCATGCTTGAAACTCCAAAAGGTGTCTGGCAACTCGGGGTAGAGTAGCAGGACCTTCATCGCCGCCTCAATTGGGGCATGTAATGTGGTTTTCCATCTTGCTCTGCTTCAAATGCGTTACCTGGATCACCGATTGGCGATTTTGTCGCTATTCGGGTTATCCTTTTCTCTTTTGGCCTGCTTTTTTTCCTTCATGGTTTTCAGCGGCTTCTTCTTGGTCACCTTTTTCTGGTTCCTACCCTTGGTCATGCGGGTTCTCTCCTTCCTGTTTTCTTGGAACGGCAGTGATGCGGCGACGAATCGCCGGGCACGTTGCGTTGCTTATTTCTTGCCCGACACGTGGACCGGCAGGTCGCCCAGTAGCAACGTGGGGCTGATTCCATGCTCGGTGATGACGATCTTGGCATTCTCGCGCAGGGAGTTTTCGATCATCTCCAGCTGTTTGAGGGTCTGAGCATTGCCCACAAAGAATTTCTCGGCAGCCTCGTTGACCAGCCGGATGGCTTCGGCCTTGCCCTGAGCCACGTGAATCGCCGCCTCGCGTTCCCCCTCCGCCCGCTGGATGATTGCCAGCTTTTGCTGCTCGGCGGCCTCGAACTCGCCCGTTGCCAGCAGGCGCATGGAACGCCGCTCCTGTTCGGCGGTCTTTTGCTTGTGCATTGCCTTCTTGATGTCCTCGGGCGGATCGATCAGGCGAATCTCGACCTTGTTGACGGTTAGGCCCCATTCGACGGCGTAGCTGTTCAGGATGCGCTGCAAATTGCTGGCAATCGTCTCGCGCGCCACCAGACTCTCGTCCAGGGTCAGATCGCCAAACTCCTGGCGCAGGTTGGACATCGCCAGTTGGATGATCGCCTGGTTCCAGTTGTCGATGTTGTAGAACGTGCGCTTGATCGCCTCTTCCTCGATGGTCGGCCGCGCCCACATAATCCCGTCCACCAGGATCTCGACGTTATCTTTGGTGATTACTGCCTGCGGGTGGATCTCCATCGTGTGCTCGCGGACGTCACGGATGCGGAGCAGATGGACGAATGGGATTTGAAATCCCAGGCCGGGCTGCACATAGCGGGTGTACTTGCCCAGGGTTTCCTGGATGCCACGCTCGTAAGGTCGTAGGGTGAAAACTGGGCCATGCACGGTTCTCATATCGATACTCCAATTCAGATAGGTTAATCGGTGGGGGCGCGACCGAACTTTGGGCGCCTTTTGCGGTTCACAACTCTCTCGAGCGGAAATCCTGGTCTTGTGGCTGCCTGCTTACAGCCCAAGCGGGCAGCCACCTTGCAAGCTGCTTGGACATTTCGGCCGGTCAATGAACGTCAACTGCGGGCGGCTTGGAACAGCTCCCTCAATGCAACCACGATCGTCGCACCAGAGACAAAGGTGACGACTTGCCGATTTTGGTGCTATTCATTGCAATCTCCTTCTCGCCTCACTTGCTTGCGGCGCTGGCCCTCCTCGGCACCTGGAGTCAATGTCCACTCAAAAAGCAGCTCTTGATCATGTGCGGGGGGCGCCGGCTGCACAAACTCCTCGTACCCGGCCAGGTCGATGCCGTGGAGCTCGCGCAGGCGCTCGCGATACCAGCAGTCAAACGCCAGAGCAGAGGTGACGATCTGGCTCAACGCCCGGCCAACATCGACGGCCTCCAGCGTGGTCACGGCCGTGGAGCCAAAAGCGGTTTCCACCAGCGCCAGTCTCTCGTGCGTGATACCCAGCCGGCGGCGGGAGGCGATATACATCAGCTGGCGCGAGCCAGATATCTCCTGGCAAAACCGTCGCCAGGCCTCTACCTTGCCGGCCAGGATGGGGAATGTGAGAACGACACCAGCCATCGGGAACCTCTTGCAGGCGACGACATATGCCAGGCGAATCCGTGGCTTGTCATCGACCTTTGGTCTGATTGTAATAGTCTAGCGTCTCAAACCCGTCACAAGAGCCCATCCGATGGCAGACCCAAAGCGCGTATTGCACGTTTTTTTCACTTGGCCCACCCCAGGTTCGCCAGAGCGAACACGCCGTGGCCTTTTGCATTTGTCGCCCACAACGAGCCGGGTCTGAACTCGGACGACCGAGATCGACTGCGACCAGCACACAATCGAGCGCACCCAAGGACCCGTGCGCCGATCGTGCGAGCCGGCCGCCGCCGGCGGGTTCGGCCAGCCTGCCGCTGTGCTGCAATCGGCCGCTGCCTGCCAGCGCGGCGGTTCTCCAGCTAGATTCACGCCGGGCGACGCCCCCGCCTTTGACGATGGGGCCGCTCTTCAGCGTAAGCCAGGGCCTCGCCGCCTGGGCCTGGTGC
>JAFGFO010000367.1 GCA_016931085.1 Thermoflexales bacterium
CATTCGAAGCGAAAGGCAATTGCGAGCATACATCCCCCACAATGGCGTCATTTTGCGGCCTGGCGCCCCACTTACCTTCCCGAAAGCGACGACCTTCGGTCGCTTAGCTTTCGGGAAGGTTGCTCCACTTGGGCGATTTGCTACGAATGCCCGCGGGAGGGGTGACTTGCCACTTTAGGCTGTCACGCATATAATTGTACTATAGGTCATTTGCTATTTGTTATTCGCTATTTCCCGGGGGTGCCTTGTGCCTGACTACATCGACTGGTTCGTCAACCGGACCAAGCAATACCAGGGTTTCTGCAAGATGCTGGCCCGCGAGACGCCCAAGGCGGTGATGCTGATCGAAGCGCCGGCCGACATGGGCAAAACGTGGGTCATCCAAAAAATGCGCCACCACTGCGAGGGGGAGAAGGTGCCGGTGATGCACGTGGACTTTCGCGACCGCCGCCCCCACGATTACCTGTCGCTGGTGCGCCTGGCGCGCGACCAACTGGGTGCTGGGTATTTCAACCCGCTGACGAGCACCATCAACAGCTTTACCGGTGTCAAGATCACGCTGGCCAGCGCCGCTGGCAGCGGCGGCGGGGTCCAGATCGACCAGGCCGGCTCGGTCGAGGTCGGGGGCGACGTGGCCGGACGCGACATTATCAAAGACAACCAGTTTTACATTCAGGCTGACTCCACCATGGCGCAGCGCGCGGCCGAAAGCCAGATCAACGATGCTTTTTTCGCTTGCCTGGACCAGTTGTTTGTAACGACGACACGGGTGGCCTTTCTGTTCGACTCGTACGAAGACGTGACGGCCGAGGCCGATCGCTGGCTGCGCGATTACTTGCTGCCTCACCTGTGCGAGAAACGGCGGGCGAATATGCTGGTGGTCATTGCCGGGCGCACGATAGACGAGCTGCCGCCAGCTTTTAAAGAACTGGTGGCCAAGACGGGCTTGGACCTGTTCGAGGAGACCGACGTGCGCGAGTATATCGAGAAACGCCAGATCGCCGGGCTGGACATGCAGACGGTGATTAAAACGAGCGGCGGGTTCCCAGGCCTGCTGGCCAAGATGGCCGACGTGGCCAGCCTGGATGCCAAGCAGGACGACGACGAATGGTTGTGACCTTCCAGGGTGGAAGGCAGGAGGGACCTATGCACGACGAGACACTGGCCGGCCTACCGTCTGACGTCTACAAAGTGAATCTGAGCGCGCAGTTGATCGACCAGATTTTGGCCAAACTGCCCCCCTTGTTGGCCGAGGGTCTGTTCCTGGCCGCCGTGCCCCATTCGTACGACGCCGCGCTCATCAAGGCCATGCGCGCACGAGACGATGGGCGTGACGAAAAGTTGGTGGAGCGGCTGGCCCAGTTCTCGTTCGTCACGCCGGTGGGGGAGGACGAAGAGGCCGGTCTGTGTTACCGCTTGATGGAAGACGAGCGCGACATCTTGAATCGTCGCTGGATCGCGCGCGACCCGCAGGCGTACGTGGAAGCGCACCGGCGCGCCTTGGCCTTTCGGGAAACGCAGTTCGCCTCCGATCCCTTCCGCCTGGATCAAAGCCGCCTGGATCATTTGCTCATCATCGACTGCCCGGCTGGGCTGGAACACCTGAGGCGCGTGTTTCAAAGCTATGCCGCCGAACGCCGCTTTGCGGTCGCCGAGCGGCTGTTGAGCACGGCCGCCGAGGCGCGCGCCTACCTGGCCCTCCTGGGCTCGCCGCACCTGGCCGAGCTGGACGACTGGCTGGCTTATATGCAAGCGCGCATGGCCCAGTTGCAGGGGAGCTGGACCGAGTCCCTGGCTAGCCTTAAAGTCCTGATCGACAAGCTCGATATCCCTTTCAACTTGCTGCCTTACGCCGCCCGCGCGTATGGCCTGGGCCTGGCCAACCAGGGCTCGTACGTCGAAGCGATCGAGCAGTACGAGTTTGGCCTGGATCTCTTTAGCCGCCAGCCGGCCAGCGAGAGCGAACAGGCCTTTACGATGATCGACCTGGGCAACGCCCACGTCGACCTGGCGATTTCGGCCCGTGGCCAACGTGAGGTCATCACCCCTTGCCGCCGGGGACTCAGTCGGGTATGGCAGTGGTTGGGCGATGTCTTGAGCTTTTGGGTTTCGCTGCCCATCGTGATTTACCTGAGCTCTTATTTTGGCTTGAGGGTTTGGGATCCCCGCTGTTTGCCCATGCTGCGCGGCCAGGATTGGGTGATCGCGCGCTTGTTCGGCATCGGCGCCCGTTGGAACCGCAAGGCTGACCGGCTTTTGCAGCGTGTCGGCAACCAGCCGGAAAGGGCCCAGACCGCCGAAAAGCTGGCGTATCTTCACCTGATGATGGGTGACGCGGCCCTGGCGGCGCGCCTCTACCGCTCGTTGGTAGAGGAGCAGGATATCCCGCTCAGCGAATACCGCCTGGCCCGCGCGCGGGCTGGGCTGGGCCAGGCCTTGCTGCGCCAGGGGCAGGCGCCAGCGGCTTTGGAGCACCTGGAACGCGCGCTGCCCGTCATCCAGGCCTATGAGGATTTCGATATCGAAGCCAAGGCGCGCGGCTTGATGGCCGAAGCCATGAGCGAGGTGGGAAGGTCGGCGGAGGCCCTGCAACAGTTTACGCGCGCCATGCACCTGTATCAAAAGCAGAACGATCTGGTGGGCGCTACCGAGGTGGCCGAGCGCATGCAGGCGATGGGGCAAACCCAGCAGCTCAGCAGCCAGGATCGCGAGCAGGTTTCGACAACGTCCCAAGAGTTGGCGCGCCGCCAATATCTGGTGCGTTTTAGCCACCCGGCGCTCGTCGTTTTCCGCCGGGCTGCCCTGATCTTGCTGGGATTACTGACTTTTTTGCTGCCCGTGTTGACGATTCAAGTGGAGAGCGGCTCCAGCATGGTGCCAGAGATCAGGTACCTCGTCGCGCCACTTTTATCGCCCGATCCCACTCACAATCCGAGCGTCAGCCAAAACGTCGTGCTCAATGTCCAGGCGCCCCAGGCGGACGTGGCAGGCCAGGTGATTGTCGTCCTCGTCCTGGGTTATTTGTTGATCTATACCGCCCTGGGCCTGATGGTGATGGCGCGGACGCGCCTGGAGACCGTCCAGGCGGCCCAGGCGCGGGCCGTGCGGTGGAACTTGAAAGGCCTGTCGGTGGGCCGTGGAGAAGCGGCGGAAAGCCTGGCCTGGCCGGAGGTCAGCGAGCTGTTTATAGCCGACGTCAACGCGGTCGCCGGCCCTATGGCGGATAACTCGTCGCTCGCCGTCGCGGCCGGTCCCAAGCAGCTCGCCGTCACGGGCAACACCGCCTGGTACACCAACCTGCGCGACCGCCTGCGCCTGTTTGCTTCGGGAGCACGCGCTGTGGATCTAAGCTACAGCGTGATACGCAGCAAGATGGGTGTCTTGTACGCTTTGAGCGCCGCCTGCCTGCTCGTGGTGGGCGTGCTGTGGCAGGTGCGGCCCGGGCTGGTCAGCGCCGACTTGCTCGGATCGCCGTACTCTGTCTTGGAGCTGTATCCTTATTTGTACCTGGGCCTCTTTGTGGCCTTGGGTTGGTGGATTGTCGCCCGCCCGCTCTATACCCACGCTCACCTCTACCCCCGCAGCGGTCTTATCGAGCTGGCCGGTGGCAGCGCCTTGATCCTGGTTGTCCTGCACTGGCTCAGCTTTCCCCGCGCCTGGCTGTTTCGGCCGGATATTTATCCTCCATTGGCGGCCATCATCCTGGCTGGCAGCTTGCTGGCGGCCATATGGTTGAGGCGCTCGCAATCCCCGCCGCCGGAGGCCTCCCTTATCTTGGGGACACAGTGGGCGCGCCTCCTGGTGAGCGCGGTGGCCGTGGTGCTCGTGGTGGCGGCCGGCTTGCGCCTGTGGCGCGAGGGGAGCGCTTATCATAACCTGGCTTGGGCCAACACGCAGCGCGACCAGGGCATAGCGGCTCAAAACTTGGGCCAGGTGGAGCGGGCCACTTCCTTGTTAGAAAAAGCCGTGGCGTCTTATACGCGTGCCCTGGCCATCTTGCCCGGCGACGCGACGATCCTCAACGGCCGGGCGACCGCCCTGGCCTGGTCGGGCCGCTACGAAGCCGCCATCGCGGATTACGACGCGCTTCGAGGCAGTCCAAAGGACGGGGCGCTTCGCCTCAACCGGGGCTGGACTCACCTCAAGTGGGCCGAAGCGCTGGCGAAAAATGGTCACGACCAGGCCGCTGCTAGCCAGTTCGAGCAGGCACGGGCTGACTTTGACCATCTCGTCGAGCTAGAGCCGGACAACGCCACTTACTACGTCTGGCGCGGCCTGACCTACCATTTGCAGGACGATTGGGAGCCAGCCTTGCAAGATTACCAATTGGCCTTGGAGCGCGCTCCGCAGAGTGTGAATGCCTTGATGGGACAGGGGTGGGTGTATTTCCAACTGGCGCACCAGGCCGGCGAGCAGGCCAAGACAACCAAAGACAAGGCCCTCGAAGCAGAGCTGCAGGCCAAAGCCCAGCGGACTTTTACCCTGGCTCTCATCAGCTTTCAGACTGCCGCGCGCTACAGCCCTAACTCGCCTGAAATCTGGCTGGCCGTAGGGTACGCTTATTATCGCCTGGGGTTGTACCAGGATACCTTGGAAGCCTGGAACCAGGCGGCGGCCCTGGCGCCTCAAGACCCGGCCATGTTCATCTCGCGCGCCTCGGCGCATTGGGCGCTGGCCAGGCCAGCCGGCAACGATTGCTACGCCAATGACGAGACGGCCACCGAGGCCGAAATAGCCGAGGCGCTTAGCCAAATGAACCAGGCCATCGATGACCTCAATCGCGCCCTGGTCACGCGGCCGGACGACCATTATACCTACTGGACTCGAGGCCAATTGGAGTGGATGCTTCGCAAATGCCCTGGCTACGATCGCCAGGAGCAGCTCCGCAAGACCATCGCCAGCTACAGCCTGGCCATCGAGCACGCACCCCAGGTGGACCGCTACTGGCAGTACCGCGCCAGGGTCAAATATGAGCTTGGCTCGCAGATTTTCAACGAGGGACCAGGCCGCGAGGCCGAGGCACGCCAGGTCCTGGACGAGGCGATGGCCGATATCACGCAGGCGTATGCCCTGGCGCCGGACGGCTCCGGCAACCGCACCTGGCGAGATTACCTCGCCGGCAATGGGTGGGGGGATTATTACGGGCTTCGGGGCCTCAATTACTATAATGTCCAGGACTATGGCCTGGCCCAAAAAGATTTCGAGGCAACTGCCGAACTCGAAGCTCACGACGTCTGGTCGGCCTTCAAGTCCGGCCTGGCGGCCCTGGCGCTCGAGCAGATCGAGCGCGCGGCCGGCTGGTACGACGAGGGCCTCCGGCGTGCCTCGCAGCCAGAAGCGGCCGGCGCCGCCGGGGCGATCAAGACGGGCCTGGACGACCTGGTTGCCCTGGCGGAGGCCAGGCCAGGCTTGGCCGAGGCGATTGAGCCGATCCGAGACAAGCTGCAGAAAGCCTACGATTCGCTGGTCAAGTAGGGGCAGGCCCCTGTGCCTGCCCTTGTTCGCCGAGGCCCCCTGACTGGGCGAACCTTAAACCTGAAACCTGAAACATCTTTGGAGAGCATATGTGCGGACGATTTAGCTTGAAGACGGACTTGGCCGAGCTGATGGAGGCGTTCCCGGGCTTTGTCTTTCCCGCCGAGCTGCCGCCGCGCTACAACATCGCGCCGTCCCAGCTTGTGGCCGTGGTGGCCAACAACGGCCAGAACAAGGTCGAATTCTTGCGCTGGGGCCTGATCCCGGCCTGGGCCAAGGAGCCCTCCATCGGCAATCGCATGATCAACGCCCGCGCCGAGACGCTGGCCGAAAAGCCGGCCTTCCGGGCGGCTTACCGGCGGCGGCGTTGCCTGGTGCTGGCCGACGGCTTTTACGAGTGGCGCGCCGAGCCGGGCCGCAAGGGCAAAACGCCGCTCTACATCCGCCTGGCGTCCGGCCGCCCCTTCGCTTTCGGTGGGCTGTGGGAGCACTGGCAGTCTGGCGAAGAATCTGTCCTCTCGTGCACGATCATCACCACCCGGCCCAACGCGCTGCTGGAGCCGATTCACGACCGGATGCCGCTCATCCTCAAGCCTGGGGATTACGCCCACTGGCTGGCCGAAGCCGAGCCAGCCAATCTGAGCGACTTGCTGCAGCCTTACCCGGCCTCGGAGATGGTGGCGTACCCTGTGTCCAAGCTGGTGAACGATCCGAAGAACGACCTGCCCGACTGCGTGGCGCCGTTGGGCTGAAGGCTCTTACATTCCAGCTTTCAACTGGCCGAGTGACGCTCTCGCCAGCGTGGTGTACTCGGCCCCGCTCGGCTTGAGAACGCTTTGAATCAAGACGACCTCGTCGACATCCATCTGGCCCAGCCGGCCAATAACGGCCGACTCAACGAACTCGCCCAGCCGGCGCAGCTCGCCCGGCCTGGCCTGGCGCGATACACGACCCAGGGTCAGGTGAGGGCTGAAGGGCCGCTTTTCGCTCGGATAGCCCAACCGCGCGACGGCTGATTCGATGGCGCACTGCAAGCGCACGAGCGCTCCCCCAGGCTCCTGGATGCCGACCCAAACCACGCTTGGACGGCGCAGGTTGGGGAAGCAGCCCAGGTGGCCAACCTCCAGGCTGAAGGTCGGGCTGGTGCCAGCGGCCTCGGCCAGGGCGGCCTTGATCGTGTCCAATTGTGCGGTAGGCACGTCACCCAAGAACTTGAGCGTCAGGTGAATGCCTCCCGGTCGCACCCAGCGCACGCAGCCGGCCGGCAGGGCCGCCTTGCACTGCGATTGTACGGCGCTCAACTGGGTCAGTATGCTTTGGGCCAGCTCGATGGCGATAAAGGCACGAATGGTGTTCATGGCATCATTCTATCACTGTCCTGGCTGTGGCGCAAATGTAGCTCCCCGAAAGCGGCGACCTTCGGTCGCTTGTACCTGGGCGGGTTTCAAACCCGCCCCTACGCCTGGCGATGCCAGACCGCTAATTGTTGCGCTATCCCGAATTAGGGCAAACTGGCGTTTTTGGGCCAGGTAGCATATAATAGGTATCATGTGCAATCCAGATTCTTAGGAGGAAATATATGGCATCTGTTCACGATGTAGCCGAGCAATTGATCACCAATGTCGAAAAAGTCATCATTGGCAAGCGAGAGGCAGTGGAGCTGGCGATCAGTAGTTTGCTGTGCCAGGGGCACCTGCTGATCGAGGATGTGCCGGGCACGGGCAAGACCGTGCTGGCTAAGAGTATTGCCAAGTCGATCGGGTGCGTTTTCCGGCGTATCCAATTCACACCCGATATGTTGCCCAGCGATGTGACGGGCGTTTCGGTCTTTAATCAAAAGACGCGCGAGTTCGAGTTTCGCGAGGG
>JAFGFO010000368.1 GCA_016931085.1 Thermoflexales bacterium
CCCTCCCACAAAGGGGAGGGGGATTGGACTGCACGGCGGTGGGTGATGGGCGTTTACAAAGCAGTCAACTGATTTTGGTCACACCCTATTTATTTGCCGTACAAGGCCTGGTAGACGGCATAGTATTCCGTGATGCGCCGGATGTACAGGCGCGGCTCGTCGAGCGTGATCGCCTCGTAGAACAAGTCTGGATCGTCCCCAGCGTTCTGCAGCCAGCGAATACTGCGGCCGGGGCCGGCGTTGTAGGCGGCCAGCGCGGCGAACAAGTTGCCGTCCAGCCCGTCGCGTTGGCGGGCCAGGTAATAGACGCCAAACTTGACGCTGATGTAGGGCTTGAACAAATCGGCCCTGGTGTAGCCAGCCCAGCCCAACTGCTCGGCGATCTCTTGGCCGGTGGCCGGCATGATCTGCATCAGCCCGTTGGCGTAGGCTGTCGAGACCGCCAGCCCCTCGAACAAGCTCTCCTGCCGCATGACGGCCATGACCAGCAGCGGGTCCAGCCGGCGGCTTTCCGCCTCCGGCACGATCAGGTCGGCGTAGTGGGTAGGGTAGTCCAGCCAGGCCAGGTAGAGCGGCGCCTCGGCGGCCCGGGCGCCCATCATGCGAATGACGCTGTCGGCGGCGATGATGGACGAGCGATACAGCCCCACGGTGGCAAATTCGAGCGCCAGTTGGTACAGCGCCACGGCGTCCCCGGCGTAGGCCTGGCGCAGCGACTCGAACTCGTCGCGCGCCTCGACCAGCAGCCCCAGCCGCCACAGCTCGTGACCGCGCAGCCAGCGCATGTCGGCCGTGATGTCGTCGCGCGGCGTGCGCAGCGGAAGCGTGCTGGTCAGCCCCAGGCGCGCCGCCAGCCACGCTTCGGCCGCCTCGCGCTCGCTGTATTGGTCGAAATTCAACGCGAACTCACGCGCCTGCAAGGCCCGCTGCCCGGCCAACTCGTCCCTGGCGCGCAGGCCAAAGAAGGTGTCGGGCGCGGCTGAGACGGCCTGGCTGAATGCCTGTGTGGCCGAGAGGGGCCGCGTGCCGGCCAGCAGCTTGCCCTGCCACAGCAAGGACTGGGCGAAATAGTCTGAAAGCGGGTAGGTGTTGCTGAGCGTCTGCCACGCCTCCAACGCGGCAGGCAGCTCACCCGCGCGGTAAGCAGCCAGGGCGGCGCGGTGGAGGCTCTCGCCGGCGTGTTGGCCCGTGGGATAGGCCGCCTGGCAGGCGCGGAAGGCGGCCGCCGCCTCTGTGTAGCGCAGAGACCATTCCAGCCGGAGCGCCGCCTGCCACAACGCCTCGGGCGCCTGCGCAGCCTTGGGATAGCTGGCCGCAAACTGGCGGTACACCTCGACCGCGCCATCGACGTCGCCAGAGCTAGCCAGCGTGGTGGCCTTTTCCAACCAGGCTTGCTCCCAATACTCGCTTGTGGGAAAATTCTCGATGATGAGGTTGAACTGGCGCAGCGCGTTCGACGTATCGCCCTGGGCCTGGAAGGCCAGGCCGGCGTAGTAACGGCTGTCGGCCACGCGGTGACCGGCCCGGATGGCGCGCGTGAAGGCCGCCAGGGCCGGGTCGTAGGCCCGGGCGTAATAATCCACCAGCCCACGTTGGAACTCGTCCACCTCGACCTCGGCCTCGACCAGGGCCACCAGGCTGCTGTAGGCCTGGGTGGTCTTGGGATAGGCCTCGACCACGTCCAAAAAGCGCTGGTAACCCGCCCGGCTTTGCCCGTCCAACAGCAGCGTCTGACCGGCCAAGGTCTGAATGGTGGCGCGATAGCTCGGATAGGTGGCCACCGACAGAATGTCGTCATACTGGGCTAACGCACTGGCATACTCCCCCTGGCGAATGAACAGTTGGGCCAGCTTTTCGCGCACGTTCAGTCCAAAAGACACGCTGGGCGCAAGCGCCAGCGACTGGCGATACTCGCCCTCGGCCTGGGTATAGTCCCCCAGCTCCAGCAGTGCATCGCCCACACGCTCGCGCACGTAGGCGGCGATCAGCTCGCCGCGCAGCTCCAGGTAGCGGCGGTAGTGCTCGACGGCGGCGGTGTTGTCGGGCGTGGGGAGCGCGCGGTAGGCCTCGGCCAGCCAGAAATGGGCCTCGGCTGCTTCCCGGCCTTCGGGGTGCGCTTGCAGGAACTGCTTGAAGGTCTCCGCAGCCGCCTCGGTCTCGCCATTGCGAAAGCGGGCGATGCCCAGCCCCAGCCTGACCGAAAGCGCCTGCTCTTCGTCCAACGACGCGCCGGCCAAGCCGGCGTACACATCGGCCGCCAGGCTGTAATTGCCGTTGTGCATCGCCCGCTCGGCCATCAGCATGCGCACCGCCGGCAGCGGCGTGGGGGTTGGGCTAGGCGTGGGGGTTGGGCTAGGCGTGGGCGACGGGGTTGAAGTGGGTGACGGCGTGAAGGTCGGCGTGAAGGTCGGCGTGGGTGAGGGGCCAAAGAGAGCAGCCGGGTCAGGCAGCGGTCCGCTGCAGGCTGTAGCCAGCAGAGCCAGGGCGAGCAAGACGAGCAGGTCTGCTCTGAAAATAGCTTTACACAGAGTTGCACAGAGACACTTTGCGCACGGAGACACACAGAGAATAAGAAATCTCTGTGAGGCTCTGTGCTCCTCGGTGAATCTCTGTGTTCCCTTCATGCTTCTCATTCCAGCCCATACACCTGTCTGGGCGCAAGAAACTGCGGGAAGCGCTCGAGCAGCGAGCGGCGCACCAGGTAACACAGGTGGCAGGCGTCGACGTAGCCGGCCTCGTGCTCGACATCGTAGGTCTTGGCCAGCAGCGCCGGCCCGCCGCGGATCAACGGGCCGCAGATCGGGTGCGCGGCGGCGTCATAATCCTTGACCAATTGCGACAAGGGCGTCTCCCAGGCGTTGCCCAGGCTGACACCCTGGCAGAGATGGACGTGGCCATAGGGGTCGAGATGCACCCGGGCGGGGTGTACCAGCTCTTCGTGGGGACATTCGGTGAAGGTCTCCCAAGGTCTGCGCGGCAGTTCCTCGTTGATCAACTTTTCCACCGCCCGCCCTCTGAACATCACGCCGCCGCCGACGACCGGCTCGCCCTTGCCCTGCGCAGGCTCAGCTACCGTCTCGACTGTGGGCTCCTCGATGCAAATCGAGCCAACCGGCAAGTCCAGGCGCTGCGCCGCGCGCAGGGCGCGCTTGGCGGGGTTGTCCTGGAGATCGGCGGCGTGGAAGGCATCGTCGCTGAGGCTGAGGTCGGCGATGCCCAGTTTGGCCAGCGGCCCCAGCCACAGCTCGGCGTCCTCCTCGGACGTGGCAAAGTAGCTGTTCGTCACCACGCCTACCTGGAAGCCCGCACCGCGTGCCAGCCGGACGCTTTCGACCAGGAGGGGATAAAATAAGAACGGCTCGCCGCCTTCGAAATAAATCGACTCGATGCTGCCGATGCGTTTGGCCTCGTCCAGCACCGCCCGCACCTGGCGCAGCGTGAATGTCCCCTCCGCCTCCGGGCTGGAATAGACAAAGCAGTGATCGCACTTGTAGGTGCAGGTGTAGCTGAGCAAGAAATGAATGCCGGTCAACATAGTTCCTCCATTTGTTCAATAGACGCTCGCACCCGATCTCACGTTCCCTGTTTTTGCCCTTGGCGCTTGCCCGTCAACAGCAGGGGGAAGGCCGCCAGCAGCGTGGCCACGCCGGCAACCTGGAACAGGAGGGGGGTGGGCACGTAGCCCGCCTGCCCGTTCAGCTCGATGGGGATGCCATAGCGGGTCGATAACCAGCCGCCGGTCAACGGCCCCACGACCATGGGCAGCATGACCCAAAAGAACAGGTAATAGCCGGCGAACTGCCCCCGCTTATCCTCCGGAAACAGGTCCTTGCTCCAGGTGCTGGTGGTGATCAACCAGGCGGTGAGGGGGGCTATCCACAGGAGGCCGGTGATGATGAGGGACAGGCGCTCTCGCGCCAGCGAAAACAACAGCAGGCCGGCCACTTCGGCCACCACGGCCAGCAGCGCGACCGGCTTGCGCCCCCAGTGATCCACCAGTATGCCGAGCGGGTACGCCAGCAGGATGCCGCCGAGCAGGAGAACGATGGCGATGATGACGGACGACTCGATCGCGTCCAGCTTGACGTAGTGCTGGAGATAAATGAGGAGGTAGGGGAAAAAGATGTTCTGGGCCACAGCCCACAGTGAAACGCCCAGCAGCACCAGGAAAAAGTCTCGGTTGCTCACCAGGTTCTGCCAGCGAAAGCTGTCGGCGATCTGGCCCCAGTAACTCCCTTGCGGCTGGCCGCTTGCCGGCTCTTCACGGATCAGGCCGCTGCCGGCCAGGCCCAGCACCAACACCAGGCCGCCGATCAGGTAAAAGAACACATAGTAATTCGTGGCGGCGATGATAAAGCCGCTCCCGCCATAGACGATCAGGAAAGCCACCCATTTCATCAGCTCCAGGACGCTGATGACCTGGCCGCGATTCTCCACCGTCGTGATATCCGTGGCGTAGGCGTTGAGGGCGGCGTCGTTGGCCGTCGAGCCAAAAAAGGTCATGAAGCAGTCGAACAGGATGGCCATGCTCACCGCCAAGGCCACGGGGCGGAAGAAGGCTGCCAGCGGGAAGGCGGCGGTAAGAATCCCCCAGATCAGGTAGCCGATCAGGATGAAAGGCCGCCGGCGGCCCCAACGCGTGCGCGTCCGGTCGCTCAGCGTGCCCATCAGGATCGTGGTCACGGTGGCCGTCACCGCGCTGGCGGCTACCATCCACGAGATGGGGCGCGGGTCGGGCAGGATGTGGTCGAAGACAAAGGTGTTGAAGAACTGATTTTCCACGGCCCAGGCCAGTTGCCCCGCCAGGCCCAGAAGGGCCACCCCGATCCAGATAGGTTTAGAGAGCGCTGATTGTGACTTCATAAGACCTCGCCTAACTCGTGTGATTGGGCAACCGGGCGGCGCGGCGTGCAGGCCGCAGCCGGTCGCGGGCTTCTGGCTGCTGAGCTAATTGTACCTCATAATGGGACAAATCGGCAAATCGGCCAATCAGCTTGACTTGCCAGGCTATTGGTATATACTATTCAAGATGGATAAAGCCGGGCATCAGGAGAAAACGTGGAAAAACAAGCGGCTAAAACGGCCTGGGGGCCAACGACCCACGTGGCCTTGGAACAATTGACCCCCACCGAACAAAGGATCATTCACGACGCGGCGGCTTACCAATTGCTGCCGGTTACGTTGAAAGGATTGGTCACTCTTTTCCGGATCGAGCCTCTCCGGCGGCTGCTGTTCAAGCTCGTCGAGTCAAAAGCGCCTGGGCTGCGCGCCGGGATCTTGTGCCGGAAACGCTACATCGACGACAAGCTGCAAGAGGCCCTGAAGGCAGGCATTCAGACGGTGGTGATCCTGGGGGCCGGATTCGATACGCGGGCCTATCGCCTGCCGGGACTGGCCGCTTGCCAGGTCTATGAAGTCGATTTGCCGCAGAACGTGGAAGCGAAAAAACAAGCGGTCCGGCGGCTGTTGGGACAGGTGCCGGCCCACGTCAAGCTGGTTGGGATGGATTTCGACAGCCAGGACCTGGGGGAGATGCTGTGCTCGGCTTCTTATTCAGAGCAGCAGCCGGCTTTCTTCATTTGGGAGGGGGTGACCCAGTACATCCCGGCCGCCTCGGTTCACAAGGTCTTGGCGTTTCTAAGCCGGGCCGCCGCGTCAAGCCAGCTCGTCTTTAGCTACATCCGCCAGGATTTTATCGAAGGCAAGCATCTATACGGGCAGGCGCTCTTGCACGCTCGAGCGGTCAAGTCGCGGCTGTGGCAGTTTGGGTTGGCACCCGAGGCGGTGGCGGCTTTTCTGGCCGCCTACGGCTGGAAAGAGCTGGAGCAGGCCGGCAGCGCCGAATACCAGGCGCGCTACTTGGAGCCGGCCAACAGGGTGCTGGAAGTGATGGAAGTGGAGAGAATAGTTCACGCGGAAAAAGGAGTTTAGGATGACAACTCTCATCCATCAGCGGGTTGAATCGGCCAGGGCAGGCAGCAATCCCACGGTGATTTGTCGCGTCCCGTCGGGGTGGGCCGTCCTCGGCGACGCTCAATTCCTGCGGGGGTATTCGCTGCTGCTGCCAGACCCCGTAGTGCCGGATTTGAACTCGCTCGGTGCCCAGCAGCGTATCCAGTATCTGCAAGACATGGTGATCTTTGGAGATGCGTTGTTGGAAGTGACCGGGGCCTACCGGATCAATTACGAGATCTTGGGCAACACCGAGCCGGCCTTGCACGCGCACGTGACCCCACGCTACCTGAGCGAGCCGGAGGAATTTCGCAAGGGCCCGGCCTGGATGTACGATCGCGAGTACCGGCAGTCGGTCCCCTTCGACCCGGAGCGCGACCGGGAGCTGATGCAGGCCATAGCCGCAGCCATCCAGCGGCGTTCTATCTAGGGCAGTTAACTTCACCCTGAAAAGCTCCAGGCGCCGCACGTACTGGACCAGTCAAATCGTTCCAATCAACTGCATATTCTTTTTCATTGGTCGCCCCCGTACTCATATCGTAGAAAATGAGACCCTTGCTTCCAACGAATCCCATCGTTTGGATGCCTTTAAACGGAAAAGGCTGAACAATGGCGCCAGGTGGTGTCTCCGAAGCTTGCAACAGATGTACGACTTGTCCATGGATGGCATCAATCCAATAGATAGCGTGATCTCCTTCGTAGCTCCTCTCCGTGTGAAAGGCAAGCCTCTGGCCATCCTCATCCCACCAGAATTCATCGGTAATCGGATTGCCGCTCTCGGCAGCCGTCTTGAGTTGGGTTGTGCCACCGGCGGAAGCGATCCACAGCGAGCCTGTCTCATCATCCAAGTAGACTGCAAAGGTAAGCGCTTTACCGGCTGGCGACCATCGAATCATGCCGATAGTTGTTCCAGGCTCCGTAAAGTGTGTCAGTTGAACCCGGTCACTGCCGTCGGGATTTGAGTGATACAGTTGAGCCACGCCGGCAGCATCATAATCACTATAGGCCAAGCGCTCACCATTTGGCGACCATGCTGCCATCCCCGCTCCACCTCGTGTTGTCAACACAAAAGGCATGGTTTGACTATCTACTGCGACGACTTCAATATTTTGAAACTCGGCCCCGCTGTATTTTTGGTATCCTGATAAGACAGTGTAAGCTATCCACTCATTCGTTAGTGATAGTGACAACGAACCAGATCCCATATAGACACCCTTCTCACGCGGGGAATTTACAGAGACCTTTTGGAGGACATTTCCATGAAGATCAGTGATAAAAATGCTATTCCCCACTCCTAGATGCAATTGGCAGCCATCCGGTGACCAAGCGATTGAGGCGAGACCC
>JAFGFO010000044.1 GCA_016931085.1 Thermoflexales bacterium
CCCCAGCCGTGCTGCTCGGCCAGGCTGGCCAGCGTCTCGTAGGTGCCTTGCAGGATGCCCTGCGTGCCGATATACACCCACGAGCCGGCCGTCATCTGTCCATACATGATCAGGCCTTGCTTCTCCCAGGCATCAAAGTTTTCCTGGGTGGCCCAGTGCGGCACGATGTTCGAGTTGGCGATCAGGACGCGCGGCGCGTCGGGGTGTGTTTTGAACACGGCCACCGGCTTGCCCGACTGCACCAACAAAGTCTCATCGTCTTCGAGCCGCTTGAGCGAGGCGACGATGGCGTCGAAGCACTCCCAGTTGCGGGCGGCTTTGCCGCGTCCGCCATAGACGATCAAATTGCCCCCGTCTTCGGCCACATCCGGGTCGAGATTGTTCATCAGCATGCGCAGGGCGGCTTCTTGCAGCCAGCCTTTGCACGACAACTGTGGGCCGCGCGGGGCGCGGACGACACGAGACATACTCACCTCTTAGGGCAGACACGGGGGTCTGCCCCTACTCCATTTCGCTGATCTCTACCCGCCGGATCACGTCGCCCAGCGTCGTCGCCACTTGTGGATCGCGCGGCGTGATGGCCTCGACCATGTCCATCCCCTCCACCACGCGCCCGAAAACGCTGTGCCTCTTGTCCAGCCAGGACGTGGCTTTGTAGGTGATGAAGAACTGCGAGCCGTTGGTGCCTGGCCCGGCGTTGGCCATCGACAACACACCCGGCCCGTCGTGCTTAAGGTCAGGGTGAAACTCGTCGGCAAAGCGATAGCCCGGCCCGCCGCTGCCGGTGCCAGTCGGGTCGCCGCCCTGGGCCATGAAATCAGGGATCACGCGATGGAAGGTCGTCCCATCGTAAAAGCCCTCGCGGGCCAGGAACACAAAGTTGTTGACCGTGTTGGGCGCCTTGTCGGCGAACAGCACGATGACAACTTTTCCCCTGTCCATGACCAGGGTGGCCTGATATAACTTGGCAGGGTCGATGCTCATCGGAGGGGGAGCAGAGTATTGTTTAGCCATTGTAAATTCTCCTATTGTTCAGTGATGTCGATACGGCGAATGGTATCGCCGGGCGTCGTCGCCGTGCTCGGGTCACGCGGCGTGATGGCCGTGAGCACGTCCATCCCCTCCAGCACGCGCCCGAAAACGCTGTGCTTGCCGTCCAGGTGGGGGGTGGCTTCGTAGGTGATGAAGAACTGCGAGCCGTTGGTGTTCGTTCCGCTGTTGGCCATCGACAGCACGCCTGGCCCGTCGTGCTTAAGGTCGGGGTGAAACTCGTCGGCAAAGCGATAGCCCGGCCCGCCGGCGCCGCTGCCGCTCGGATCGCCCGCCTGGGCCATGAAATCAGGGATCACGCGATGGAAAGTCGTGCCATCGTAAAAGCCTTCGCGGGCCAGGAACACAAAGCTGTTGACCGTGTTGGGCGCCTTATCGGCGAACAGCTCGATCACGATATCCCCCTTATCGGTCACGAGCGTCGCCCTGTACTGCTTGCCGGTGTCGATGCTCAGCTCGGGCACTGCCGTGTAATAGTTGTTGCGCTGGGCGGGGGGGATATTGGCCAGCGGGCGGGCGGCCTGTTCAGCGGTGGTTGCGACCGCTTGCGGCGTGGGCTGCTCGGAGGCCGGCGTGGCCTGCTCGCTGACGGCCGGCAGGGTCAGCACCAGCGGGGTGGGCGTCGGCGCGGGCTGCGTGGACGGTTGGAACGCGATCAACGCCACGACGATGGCGAGCAGGATCGCCCCGCCTCCGACGTAGGTCCAAAGGTCGGGCACGCCGGGGATGATCGTCTTTTTAGGGGCCGTTTTGGCCTTGCGGGCCAGTTTTGCTTTTGCCATGTTTTCTCCAGTTGAAATTCCAATATCAAAATTCAACTGGATTATACCCTAGCTGGGGCCAGCGTCAAGTAGAGGGGCGCACCTGCGTGTGCGCCCCATGCGCATCAAGCCCCTGCGGGACAGACACGCAGGTCTGCCCCTACCACATTACGCCCAACACAAAACGACCGCCGGGCGCGTGCGGCGCCCGGCGGTCAACGGTCAGCGGTCAACTAGGCGTCTTCGACCGGCGGCTTGGCCGCTTCTTCGGACACGGGCGGCTTCTTGGTCGCCTCGCTCTCCAGGCTGCTCACCAATTTCTTCAGCTCGTCGTTGATCTGGCGCAGGGCCGACACCAATTGAGGCCGCACTTCCTGGATCGTCTGCTCGCCGGCGGCCTGCACCGACTTGAGGGCCTTGCCGGCCTCGTCGCGGGCCTGCTGCGTTTCGGGCGAGGCCGCCACTTCTTTGACGGCCTTGCCGACTTCGTCGACGATCGACTCCAGGCCGCTTTTCATCTCCTCGAGGCGTTGGCGATTGCCCTCATTGTGCAAGGCCGCGCGGAAGGCGGCTGCCAGGCTCTCGCCCAGCGTTTGGAATTGCTTGCCCACCTCCTGCCAGGCCTCGCCGGTCGCCTTAGTGCTCTCTGCTTGTTGGTTTATCTGTTCCTCACTCATCTTTTACTCCTTGTTTGCTATTTGCTATTCGCTATTCGTTGCAGGTTTTCGAACGCCGGCTGCCCCTGCATGGCCTGCCAGCGCGCCTCGCGCCCCTGTGTCCACCACTCGAGAACGGCGCCCCCCTCGCCGTCTTGGTAGCGGAACGAAGGGGCCATGTGCATCGAACGGCTCAGGATTTCCGCCACCCGGCCCAGCTCGTCTTCCGAGCTGGGGCCAGCTTTGGAGCGGCACACGAGCGCCTTGGCCGGGTCAAGCTCCAGATCAAAGCTGTGGGCTTGCCGGTACAGCCGGAAGCGATAGGGCCACTCTTGAGCCTGGGTGCTGCACACGTGTGTGTCGCCCGCATGCTGCCTCCAGAACTCTTGCTGCAGCTTTTCGGCCAGCGCATGGGCCGAGAGGGGCTGGGTGCCATAAAACCAATGATGTTCGACGTCGAGCATGATTTCTCCTTACCGTGTCCATTATACCCCAAAAGCGCAAAAAAGGCTGACGGCAATCTCCCAGGTGGCTGACAAAGCGCCCGGTGCACAACTTGTTCAAATCGCAAATCCACATTATAATCAGCGCCTGTGTAGATAGAGAATTCAGATAGAGATAGAGAGAGGAATATGTCCAAGCTGTGGCACGTCGTTGTGGCGGCGATCGTGATAGGAGCGTTGGCCGCGACCTGGCCCATTCAAGCACAGGGTCAAAATTTGCTGGTCGACGGCGATTTCGAGTCGCCGCCACCCTGGCCCATGCAGAACGGCATTAGCGAAGTCCAGGTCGCTCCCGGCTGGCGAGCCTGGTACCTGGATTCACCGCCGTCTTATATCGAAACGCCGGCGAATTGCAGCGACAATGACAGGCCGGATTGTTATTGGATGCGGCCCGAGTTTCGCGATACCGTCGCCGCGGCGGCTCCCAATCGTGTCCGCAGCGGCATACGCGCTCAAAAGTACTTTTCCTTCGGGCGCATGCACGAGGCTGGCCTGATGCAGACCGTCACCGGCGTGACGCCGGGTATGTCCTTGCGCTTTAGCATCTTTATGCACGCCTGGATGTGCTACGAGATGGACGCCTGCGGCAAGTACGGCGTGGTCTCCGACGCGCCTTCGAACATGCACCTGCGGGTGGGGATCGATCCTTATGGCGGTACCGACCCCTTCAGCTCCAACATTATCTGGGGGCCAGAGCAGGAAGCGTTCGACCGCTGGGTCGAGTTCGCGGTGGAGGCTACAGCCCAGGCCTACGCGGTGACAGTCTTCACGCACTCACGCGCCGATTGGGGCTGGGCGCGCCAGTCTAATGACGTCTACCTGGACGACGCCAGCCTGGTACAGTTGAGCGGCGCCGCCGCTCAACCCACCACACCAGCCGAGCCAGCGCCGACTGCCGCCGCTCAGCCCACCGACCCGCCACCAGCCCAACCCACGCCGCCGCCGGATGGGACCATCACGCACATCGTCCAGGCCGGCGACACCTTGTTCGGCATCTCGCTGCAGTACAACGTGCCCCTCGCGGACTTGTATCGTCTGAACAATCTAAGCCCCGAGTCGTTTTTGTACCTCGATCAAGAGCTTATCATCAAGGCCGGCGAGCCGGGCAGCCTTGCCACTCCCCCGGCCGTCGACCAAGCCACACCCACGCCTGTCCCGCCCACGTCCACACCCACACCGCAGCCGGGTGGGCTATGCCTGGGCGCTTTCGAGGACACAAACGGCAACGGCCTGCAGGATGGGGACGAGCCGGCCCTGGCTGGCGTGACATTCGTTGTCGTTTCGCCGGGCAATACCGAGCTGGAAGCAAGCTACGTGACGGATGGTTTGCTGGCGTCACACTGCCTGGCAACCCTGCCCCCAGGCGCTTACTCGGCGCAAGTGATCCCGCCGGCCGGTTACATGATTGCGTTTGACACGGTCGGCGTCACGCTGGCGGCCGGTCAGCGCGTCGATTTGCAGATGGCGGTGCGCCGCGGCGAGTTCCCATCTCCCACGCCGCCGGCCACTGTCCAGGCCCAACCCACGCCAACGCCTTCTCCGGCGCGCTCGACCAGTGGGCTGACCATTGGCGTGATCGTGCTTGGGGCGCTGCTGCTGGGCGGCAGCCTGCTCGCCTTTGCCCTGCGGAAGCGAAGCGCCTGACGCCGGTCAAAACCTGAGATCTGCAACCTGAAACCTGCAACTATCTTAATAGGGGGTCGTTCGCGTCGCGCAGACCATCGCCCAGCAGGTTGACGGCCAACACGGTGAGCGTGAGCGCCAGGCCAGGGCCGGCCGCAATCCAGGGAGCCTGGCGCAGAAAACCGCGTCCCTCGTTCAACATGGCACCCCACTCCGGCGTGCCGAGCTGGACGCCCACGCCCAAAAAAGTGAGGGCGGAGACGCTCAGGATGGCCCAACCGGCTTGCAGTGTGGCGATGACGAGTATCGTCCCGGCGACATTGGGAAAAACGTGCCGCAGCAGAATGCGTCGCCCGGTACAGCCCACGGCGCGCGCTGCCAGGATGTAGGGGCGCTTGCGCAAGCTCCCCGCTGCCGCTCGCACGACGCGCAGCGTGCTGGGCAAGCCGGCTAATCCAATCGCCAGGGCGACGTTGAGCGGCCCTGGCCCCCACAAGGCAATCGCCCCCAGGGCCAGCAGCAGATAGGGTATGGTCAACAGCACGTCGTTCAAGCGGCTGATCAGCATATCCGGCCAGCCGTCGTAAAAGGCCGCCAACAGGCCGAGGCCGGCGCCGGGCAGCACGCTGAGCAGGGTAGCCAACAGCGCGATGCCGAGCGTCAGCCGCCCGCCGTATACCAGCCTGCTCCACACGTCCCGTCCGAACAGATCGGTCCCCAGCGGGTGCGCCAGGCTGGGCGGCTGAAACTGAGCCTCGGTATCAACGCGCATGGGGTCGGCCAGGCCCATCCACGGCGCGGCCAGGCCGAGTAGGACGATCAGGCCCAAAAAGATCGCCGCGGCGATCGAGACCAGCCTGCTGCGCAGCGAGCGGCGCTCCAGCCCGCGCCTCGGCCACGGCTTGGGGATCGGCTTACGGCTAGGGAGCGGGTACAGAAAGCGCCGGCGCTTTTCGAGGCCCATTACCTTACCCTGGGGTCGATCGACCAGTGAAGCGCGTCAGCCGCCAGGTTGGCCAGGCTGTAGACGAGCGCGCTGACGAGTACCAATCCCTGGACGAGCGGCAAGTCCTGGGTCAACACGGCCTCGACCATCAGCCGGCCCAAGCCTTGCCGCGCAAACAGCGTTTCGGTCACAGCCGTCCCGCCCATCATGAAGGCGAACTGGACCGCCATCATGGCGACCAGGCCTGGCATAGTCACCGGCCAGGCGTGCCGCGCCAGGACGAGCAGGCCTGGCAAGCCCTTGGCGTAGGCCGCCGTGATATAGCTTTCCGCCAGCACGTTCAGCAAACTGGAGCGCACCAGCCGGGCCAGCGCTCCAGCCGAAGCGCTGCCCAGCACCAGGCCGGGCAGCAGCAAGTGGCGCGCGCCGTCGCTGCCGGACGGCGGCAGCCAGCCGAGGACCAGGCTAAACAGCACGATGGCCAGCAGCCCGCCCCAGGCGACGGGCGTCGAGACGCCCAGCAGCGCGACAACCATGCTGGCACTATCTACCCACGTCCCGCGCCGCACGGCTGCCAGCGTGCCAAGCCCAACGCCCAGCAAGACGGCGATGAGCATCGCCACAACGGCCAGTTGCGCCGTGGGCCAGGCCGCTTCAGCGATCACCGTGACGACCGAGCGTCCGCTGCTCCACGATTGCCCCAGGTCGCCCCGCGCCAGCCTGGCTACAAACTCGCCGTACTGCACCCACAACGGGCGGTCCCAACCGAGCGCGTGGCGGCGGGCCGCGATCGCCTCGGGCGAGACGCCGGAGGCGACCATCTGCTGCGTGACCGGGTCGCCAGGCAGCAGGTGAATCGCGCCAAAAGACAAGGTGGCGGCGGCCACCAAGACCGGGATGATGGTCAGCAAGCGGCGCAAGAGAAAGAGAAGCATGGTAAAAGGGAGTAGGGAGTAGGAAGTAAGAAATAGAACCGCCTAGTCCCCGGTCACCAACTGCACGTCCACCAGCCAGGGGAACCAGCCGCGCGCGTCGTAGCGCAGGCCCGTGACCTGGGAGCTGGCCACGTTCAGGTTGACATAGTCACGCACCGGCACGATCAAGGCAGCCTCCATCACGCGCTGCTGAACGCGCGCGTACAGCGGGCTGCGCGTTTCCCAATCGCCGCTGCGGGCGGCCTGGGCCAGCCAGCCGTCCAACTCGGGGTCGGTGATCTTGGACCAGTTGAACGCGCCGGCCGAGTGAAAGAACGAGCGCACCATGTCGGGGTCGCTGCCCGAGATCAGGAAGGGGATCACGTGGACCGTGCCCTCGCGCCCGGTCTGCAGCAAGTCGCCGTAGGCGGCTTGTTGCACGGCCAGTTCCAGGCCGATACTTTTCCATTGGGCTTGCAGCAACTGCGACACCTCGGGAATCAGGCCGTAGCCCATCACCACCGCGTCGAGATGCAAGCGCTTCCCGTCTTTCTCGCGCCAGCCATCGCCATCGCTGTCCTGCCAGCCAGCCTCGTCCAACAACTGCTGAGCCTTGGCCGGGTCATACGGGTAGCGCGACCTGAGACTGGGATCGAAACCCAGCGTGGCGGCCGCCAGCGGGCCATACGCGACGGGTGAATAAGCGCCAAAGATAGCCTTGACGATCGCGGCCCGCTCGGTGCCATAGAGCAGCGCTTGTCGCACCAGGGGATCGTCGGTGGGCGGACGTTGGGTATTCAAGAAAAACTGCAGCGGCTGGCCGGGGATGGGCACGGCGTGCAGGCTAAAACGCTTATCGATAGCCAGGCGTCCGGCGTCCTGGGGCGGCAGCTCGCCCATGACGTGCACTTCACCGGCCTCGAGCGCCAGTGCACGGGTGGCGGGGTCTTCGTAGAACTTGAAGACGATCTCGTCCAGGTAAGCCGGGCCGCGATGGGCCAAGACCTCTGGCCCCCAGCTATAGTCCGGGTTGCGCGCCAGCGTCAGGTGATCCTTGGGCACGTACTCGACGAACTTGAAGGGGCCGGTGCCCACCTGGTGCATCTGGTATTCCGCGCCCCACTGCGCCAGGGCCTTGGGCGAGGCGATGCCGGTGTAGACCTGGCTCAGGCTGTCGAGCAGGGGCGCGAAAGGCTCCTTGAGGTGGATGGCGACGGTGTACTCGTCGATCACCTCGCTTCGCTGGTAGGCTCCCAGCATAAAGGCGGCCTTTTGTGATTTGGTGTCTGGGTTGGTGATGCGGTCGAAGGTCGTCTTGACCGCCTGGGCATTGAAGGGCTCGCCGTCGTGGAATTTGAGACCGCGGCGGAGCTTGAAGGTATAGGTCTTGCCCTCGTCCGACACACTCCAGGTCTCGGCCAGGCCCGGCACAAAGCGGCCGCTGGCCGGGTCCTGGTAGACCAGCGTGTCATAGACGCTGGTCAAGGGGATGCCCAGCTCGGACGAGGCGTTGATGTGCGGGTCGATGCCGGACGGGGCCAGCGTCAGGCCGTACACCAGGCGAGTGGGCGCCGGCGGCTTGGGCGCAGCGCAGGCGGCCAAGGTCACCAGCGCGGCCAGCCCCCCAGCTACGAGGCGTTTCTTGTGCGCAAACACAGTATGCCAATTCATGTGTCTCTCCTTTCACCCCCATTGGGGGTGATGCATGCTTGCGATGCGCAATGATACACCGAGAAAGTAAAAAAGACAAACACCACGCCTACGCGACTTGACGCCCTCCGGCCTCTATAGTACAATCGCACCCATTGTGTAAAACGCAAACTGAAACCTGAAACATTAAACCTGAAAGCTATCCTGATGGCCATAAAAGCTGTGATTTTCGACTTTGGCGGTGTGTTGGTGCGCACCTTCGACTGGCGTGCGCGCCTGGGCTGGGATGCACGCCTTGGGCTGCCAGAAGGCAGCATCTACAAGATCGTGTTTGATTCGGACGTTGCAATCCGTGCCTCGCTCGGCCAGGCGTCCGAGGACGACATCTGGCGCTATGCGGCCACGGAGCTTGGGCTAGATGACGAGCAACTGGCCGAGTTCAGGCGTGACTTTTGGTCCGGCGATCGGGTGGACGGCGAGTTGGCGGAGTTTGTGCACAACTTGCGCCCGCGCTGCAAGACGGCCATCCTGAGCAACGCCTGGTCCGGCGCGCGCCAGGTGTTCACCGAGAAGTATGGCTTGGACCAGCTCGTGGCCGAGATGATCATCTCGGCCGAGGAGGGGCTGGCCAAGCCCGACGCGCGCATCTACCGGCTGGCCGTCGAACGCCTGGGCGTGCGGCCAGAAGAGGCCGTGTTCGTGGACGACGTGGAGGCCAACGTCGAGGGAGCGCGGGCAGTTGGCATGCGCGGCGTGCGCTTTGAAACCACGGCCCAAACAATTGCACAAGTGAGGGAATACCTTGAACAAGACACTTGAGACCACGTTTCCTAATGACAGCCTGCCGCGCGAGCTGGGTGACGGGCTGACCCTACGCCTGGCCAGGGTAGAAGACACCGAGGAGATGGGGCAATTCATGGGCCGCGTGTTCGGGGGCGAGCGCTTTGACGAGCAGGCCGTCGTCTGGATACGCAGCGTGATGGCCGAAGCCCACCCGATCATTGGGCCGTCGAACTTTACGCTGGTCCAGGACACGCGCGCCGGCAAGATCGTCTCGGCGATGTGCCTGATTCCCCAGACCTGGACCTACGCCGGCATCCCCTTCGGCGTCGGGCGGCCCGAGGCGGTGGCGACCGACCCGGCCTACCGGCGGCGCGGGCTTATCCGCGCCCAGTTCGAGGTCCACCACGCCAAGAGCGCGGCCCTGGGGCACCCGGTGCAGGCGATCACCGGCGTTCCCTGGTATTATCGCCAGTTCGGCTACGAATACGCGCTCGACCTGGGCGGCGGGGCGACGCTGCCGTTGGCCGCCATCCCCGGCCTGGGCGAAGGCGAGACCGAGCCGTACCGGCTGCGCGTGATGACGGCCGGCGACGTGCCGTTCGTCAAGCCACTGTACGAGCGCGACTGCGCGCGCTCGCTGGTGGCCTGTCCCCGGCCGGATTGGTTGTGGCGGCACATGCTCGAATTCGATTCGACCAACCCGGCCGAGGCCAGAGAGTTTCGGATCATCGAGACCGCGGAAGGGCGCGCCGTGGGTTATCTCAAGCTGGAGCGAGACATCTGGAACGACTTTCTCACCGTGAACGAATCAGCCGTGGTTGAAGGGCAGTCCTCGCGCGCCGTCGCGCCCAGCCTGCTGCGCGCCCTGCGGCCCATCGCGCAGTTCGAAGAGGCGGCCCAACACAAACCTATCGGGCACGTGCGTTTTTGCCTGGGGCGCGAGCACCCGCTTTACCGGGCCATCCCCGAGCGCCTCAAGATGCTCCTGCCCTACGGCTGGTACATGCGCGTGGTTGACGTGCTGGCTTTTCTGCGTCACGTCGCGCCGGCGCTCGAAGCGCGCCTGGCCACCTCGCCGTTGGCTGGCCACAGCGGGGAGATCAAGATCAACGAGTACACCGGCGGCTTCCGGCTGGTCTTGGAGGGGGGCAAGCTGGCAGCGGTCGAGCCGTGGCAGCGGGCGGATCCGGGCAAGTCGGACGAGGACGCCGCGTTCCCGCCCATGATCTTTTTGCAACTGCTGTTTGGCTTTCGCGCCCTGGCGAGCTTGCGGGCGGCCTACCCCGACTGTTGGGCCAAGGACGAGGCGGACGTGCTGCTGGACATCTTGTTCCCCTTGCAGCCTTCGCACGTCGCGCCGGTCTGAGTACCTGCCCAAGGGCAACCGCCTGCCTGCCGACAGGCAGGTAGGGGTTGCCCCTACAAGCGCCCCAGGTTGAGCGTGGTGAACTCGCCCCAGGCGTAGCGCAGCGGCGTCCACCAGTTGTCACGGCCGATGCAGCGGAAATACGGCGGCTCGAAAGCCAGGATCAGGTCACCGATCTTGTAGCGGGCCAGGATGGGCGTGGAGACTACCAGGCTGCCCATCTCGCCGGGCGCCATCTCGTGCAGCATCTTGATCCCCGAGCGGGTCTCTACTTCAAAAAAGAACAGGTCATAGTTGGGCACCCAGGCCCGCCGCTCGTCGCGCTGCTGGCCAAACATGCCCTCGGTGGCGCCATAGATTTCACGGATGGCGATTTGGTCCCCATACAGGGCAGCCAGCGCCGGCTGGTAGCGGGTATTGATGCCTGGCACGCTGCCCAAGGTCATGATCTGCGTCCGCCACAGCTCCTTGGGATAGACCTTGTGCGCGCGGTGCAGGTAGGTGGCAAAAGCGGTGGCCGTGGGCGCGACGCCGCCTACAAGAGTTACGTTCTTGTCCTTGCACGTCTCGTAGGCCAGCTCGAAGCGCGCTTCCCAATCCTTGACCGTCTTGCCGCCGCCAAGCTTGTCGATCTCTTCTTGTGAAGGCTCCGAATGGATGGCCGTAGAAGCTGAAACGTGCCTGGTATAAATGCCCGAGCTGTAACCGTAGGCGATCTCGTGGCTGCCCACCTTCACCGTCCCCACCACCGAGGGAAAGTTCAAGTTCAGGTTGACGCCCTGGAACAGCTCGTAGCGCCGGCTGCTGGCCGCGTAATTCATCATCGCCCGCCCGGCGCTGACGCGCATTTTCAGGTCGGTGGGCGTCATGGGAATGAACTTGGATTCGCCCTTGGTCGTGCCGCGCGTGATGGCCCACCCGACAGGCTCTTCGTCGAGCAGGAGGCTAAGCTCGCCGGCCATGACCCGTTCGATGAGCGGCTTGTAGTCCTCGTAGCTGGCCACGGGAAACGCGCGGCGAAATTCCTCGATCGTCTCGACCTGGCCCGCGCCGTGTTGTTTGCCGTAACCCGTCTGGGCATAGATGCGCACAAAGCGGGCGAGCGCCTGCCGTTGGGCCTCGGCCGGATCCGCCACGGCTTTGTGCCAGGGTTGTAGGAGAGCTTGCAATTGTTGAGCGCCCGCTCTCTGATCGACAGCTTCCTGAGTGGCTGTGGGCTGCGATGTCGTGTTCAACGCCGCCAGCCCAGGCCTTGCAGCAAGATGATCACGCCGCCGGCGATCAGCACCAAGGCCCAGATCACCTCCCAACGAATCAAGTCGCCCAGGCCGATAGCGATTAGGATGATGGCGAAAATGACGGTGCCGGCCACCGGGCGGCGATAGGCTGGCACGGCCAGGCGGATGCCGGCCTCCAGCAGCACGATCAAGCCGGCGCCCAAAAAGACCAGCGACCAGGCTTCCAGCCATTCGAAGGGAGCCAACAGGCCAAGATTGCTGGCCAGCAGCACCAGCCCGGCCCAGATCAGGATGCCGGCCCAGATCGCCGCGCTCAGCGGGTCACGCCGCCATTTCTCTCCCCTCGACTTTTCGTCCTTTTCCTCTTGCTTTTCTTCCTTTTCGTCGCGCCGTCGCTCGGACATATTTTGCCTCCTTGATGGGTATGGCCATACGCTATAGGCCACATTATACCACATTTGCCATTTGGATTTTATACGAAATTGCGCTACAATAGGGGTATCACGGAATCGCTATTCCGGCCGTCTCCGATCAAAGATCAGGTGAGGAAGCGATGTGGAAACGCTACTATACGCCGGCAACGCTGCGGGAAAGCCTGGCGCTGCTGGCCGAGTACCAAGACAAGGCGTGCGTCGTCGCCGGCGGCACGGATTTGCTGGTCGAGCTGGACCGCCAAGTCAAGGCGCCCGAAGCGCTGGTTGACATCACGCGCATCCCCGGCCTGGATCGGATCACGGTCGACGACGATGGCAACTTGCACCTGGGGCCGCTGGTCACGCACAATCACGTGGCCAACTCGGCCCTGTGTATCAACAAGGCTTTTGCCCTGGCCCGGGCGTGTTGGGAAGTGGGCGCGCCCCAGATCCGCAACCGGGGCACGCTGGCCGGCAACCTGGTGACGGCCAGCCCGGCCAACGACACCATCACGCCGCTGTGGGCCATGGATGCCATCCTCACCCTGCAGAGCAAGCGCGGCAGCCGCCGCCTGACGCTTCCCGAATTCTTCAAAGGCGTGCGCAAGACCGCCCTCGAAGCGGACGAGCTGCTGGTCGATGTGTGCATTCCACGCGCCAGGCCTGGCGTGCGCAGCACCTTTGTCAAGCTGGGCCTGCGGCGCGCCCAAGCGATCTCGCTGGTCAATGTTGCCATCGTGATTCGCCTGTACCACGAAAAAGTCGCCGAGGTACGCATCACGCTCGGCAGCGTGGCGCCGACCATCGTGCGGGCGACGCACGCCGAAAACTATTTGGGCGGGAAACGCTTGACCGAGCAAATCATCGCCGTGGCCGGCGAGTTGGCGACCACGGACGCACGCCCGATCGACGATATCCGTGGCCCGGCCGAGTATCGCCGCAGCATGGTCAACGTGGCCACCGTGCGCGCGTTGACCCAGATTCACACCGGCAGCGAATTGAATGACTTACCCAAATCGCCGGTGAACCTGTGGGGGCAGACAGATGGGCATTTCCCCACCTGGAAAAGAAAACCGGCCAACTATGTGGCTTGCCACGCGGCAGGCGACGAGCAGCCCATCCTGACCACGGTGAACGGCAAGCGCTACAAGGTGCGGGGCGCTAGCGACAAGACCTTGCTGCACATGCTGCGAGAAGACCTGGCCCTCACCGGCAGCAAGGAAGGCTGCGCCGAGGGCGAATGTGGCGCGTGCACGGTGTTTCTCGACGGCATCGCCGTGATGGCCTGCCTGGTCCCGGCGCCGCGCGCCCACGGCGCCCGGGTCGTCACTGTCGAGGGGCTGGCGCAAGGCAAGCGCTTGCATCCCCTCCAACAGGCTTTTATAGACGCCGGCGCGGTGCAATGTGGCTACTGCACACCTGGCTTTCTCATGGCCGCGGCCTCGCTGCTCGAAGAAAAGCCTTCGCCCACGCCGTGGGAGATTCAACAAGCCATCAGCGGCAACCTGTGCCGCTGTACCGGCTACGCGGCGATCATCTCGGCCATCGAGCAGGCCGCCAAGACGGTCGAATAGCCCGATGGTCGACGGGTTGCTTGGTCACTGCAATTTTGCCGATTTGCTGATTTGCTGATTGGAGGTTACTATGAGTTCACGACAAGGCGGTTCCGGACGGGGAGTCAGGCGGACGCAGGGTGATTATGCCCGTACGATGTTGAGCGCTCTTTTCATCCTGGTTCTGCTGGGGATCTCGATGGGAGGCGCTTTCTGGGCAGACTCGCAGTACGGTCTTCGCCAACTGCTCCAGGTACCCCGCAATATCCCAGACATGGTCATCCCCATCGCTTTGGGCCTGGGGGCATTTGGGGTGTTGGTAGCCCTGGCCACCACAGTGACCGCTCCGTTCTTTCGCAGCAAGAAAGACGAGCTGGACGAGTACGGCATGTACAAGCACCGCGGTCCTGGCGAGAGGTAATCCCATGACGGCCATCGGTCAATCGTTGCCTCGCGTCGACGCGCTCGGCAAAGTCACCGGCCATACCCTCTTCCCCGGCGACCTGTCCATGCCTGGGCAAGTCTACATGAAGGTCCTGTTTGCGCGCCGCCCCCACGCGCGCGTCAAGTCGATCAACGTGACGCGGGCCAGGCAGGCGCCTGGGGTGCTGGCCGTGTTGACGGCCAAGGATGTGCCGCTCAACGAGTTTGGCCTGATCCAGTTCGACGCGCCCGTCCTGGTGGGGCCAGGCCGGCGCAACAGCCGTGAGGGTTTCGACGTCGTGCGGCACGTGGGCGAAAAAGTGGCCCTGGTCGTGGCCGAGACGGAAAAACAGGCCCAGGCCGCGCTCGAGCTGATCAGGGTCAGATACGAGGATTTGCCGGCCATCACCGACCCGCGCGATGCCATGCGCCCCAGCGCCGAGCCGTTGCACCCCGGCGTCGACAGCAACATCTTGAGCCATGTCAGCATTCGCCGGGGCGACACGGCCGAGGCGTTCCGCAAGGCCGACGTCGTCGTGGAAGGCACGTACCGCACCCCCGCCCAGGAGCACGCCTACTTGCAGCCCGAAGCTGGGCTGGCCTACATCGACGAGCAAGGCCGCCTGACAGTGGAGGTGGCCGGCCAGTGGACGCACGAAGATCGCGACCAAATCGCCCACGCCCTCAAGCTGGATAAGGAGCGCGTGCGCGTCATCTATCCGGCCATCGGCGGCGCGTTTGGCGGGCGCGAGGACATGAGCGTGCAAATCATCCTGGCGTTGGCGGCCTGGAAGTTGAAACGGCCGGTCAAGATCGTCTGGTCACGCGAAGAATCCATCATCGGCCATCACAAGCGTCACCCCATGTACATCCGGGCCCGTTGGGGCGCGAGCTTTGCCGGTGAGCTGGTGGCCGCCCAGGTCGAAATCATCAGCGACGCCGGCGCGTATGCTTACACCTCCACCAAGGTGTTGAACAACGCGGCCTTGTTGTGCACCGGGGTGTACAAGATTCCCCACGTCAAGGTCGACGCGTATGCCGTGTATACCAACAACATCCCGTGCGGCGCGTTTCGCGGCTTTGGCGGGCCACAAGCCGCGTTTGCCGCCGAGCAGCAGATGAACAAGTTGGCCGAAAAACTGGGCATGGACCCGGTCGAGCTGCGGGCCAAGAACTTGTTACACGAAAAGGCGCTGCTCTCGGTCGGCACGCCGTTGCCGCCCGGCGTGAGCATCGGTGAGGTGGTCGAGCAGGCGGCCCAGGCCGCCGGCTGGCAAGCCAGCCCCGATGGCTGGAAACGCCCGGCCGCACCTTCCACGCTTTGCAAGAACAAGCGCTATGGCATCGGCTTTGCCTGCGCTTTTAAAAACGTTGGCTTTAGCTTTGGCGCTCCCGAACAATGCACGGCAACGGTCGAGCTGCACGGCAAGCGTGATGAGGTCGAGCTGGCCATCATCTACCATTCGGGCGCCGAGTGTGGCCAGGGCGCGCACACAGCCATCGTTCAAATGGCGGCCGAGGCGCTCGACATGCCGCTGTCCCAGATCCAGTTGGTGGCCTCCGACACGGCGCACACACCGCCTTCTGGCAGCGCGTCGGCCAGCCGCATGACGTTCATGGCCGGCAACGCGATCATGGGGGCGGTCGAGGTAGCCCTGTTCAAATGGTACAACGGCGCGCGCCCCGCCAGTGGGAGCTATCAGTACCTGCCGCCGACGACGACGAGCTTCGCCCCCAAGACAGGCCACTGCGAGCCGAACTTTGCCTACGGTTACGTGGCCGAGGCGGCCGAGGTTGAAGTGGATGTCGAAAGCGGTCGCGTCCGCCTGCTGAATGTGTGGTGCGCCGACGACGTGGGGCAAGCTATCAATCCCCAACAGGTGCGCGGCCAAATCGAGGGCGCGGTCGTCCAGGCGCAGGGCTATGCCATCCTCGAAAACTTTATCACCAAGGAGGGGCGGGTGCTGACGCCCCACCTGAGCAGCTACCTGATCCCAACTGTGCTGGACGTCCCGCAGGCGATCCACTCGATCATTGTCGAAAGCCCGGATCCACGCGGGCCGTATGGCGCGCGCGGCATGGGAGAAATGCCCTTCCTGCCCCTGGCGCCGGCCATCACGGCCGCCGTGCACGATGCCACTGGGGTGTGGTTTGACGAGCTCCCGCTCACGCCCGACCGGGTGTTGGCCGCGCTCAAGCGCCGCCCGCTCGCAGCGTGAGCCTATCTATAATGTAACTATTCATGTCACAGAGGGAGCACAGAGGCTCACAGAGTTTTTTTGCTTTTAATTCTCCGTGAATCTCTGTGTAATAGCTGGATAGTTACTCTATAATAACGTGGCGTGGTGTTCCGAGTCGAACACGTGGGCGTGCAGATTGGCGATCCACAAGCGGCCTTCCTGTGTCACGCGCAGGTAGCGCAGGGCGTCTTGGATGTGAAGGCTGACCACCTTCCAGTAGAAATCGGCATAGCCGCGCCGCATGTCCCCAACGTTCTTGTACCCGTTCCCGGCATTGAGGCCCAGCTCCTCAAACTCGTAGAAAAGCGCCGGGATTTTCCGCAGGTAGCGGGGGTCGCCCAGTTGGCCGATGAAATCGGCCGCCCTCACCAGGGCGCCATAGTTCTCGACGTTGTCCGGCATGCCGGCGGGGGGTGGGAAACGCGTCATTTCGATGTAAGCCGCGATCGTGTGAGCGTCAACCTCGCGCAGCAGTTTCCCGCCAAAGCGCTCGCACACGAAAAGCTTGCTGCGGTCGACGTGGTAGGGCTGGAGCGCGGCGTCGGTGCCGGCCGGTGAAATGGCCACCGTCTCGTCCCCGATGCCGGTGGCAAAGGTGCTGCCCGTGTCGTTACGGCAGATGCCTTTTACGTAGCCAATGTCGTGGCACAGCAGTGCGATAGTAAAGAGCAGCCAGTCCTTGGGCGTGACGCCCCCTTCGCACAGGTGCTTGCCCTTGAGGATTTCTTGGCCGACCAGGGTCACCAGGATGGCGTGCTCGACGTTGTGATACAGCGCGTCGGAGCGGGCGATGTTCTCGAGCGCCAGGCGGCCCGACCAGGCGATGATGTTGGCAAATTCCGGCTCCATCGAGCTGTAGGTTTGTTGGTACGCGCCTCGCAGCTCTTGCACAAACTGCTCGATGACGAGTTTTTGTAGATTGAACATGATATTATCCCTCATCCTCAGGCACGGGCAGTCGTCGGCTGATTAAGGCTATTTTACCACAAATGCAGCCGGAACGCCAAACTTTTGTTCCGCCAAGCTGTCAACTCTTGCGCAAATGCCCAGTCTATGTTATCATCGCCGAGTCACCAGGCTCACTGGCACAAGCATAAAATCAGTATGAAGATTCTGTCATCACCAAGGGCACACAGAACACATCCTTGGTGTCTTGCGTGCTTTGTTGTCGAAGCAGTGTTGGTCATCGCCCTGGCGCTGCTGGCGGCCCATCCCTTCCTGGCCCGCCCCGGCCTGCCACGCGCCACCGACGTCGAGCTGCACGTCTTTCGGGCCGCTGAGCTGGGTCACGCCCTGCGCGGCGGCGCCGGCTACGTGCGCTGGGCGCCGGACCTGTGGTACGGCTACGGCTATCCCATCTTTAACTATTACGCCCCGCTCACCTACTACCTGGCCAATGCCTTTGCGCTCCTGCCTGGCCTGGACATCGTGGTCGGCGCCAAGGCGATCTTGATCCTGGGGCTGCTCCTGGCCGCCGCGGGCGCGTTCCTGCTCGGGCGCGATCTGTTCGGGCCACGCGCGGGTTTGGTCGCCGCAGCCGCCTATACCTTCTCGCCCTACATCTTGTTCGTCAATCCCCACATGCGCGGCGACCTGCCCGAATGTTTTGCCCTGGCCCTGTTCCCATGGCTGATGAGAGCCGGGGTTTCAAGTTTCAAGTTCACCTGCACTGCGCGCAGGCGCGAGTGTCAGGTTTCAGGTTTGACGCCTCGGATAGCTGCTTGTGCTGTGCTGTGGGCAGCGCTCATCCTCACCCACAACCTGATGGCCCTCATCCTCAGCGTGATTTTCGTCGCCTGGCAGGCCTATTACGTTTTACGTTTTACGTTTCACGTTTCAAGTGAAGCTCAAAAACTACCCGCCAAGACTGCATACCTGGTGCCTGTTACCGGGCTGATTGTGTTGGCGGCGGGGCTGTCGGCCTTTTTTTGGCTGCCGTTCGTGGCCGAGCGGGGGGCGGTGCACTTGACGGTCATTGGCGAGGGGCATTTCGACTTTCACAACCACTTTGTGGCCTGGCGCAGCCTATTTGCCCCCAGCCGCCCACTCGACCTGGGCGCCACCGCGCCCAAGTTTCAGTACAACCTGGGCCTGGTCCATTGGCTGTTGGCGCTGCCGGCGATCCCGCTGGCCATACTCTACCGCCGCCGGCCACAGGGCCAGGCGTTGGCCTTTTTTGCGGCTTGCTCCGCCTGGCTCGTGTTCCTGATGCTTTCACCCTCGGCCTTTGTGTGGGAGCGCGTGCCGTTGATGCCCTACATCCAGTTCCCCTGGCGCTTGCTCGGCCCGGCGGCCCTGACCCTGGCCATGTGCGTTGGGGGCACCGTCTGGGGAGCAGAGGCCACACTCCAGGCGTGGGCCAAGCGGCTGCCTGCTCTGCCAGTCTCAGTGCCAGCCATGGCAGGTCTCTTGGCTGCCGTGTGTCTCGCGTTTTTGCTTTTCTCCGCCCTGCCGGCCATGTACCCCCCGCTGTGGTCGCCCGACTTTGGACCCACCACGCCGCGCGGCATCTTGCAAGTGGAGCTGGAAGGCCACTACCTGGGCACCACCTCCACCGGCGACTTTGTGCCGGCCACCGTCAAAGCGCACCCACCGGCTAACCCCGGCCTGATCGCTTCCTACGAGCAGGGGCTGGTGGATAAATTCGACCACAGCACGCTGCCGGCCAGCGCGGAGGTGCGCGTCGTCGAGCACGGTCCCAGGCGCGATCGCTTTGTCCTCTCCAGCCCGCAAGCCTTCACAGCACGCGTGCTGACCTTTCATTTCCCTGGCTGGGAGGCTCGCATCGACGGGGAGTCCGTGCCCATCCGCCCTAGCTCCCCCCACGGCTTTATCGAGATCGACGTCCCTGCCGGCCGCCACGAGCTCTTGGTCAGCTTTGGCACCACTCCGCCGCGCATCGCCGGCACGCTCGCGTCACTGCTGGCGCTAACGGCTATCGCGTTTCAGGTTTCAGGTTTCAGGTTTCAGGTTTCAAGTTTCAAGTTTCAAGTTTCAAGTTTCAAGTCTCAAGTCTCAAGTCTCAAATTCGAAATCCTCGTGATTGCGATCTTTGCCCTCTTCAAGTTTGCCGTTGCCGACCCGTGTGACGGGCGTTATACCGGGGCGGCTCAGTATAACGCTTGCTTTCGCTACACATCGCCGCCCGGGCAGGCACTCAGCGCCCAACACCGATTCGACGCGCCGGTCAACTTTGGCTACCAGGTCTATCTGTTGGGGTATGATTTGCCCGCCAGTCAAGTGCGGGCGGGTGACAAGCTGGCTCTCACCTTGTATTGGAAGGCGGCCGCGCCCATCCCCACAAACTACCAGGTCTTTGTCCACCTCGTCGAGCCGGCGACGAGTTTGTGGGGACAATCGGACAAGCTCAACCCAGGCGACTTTCCCACCACGCGTTGGCCGTTAGACAAGTTCGTTTGGGACGATCATCAATTGCGCGTGCTGCCCGGCGCACCGCCTGGCGAGTACCGGCTCAGCGTGGGACTGTACACGCTCGGCGACGGGCAGCGCGTGCTGGCCTGGGATGGAACTGGGCAGGCATTGGGCGACAGCTTTACGCTGCCGGCCAGCGTGCAGGTTCTCCCGCCCTGAGCGGCTGTGTAGGGATGGACAAAAAAGACAATATCGCCTACAATATAGGAGTACTAGCAGGCTGTCGGAGAGAGCGTTTTGTAGGGCGGCTTTCCACGCCGAAGGCGTCCTGTGGATAGCCGCCGCGCCTGTGGCAGGTA
>JAFGFO010000045.1 GCA_016931085.1 Thermoflexales bacterium
GGCCAAATTTGCCACCACATATGGTGGTTGCGATTAGCGATACTCCCGTATATGGGGGTCGTTTGAGATTAGTCTAAACACCAATAAGCAAGATACTACTGAATATCTATTGTCAACCGAGGCTAACCGTAATCACTTGTTTCAAGCCTTACGAGACCTGGAAAACCCATCAAGCTACATCTATCTCAACTCTGCTGACCTATGAGAAAGATCGCTTTTTTACCAACAGCCTTCGAGGACTTTAGCTAGTGGGCGACAGAGGACAGGAAGATTCACGCCAGGATCGTCAAACTCATCGAGGACATTGATCGCAGTCCGTTTTCAGGACTTGGCAAACCCGAGCCATTGAAACATGAACTGCACGGATTATGGTCGAGGCGCATTACAGATGAACATCGCCTGGTGTGTAAAGTCTGTGAGGAAGAACTGGTCATCGTTTCGTGCAGGTTTCACTACGGCTGAGTAAGAGATAGAGGTCAGAAGGTGAACACACGAATGACGGGAGCAGCGTGTACACAGTGGAGAGACTGACCTTGGGACAGGCTGAATTCGCGGACGTGTCGGCCGAGATCCTCGCCCGAGGCAGCGCACTGCGCTTTACGGCCCACGGCGCCAGCATGACCCCCTTCATCCGCGATGGCGACCTGCTCACCCTCGAGCCGGTCGAGGTGGCCGCCCTGGAAACAGGCGACGTGATCTTGTGCCGCACGACCGGGAATGGCCTGGTCGCTCATCGCCTCATCGGCCGGGAGACGTGCACAGGCGAGACGCTGCTGGTCGTGCGCGGGGACGCCTCGTGCGGCCCGGGGGAGCGAGCCCGGCCGGAACACGTGCTGGGCCGGGTGGTCAGCATCCAGCGGGGAAGCCGCACCATCTACCCGGATCGAGGCTGGCAGCGGCTGGCGGCACTCGCGTGGCTCAGGCTCTCACCCCTCAGACCACTCCTTTTTCGCCTGGCACACGCGGCTGGCACTTGCCTCCTTTTTATCCGGGAACGCTCGCGCTTGCGGCAGCGTCGCTAATATGAAGGCTCGCTCCGCCTGAAACCTGGAACCTGCAAACCTGAAACTTGCTTCACGCCTCCACGCTGGGGTGCGCCTTGATCCTCTCCAGCATGTTGGCCTGCTGGCCGAGGGCGTCCTTCATGGCGTCGAGAATCGCCTGGCGAAAGCCGGCCCGTATCTCTTCATAGCCGGGGATATCCGCCGGCGCGAACCACAGCCGGGTGAGCAAATCCACGTGATAGCGGATGCGCACGAACAAGGCGTATTGAGACGCGATCGCGTCGGCCATCTCGCCGCCGATGATGTCGGGCAAATCCCCGCCGGCCCCGGCCGTCTCCCAGGCAATCGTGCTGAGATAAAAGCTTCGCCCCCAGGGTGTGTTGGCATAGGCTGGCTTGGCGTTTTGGAGAGCCTTGTAATTGTCGCGCAGCTCCTGCAAAAGCGAGTGCAAGACGGTCTTGGCCTGCCGGCGTAGCTGGCGCTGCTCGTTCCAGCGATCGAGCGCCAACGCGGCCATCGAGCCGGCAAAGATGCCCACCAGCGTGAGCACGGCGTCGACGATCAGCTCGCCCGTGATCATTAGCGTGATTGTGTTTAGCACGTTCATCGTTGCCTCCCTCAACATTATTGCCTGTGATTCTAGCGTATCACAATCTAGGCCTCGCTGCTATGACGCGCGTCACATTTAATAATTAACAACATGGACCCCGGCCACCCGATTAGACCGCCCCGTTGGGGCTCGGATGAATCGAATGACGTGCGTCTCCCATACCCAGGGCCATGCCCTGGGCTAGGATGGAACGCCCCTTCGGGGCTATTTTGACAATTAACAATTAACTATTAACAATTAATAATTAATCGTGCCATCTCTCTCGCCTTTCTTCCGCAATCATGCCAGACTGTGCCACCGCGAGGCATAAAAAGGCGCTGTTTTATAGATAGAATTTTATTGTAACCGGGCCGAGATTGGTATAGAATGGTAGAAAAGCGAATCAACCTGCTGTATGGAGGTAACCGATGACGTACAAACCTTTTTCGAAAATCGCCTTGGTGTTGGCGTGTGCCTTGTTGGGTGTCCTGCTGGCCGGCTTTGCCCTGGCGCGCCCGGCGGCCCAATCGAGCGCGGAATCCCCCTTTGGCTACGGGCTGCCGGTGCAATTGGTCGACCCCACCGGCCGCAACAGCGTGCAGTTGATCAGTCCCGGCACGCCGCTCACGGCCAGCTTGCAGTTGTACGCGCTCACGCCGGCCCAATTCATCTCCTTCTACAACTCGCTGCCCACGTATAGCTGGTGGAACGACTGGCGCGCCGACCCCACCGGCTTGCCGCTGGCAGCCGCCTGGCAGGAAACGATCACGTCGACAGCCTTGCTCTACGAAGCGCGCCTGCCCCACCTGCCGTCCGGCTTTTACCTGCTGTCCGCTCGCTACGCCAACGGCCTTGAGGGCGAATTGCTCGTCATCCTCAGCCCCAACGCCCTCGTGCTCAAAAGCGCCGTGAGCGGCGGCCATACCCAGGTGACGGCCTGGGCCAGCCGCCTATCGAGCAAGGAATCGCTGGCCGGCGCCTCGGTGAAGATTTACGATCAAGCCGGGAACTTGCTCGCTCAGGGCCTCACCAACGCCGAAGGCGTGTACATGGCCGAGCTGAGCACGACCGATCCCCAGGCGCTGGTCGCCGTGGGCGAACGGGAAGGGCAGGTGATCGCCTGCGGCACGCGCTGGGAGTGGGGAGATGGCTATTGGTGGTGGGGCTCTCATATGGCTGCCCCTCACAAGGTTTACCTGTATACAGACCGCCCCATTTACCGCCCCGGTCACACGGTTTACTACAAGGCTATCCTGCGCCACGACGATGACGGGAGCTATGAACCGCTCACCGGCACACAGCCGGTCACGGTCACCCTGCGTGACCCTCGTCATACGGTGCTGTCAGAGGCGGCCGTGTTGCCTTCCAGCTTTGGCACGATCAGCGGCTCGTTTCGCCTGGCCGATGAGCTGAGCCTGGGCGATTATAGCCTGGAGGTGACGCTGGATGGGTATAGCTACCGCCAGGCGTTCAAGGTCGAGGAGTATCGCAAGCCCGACTATGCGGTGGCGCTGAGCACGACCAGGCCCTACGCGTTCGTGGGCGACGTCGTTAGCTTGAGCGTGAACGCCGATTATTACTTTGGCCAGCCTGTGGCGGACGCCAGCGTCGAGCTCAAGGTCTACAAGCAGGAGGGTTATTACTATTATGGCGAGTCCCTGGTGTGGCAGACGACGGGCAGAACCGATGCCAAGGGAGACTGGGAAGTGACTTTCGATACCACCGGCTATGCCAGCTCGGACGCCACGTTCACCTTTGCCGCGGCCGTCGTCGACGGCAGCAACCAGAGCGTGGCGGGCAGCCTGCGCGTGCCGCTTTATTACGCCGAGTACAGCCTGGAGATGAGCGCCGGGCGCTACGGCTACAAGCCTGGCGAGACGGTCACCGTCAGCCTGCTGGCGCGCGACCGGCAATCCGCCCCGTGGGCTGGCCAACCGCTGACCGTCACGGTGATGGAATGGAAGGACGGCGGCTACCAGCCGCTCGTCCATGCAGTAGGCACGACGGACGCGGCCGGACAGGCTCAAATCGCCTTCAAGATGGCCACGGCCGGTTGGTACGAGCTGCAGGCTGAGGGCTACGACCGGCGCGGCAGAAGGGTGACGGCTACAAGCTGGTTCTGGACCTACTCTTATGGCTGGAACTGGTATTATAACCCGGACCAGCAGGTGTCTGTCAGCGCGGACAAAGCCAGCTATGCCCCCGGCGACGTGGCGCAGTTGCTCGTGCGCTCGCCGGTGACCGGCACGGCCCTGCTCAGCCTGGAGCGAGGCCGCGTCCGCCGCCAATACCCCGTCGTCTTGAGCGACACCGTCAGCGTGCTGGCCGTGCCCATCGAGGCCGAGTTTGCGCCGAATGTCTTTGCCACCGTCAGCATTTTCCAGCGCGGGCTCAAGCCTGACGAGAGCTACTACTGGTCGGAAAGCACACCCGAGGGGAAATTGCTGTCGGGCAGCACCGAGCTGGTGGTGCCCGCCGACGAGCGGCGGCTGAGGGTGGAACTGATCCCCGACAACACGACCTACCGCCCGCGCGACACGGTCACGTTCACCATCCAGGTGCGCGACCACGCCGGCCAGCCGGCGGCGGCCGAAGTGTCGTTGGGCCTGGTGGACGAGGCCATTTACGCCCTCTCGGAGGAGCTGTCGGCCGGCGCTCACCAGGCCTTTTACGCGCGGCGCGGCCTGGCCGTGAACAGCTACGATTCGCTGCATCCCGCCCGCTATTACTATCGCGGCTGGATAGCGTCACCTACGGCCACGCCGGCCGGCACCACCACTCCCGCTCCGAGCGCCCCCACCGACGGCGGCGGTAAAGGCAGCGAGGGTGTGCGGCGCGACTTTCCCGACACGGCCTACTGGCAGCCAGGCATCGTCACCGACGAAAACGGGCGGGCCACCGTCTCGCTCGTCTTGCCCGATAACCTGACTCGCTGGCGAGCCGTCGCGCGCGCGGTGACCTTGGACACGCGGGTGGGCGAGACGGCCACCCACATCACCGTCACGAAAGAGCTGCTGGTCAGGCCGGTCTTGCCGCGCTTTCTCATCCAGGGAGACGTCATCCGCCTGCGGGCCATCGCGCACAACTACTTGTCCGACCCCCTCTCGGCCACGCTCAAGCTGAGCGCCAATAACCTGGTGATGCTGGGCGAGGGCTGTGGGGGAACCACCTGCCAGCCCGCGCCGGTCCGGCTGCCGGCCGGCGGCACAGCCATCCTCGACCGCTCGGCGGTGGCCAGCCGGCTGGGTGACGGGCACGTGCTGGCGCACTTGCACGCCTCTGACCTCTCCCCCGACCCCTCCCCTACGAGGGGAGGGGAGCAAGGAGACGCGGTAGACCTGCCCCTGCCTGTGCGCCCCTTCGCCGTGTCGGACGTCGACAGCCGGACCGGGATGCTGGGCGGCAGCGGCAGTGACCCTATGCTGCCGGTTCAAGTCACCGAAACGTTCTACGTGTCGGTCACGGCCATCCCGGACGCCACCCACCTGGAGATCAAGCTCTCCTCCTCGATCGCGCTGGGCCTGCTGGACGGCCTCGAGTACCTGATCGACTATCCCTATGGCTGCATCGAGCAGACCATGGGCCGCGTGCTCCCGAATGCCATGGTGGTGCAAGCGTTCGACAAGCTGGGCTTGCCTAAGGATCGCCTGCCGGAGGATCTGGACGAGATCATGGCGGCTGGGCTGCAAAAGATATACGGCATGCAAAACGAAGACGGGGGATGGGGCTGGTGGTACGACGACGATGAAAGCCTGTACCAGACGGCCTACGTGATGTATGGCCTGGTGATGATGGAAAAGGCCGGCTACCAGGTGGACGCCGGCGTGATGGATCGCGGGATGGCTGCCCTGCAACGCCTGCTGGTTGAGGCGAGCGAGCCGCGCACGCGGGCTTACGCGCTGTACGTGCTGGCCGTGGCCGGCCAGGGAGATTTGGCAGCCGCCCAGGCGTTGTTGGCGGACCGAGACCAACTGGACTACTTTGCCCAGGCGGCGCTGGCCTTGGCCCTGTTTTACGACGGAGACGGCGCCGGGGCCGGGCAGTTGGCCGGTGGCCTGGAGGCGGCCGCTGTAGAGTTCGATTCGATGGCCTACTGGCCGCAGAGCGACCAGGATGGCACGTATAGTCGCAAGGCGATGGCGTCTACTACGCGCGCTACCGCTATGGCCTTGGAGGCGCTGGTCAAGATACGGCCCGCCGTAGGGGCGATGCATTCATCGCCCCTACAGTCCAAGGCCGCGCTGTGGTTGATGAATAAACGGGTAGGGGGGCATTGGCGGACGACGCAGGAAACAAGCTATGCTATCCTTGCCCTGGTCGACTATATCCAGATCAGCGGCGAGCTGGCGCCTGACTATCGCTACACGCTTTACCTCAACGACCGCCTTGTTGCACAGGGGGTGGTTAGCCCCGGCAATGCGCTGGAGCCAATACCAAGCATCACGCTGGGCTATCAAGATCTGACCATGGGCGCTCATGACGCGTCATTCAGAAATGACGTCCGCCTCGTCAAAGAGGGGCGGGGGCAACTGTACTATGCCCTCAGCCTGTACAGCCGGCACCTCAGCGAGGGCTTTGTGGCCGTGCAGCCGGCCGGCAAGGGCCTCCGGGTTACCAGGCACTATGAAATCGCCGGCCTCCGGTCTCCAGTCTCTGACTTTACCGTCGGGGACTTGATCACCGTCCACCTGAGCCTGGACGTGGCCCAGGATGCCTGGTACGTGCTTCTCGAGGACCCGCTGCCGGCCGGGTGCGAAGCGCTCAACGAGCGGCTGAACACGACGAGTTACACGCCAGGCGTCCCTTACTATTTTTGGCGTATGTATGGCTACAATCGCAAAGAGGTGCACGACGACCGTGTGAGCTTGTTCATGACCTATCTACCCTCCGGTCACTACGAGTACACCTACCTGATGCGAGCCGTCTACGCGGGCCAGTTCAGCGTCCTGCCGGCTCAAGTATACTTGATGTACGATCCCGATACCTGGGCGCGCTCGGCCAGCCAACGCGTCCAGATCGACATGCAAGAGCTCCCCAGGCCTTTGCAACTGGTGGGTGACTTTGACCGTGACTGCCGCCTGACGGACTTTGACCTGAGGCAGGTGGCGGCCGCCTGGGACAAGCGCGCCGGCGAGCCTGGCTTTGACGTGAGCCGCGACCTGGATGGCGACCTGGACGTGGACATTGCCGACGTGCTGCGCATGACGGCCAACGACGGCAAGCTGTGCTCGCTGGGAGCCGTGACGTGGACGCTGCCCATCGTCTCTCTGCCGGCTGCATCCGTCGTGCCGGCCAGCCGGGCCGTGTCAGCAGGCCAGGTCTTTACGGTGACGGTCGCCTTGAACGAGGCTTTGACACTGGACGGTTACCAGTTCCAGTTGGGTTTCGACCCTGGGCTGGTACGCGTTCAGCGCATGGCGGTGCCGGCCGGTTACACGCCCCTGGGGCCTCATGTCTTGTCCCAAGCGCAGGTGAGCGGCGGAGCATTCCGCTACGGCGGCGTGGAAGGCCTGGCCACCACGAGCCTGGCCATCGTCACCTTCACGGCGCTGCAGGACGGCGAGGTCCACTTTAGCCTGTCTCCCGTCCAGGCGGTGGAAAGCGCCGGCGGCTACCGGGTCGTCGCGCCGCCGGAGGTGTTCAAGTCGGTGGCGCCGTCGCAAGACGTTCCCCTGGGAGGCATCGTCACCTATACGATCCAGGTGCGCAACGCCAGCCTGGACACGCCCATGGAGGGGTTGGTGATCACCGACCGCTTGCCGGCGCACGTCACGGCCATCACGACGACGGAGGGGACGCTGTTCCTGCCGCTGGGTAACAACACGCTCGCCTGGGCGCCGCTGTCCATCGCGGCTGACAGCACCTTCACCCTGGCCTTTACCGCCCGCGTCACGGACGAAGAGGCTGCTTACGGGGCGGCTGTGGCCAACACGGCCTACTATACCTCGGCGGCGGCCGGCTTTGGGGCGTCGAACACCGCCATCTTCCAGATCGAGCCGAGGGCGCGCGTGTACCTGCCGGTGGTGATGCGCCAGTAGGGGCGGGTTTCAAACCCGCCCTGGCGGCGCCTGCGTTCGGCGCGGATCACTATCCGTGCCCTTGGGGCATTCGAAGCGAAAGGCCATTGCGGGCATACATCCTCCACAATGGCGTCATTTTGCAGCCTGGCGCCCCACTTACCTCCCCGAAAGCTCTAAGCTTTCGGGGAGGTTGCCCCACTTGAGCGTTTGCTACGAATGCCCCCTTGCCCCGATTCTTGCGTCTTGCCCCTTGCAATGGTATAATTCGACCACGTTCGCTTATCCTAACCTAACTCAAGGAGTATCCTATGTCTTTGCCAACTTGGGCGTTTTTCAAGGGTCAAATCGTTCCGTATGAACAGGCCAAGGTCGGCGTGATGACCCACACGCTGAACTATGGCACGGGCTGCTTCGAGGGCATTCGCGCCTATTGGAGCGAAGATGAGCAGCAATTGCTGGTTTTCAAGCTGCTCGAGCATTATCAGCGCATGCTCAGGTCCGTTCGCATTTTGTCTTACGAGCTGCCTTACAGCGTCGAGCAGTTGTGCCAGACCACGCTTGAGATCTTGCGCAAGGAAGGCTATCGCGGCGACGCTTACATCCGTCCCCTGGTCTATGCCGCCGACGAAATCATCGGCGTCAAGCTGCACGATCTGCACGTCGAGCTGGCGATCTTTGCGGTGCCCTTTGGGCGCTACGTCGAGCAAGAGGAAGGCGCGCACGTGTGTGTCTCGTCCTGGCGGCGGGTGGACGACAACGTGATCCCGGCCCGCGCCAAGCTCACCGGCGCCTACGTCAACTCGGCCTTCATCAAGACAGAGGCGCTGCGCAATGGCTTTGACGAGGCGTTGGTGCTGACGAACGAGGGCCACATTTCAGAAGGCAGCGCTGAAAACGTCTTTGTCGTGCGAGATGGCGTGGTGGCCACGCCGCCGGCAAGCGATAACATCCTGGAGGGCATCACGCGCGCCGTGGTGATCCAACTGATGCGGGACGAATTGGGGTTGACCGTCGTCGAGCGGTCGATCGACCGCACCGAGGTGTACGTGGCCGAGGAAGTGTTCTTTTGTGGCACGGGCGTGCAGGTGGCGGCCATCACGCGCGTCGACCATCGCCCGGTAGGCACTGGCTCCATGGGACCGGTTGTCCAGTCGCTGCGTGATCTGTACTTTAAGGTCGTGCGCGGCCAGTTGCCCAAGTACCGCGCCTGGTGCACGCCGGTCTACTAGATTTGTCAAACGATTGGGGGACACAGATGAACACAGATGCTCCGCGCGCGGATTTCTTAATCTGTGAAAATCTGTGTGAATCTGTGTCCTCTTAAATAACCAGATGGAATGGAAAACCGAGCGCCAGTTGGGTATACGGGTGACGGTCGGCATCGTGGCCTGGCTCGTCATCTTTGACTTGCTGTTGATCTGGATCGTCGTTCAACTGCCGGTCACGTTCCTGACCTTTGTCATCGGCCTGGTCGTGCTGCTCAGCTTGCCCATTTTTGCCTTCCTGGTTTATTATCTCCTGGGGCTGCGCGGCTCGAGCTACGCCCTGGATCGGAATGTGCTGACGATTAACTGGGGGATGACGCAGCACACCATCCCCATGGCGGCCATCGAGCGCCTGGTGCCGGGAACGGAAATCGCCAGCAAGTTCCGGTTTTTGGGCGGCTACTGGCCTGGCTTGTGGGTCGGGCGCGGCCAGGTGGCTGGATTGGGCCTGGCCCATTTTTACGCTACGACGGTTGTGTGGAACGAGCTGCTGTTTGCTCTCACACCGGGGCGAGCCTTTGTCATCTCGCCGGCCGAGCGGACCAGGTTTGTAGAGGCGTTTGCGCAGCGCAAGGCCATGGGGCCGACGCAAGAGGTCAAGTACGCCTATCGCCACCCGGAGCTGTTCGACTGGCCACTGTGGCGCGATAAGCTGGGCTTGAGCCTGGTGGGCTCGGCGGCCCTGGCTTTGCTGCTGTTGTTTGGATTCCTGGCATGGCGCTTCCCAGACCTGCCGGGCACGCTGCCTTTGCACTACGACCTGGCCGGCCAAGCTGACCGGATGGGGGAGCGGGTGCTGATTTTCAACTTGCCCGTGATTGGCTTGCTCGCGCTGGTGGCTAACAGCGGCTTGGGGGGGGTGCTCTACCGGCGCAAAGAGCAGTTCGCCGCTTACCTGCTGTGGACCGGTGCGCTGCTGGTGCAGGTGGTGCTGTGGGTGACCGTCTTTCGGATGGGGTAGGGGCAGACCTGGGTGTCTGCCCGTTTACCCGCTGATGAGCCGGTAGCCCCGCCCGCGCACGGTTTGAAAGTAACGCGCCTTCGCCGGGTCTTGTTCCAGCTTTTGCCGCAGGCGAGAGACCAGTTTTTCCACCCGGCTGTCGTCTATCTCGTCGATATAATCTTGTCCCCACACGGCTTCGACTACCTGGTATTTATCGCAAATTTTGTCCAGGCGGCCATACAGCAGCAGCAGCAAGCGATATTCCAGGTCGGTCAAGATGGGCGCCCGCCGCCCATCGACCCACACCTCACCGCTGTCTACGTCTATGTAGATGCCCGCTTGCGCCGGCAGCCTGGCTCTGAATTGGCGGCGGGCAAAGGCTTCGAACAAGGGACTAAAGACGGAGGGCTGCCGGGGGTTGGTGACGATGCCGTGCTTGAGGATGCGTTCTTGGGCGTTTGTGATGGCAGGTGGCTCACTTTGGGTCAGTACCTCGAGCAAGAAATCGTGCTCGGGGCTGCTCAGTTGGTTCCACAAGCGGCTGCACTCGTTGCGCACGACCGTTTCGTTTTCCAGGAATTGGTGAGCCAGAGACAGCTTGAGAGATGGCGTTAGGGGGTGGGGGGGAGAGGCGCTGCTCAAAATGCGCAGCAAGACGTTGGTGACCGTCGACAGCAGGCCGGGGTGCCCCCCGGCCTGGGTGACGACAAAGCTTATTTCATCTGGGTCGAGTGTCACGCCCTCGCGCCGGGCGGCCTCGTTCACCAATTGGCGCGCCTCGTTCTCGGCCAGCATGCCTAGATAAAGGGTGTTGTTGGCAAAGAGCTCGTTAAATTCATTGACCTCGTTGTCGCTCCGATCTTCGGGTAGTGCCTTTTCGGTGGCCGTGACAAAGCACAAGCACGGACCGTATCTGTCACGCAGCGCGCGCAGGTTGAGGAACACGCGCCCATCCAGGCGGGTGAATGGCTCGTCGAATTCGTCCAGCAAGAAAATCACGCGCCGCCCTAACTGCTCGCACAAGGCCACCACGCTTTCGTTGAAACTGAGCGGCGCTGCGAACGCTGAGGGGGGATCGATGATCTTGCGATACAAGTTCTCCATTTGTTCCAACAACGTTGGAGCCGCCTCGAGCTGCTTGATCTCGGCTTGTACCGCACGCAAGGTCGCTTCGTAAAAACCCTGCTCGCTCATCGCCAGCATCAGATTGCAGTCCACGTAAAAGAAGGCCGCGTTCTGCTGCGGAAAGTACTGCTGGCAAAACGAAGCGGAGCTGGCGGCCCGTAACAGCATTGACTTGCCGGTGTTGCTCAAGCCAACGATGGAGCCGCACTCGCCGTTGGCAACCCAGGCCGCCAGGCTCTCGAGATGGGCCGAATGAGCGAAAGTCATGGTCTGTTCCGAAAATGAACCACGAAGGACACGAAGGACACTAAAAGAAATCCTTTGTGCTCTTTGTCCTTTGTGGTGAAAATTTTCGTTTAGCCTCGAGACAGCCGCAGCCGGCGGGCGATAAACAAGACAGCCACCAGGCCAGCTCCCAACACCACCAGGCCAACCCCACTGCCCACACCGGTCTGGGGCAACTCTTCGTCGGGAGTCGCCGTCGAACGAGCACTCGCGGAGCGAGGCGTAGCCGTCTTGGTGGCGGTGACCGCCGACGTGGGTGTCGTTGGAGGCGTTTCGGTCACCAGCGGAGTCGCAGTAGGCGTTTTGGTTGGCGGTTGAACGACCGGCGTCTTGGTAGGCGTCTCGGTGGGAGGCTGGGTGGGGGTGTAGGTCGGCGCGAGGGCGATTTCCTCTCCCCCCTCTGGCGTCATCGTCTGCTCGATGGCCGGGCCGGCCATGAGCGTGGCGTTGTAGGCCACCGCTGTTTCGTTAGCCGCGATATAATTGCGCTCTTGTTGCGGGCGTAAGATCATCATGTAGCCCGCGACGGCAGCCAGCGCACACACGAGCGTCGCCACCATAGCGGCGATGAGATAGAGAAAGGTGCGATTTTGCGATTCGTCGTCACCGCCTTCTTCGTCGTTTGATTCATAGTACAAATCTTCGTCCATGTTTGCCTCCCTGGAGGGCCGTTGGTCTTGGCCCTCATTCTGCTTACCTAAGTAGTTCTAGATTGACATAGGGCACGAAAATTGTGCCGGCCGATCCCAGGTTGACCTCGGCGCCATGCACTTGTATGCCGTTATCGAGACGCTGGGCCATAGCGGGGAGCGCGGCCACCGTTCCAACTGCTCCCATGTAAGGTGTGCGCAGCACGCGCACGCGCATGCCGACCTCCAGGGGGGCGCCCGGCGGCGGCGGCGGCGATGGCTGCGACTCGGTGGGCAGGGGGATGACGATTTCGGGCCGCTGTTTCCCGAAGCGCGTGCGGGTGGAGGCGCTGATGCAGGCTTCGCGCCCGTCCTGGTTTTGCAAGAGCTGGTGGGCTGGCGCGCTCATGGGCACGCGCCCCCACCCCTCGATCAGGATCACGGGGAAACCGCACTTTTCAGCCTCGGCGCGCAGATCGCCATCCATGCTGGCGGCGATGATGCCGCGCACCTGGAGCTGTTGAGCCTGCTCGAACGCGCCCGGATCGATCCAGCCGCCGCTGATGACGATCGCGCCGTGACACGCCACGTCGATGGACTTGGCGCGTAAGGGGCTGTCGGGTTTGCGGCCCACGATCTTGAGCACGCCGTAAGCTTCACCGCCACAACCCCAAGAAGCTTGAACCAAGGCGCCCGCCGTCTCGACCACCGCGCCAAACTTGGACAAGACGAGCGCCACGGTCCCGGACAGATAAGCTTTCACTTCGATGATTTCTGGGGCGACCTCCAGCAGCAAGCGGCCACCGCCGACGGCAGCGATCGTGCCATCTACCGGGGCGCGAACCATTTTCCTGCTCCAGGGCAGCACGCCGCGCCCGATCGCGACCGGCTCGCCGGCCACCACGCTGTCGCCAATCTTTTTGCGCATGGAGCGCTCGGCCGCCTTAGGGGAAACGCGCAGGCCGCGGGCCAAATCCAGGATGCGAATATCACGCGTGTGCTCTGCCCTGGCGATAACGTCCGCCGGTTCAACCCGCTGCCCCTCCCGAACCAGTACCTCGCCCGCTACAGGCAGCACGCGCTCGCGCGAGACCAATGCGAGTGGCGTCGCGTACGTTTCAGACGGATAAAACGTCAATTTTTCGTCTGCCAAGTTAGGCTCCTACATCCCATAACCACTGCTGAACGCGCTCGCGCCGCTTGGCCGGGTCTGGCGGCAATTGCAGCGGCCGGCCGCGTGCGTCTACGATCAAGCCAACCAGTCCTCCCTCCACCTTGATGGGCTTGCCACCCCGGCCGCGTCCTCCCCGCCCGACGTCGACATCGCCGTCCGGGTGCAGCTTGAGCTCGGCCATTTCGCCTGGCTGCAATGGCCAGACTTCCAGCGAGCCTTGTTTCAC
>JAFGFO010000046.1 GCA_016931085.1 Thermoflexales bacterium
AAGGCGTCCTGCGGATAGCCGCCGCGCCTGTGGCACGCTTTGCGTGGAAACCTGCCCTACGGGTGTCTCTCCGACAAGCTCCTAGCGGCGGGCCAAGGCTTGCACTTTTCGCTGTTATAGCTATACTTGGGGCAAGACAGAGTCACGCCACGCCTAAAACACGTAGGATGTAAAGATGAAACGCTGGGTCGCCCTGCTATTGGTCCTGATTGCTGCCGCATGCAGCACAGCGGCGTGTAGAATCGCTCCTCAAAATGATGCGCCATTTCTTAATGGCCCGCCATTAAGAAATGGCGCCATCTCTGCCCTCATCCAGGATCTGAAGGATGACGATGCTAACGTGCGTGCTGAGGCCGCTTGGGCCTTGGGGGATCTCGGCCCGGAGGCAGCGGCGGCTGTCCCGGCGCTTATCCAGGCCTTGGACGACGAGGAAGCTGATGTGCGCTATCAAGCTGCTTGGAGCCTGATCCAAATTGGGGAGAAAAAACGCACAGCGCGTGCCTTCATCAAAGAATTGAATCACCCAGATGCCGAGATGCGCCAGTTTGCTGCTGCAGTGTTGGCGGAGATCGGCCCTGAAGAGGGTGTGGTGACGGCCCTCATCCAGGCATTGCAAGATAGAGATGCCGCGGTGCGCCAGGTCACTGTCATGGCGTTGGGGATCATTGGCTCTGAAGAGGGTGTGGTGCCGGCCCTTATCCATGCCTTGCAAGATGGAGACGCCGCGGTGCGCCAGGCCGCTGCGGAAGCACTGGGGGACATGGGTTCCCAACAAGGCGTGGCCCCGGCGCTCGTTCAGGCCCTGCTAACAGATAAAGACGCTTTCGTGCGTGCTGCGGCGGCCGGTGGGCTGGGGCAAATTGGGCCGGAGGATGGCGTGGTTCCGGCCCTTATCCAGGCCGTGCAGGATGAGGCGGCTGAGGTGCGCCAAGAGGCTGTTGGAGTGTTGGGAGATATTGGGCCAGAAGCAGCGCCGGCCGCTCCCGCCCTGATCCAGGCTTTGGAGGATGAGGATGTCGAGGTGCGCCAGGCGGCTGCCTGGGCATTAGGTCACGTCGGGCCGGAGGCTGGCGTGGTGCCAGCCCTTATCCAGACTTTGCAGCAAGACGATCAAGTTGAAATGCGCCGGATTGCGGCTCGAGTGCTAAGAGATATGGGGCCGGCGGCGGCTGAAGCTGTCCCGGCCCTCGTCCAGGCCCTGCAGGATGAAGACGACGGTGTGTGCAGGGCGGCCGCCGATGCACTCGGGCGGATTGGGCCAGCGGCTGTAGAGGCCATCCCGGCCCTCATCCATGCTCTGGATAATACGCATTATTTCGATGCGAGCTGGGCGCTGTGGCAAATTGGGCCAGCCGCCGTCCCGGCTCTCATCCAGGCACTGGAAGACGAAAAGAGCAATGTGCGCGCTGGAGCTGCATGGTCATTGGGGAGAATGGGGCGACCGGCGATGGAGGCCATCCCGGCGCTTGTCCATGCCTTGCGGGACGAAGAAGCCCGAGTGCGCGCCGAAGCCGCTGGAGCATTAGGGCAAATCTGGCAGGATCAGGCCTTGGCCCCTATCCTGATCCCGGTCTTGAATGATGAGGATGCCGAGGTACGCCGCGAGGCGGCTGAGGCACTGGGTGGCATTGGCCCCCAGGCGGCGGAAGCCGTCCCAGCCCTCATCCAACTCTTGAAGAGCGACGAGGATGGGCGAGTGCGTAACAGAGCGGCCGGGTCATTAGGCCGTATCGGGCCGGAGGAAGCTGTGGTGGCAACGCTCATCCTTGCCCTCCAAGACGACAAAGATGCCGAGGTGCGCCGTGTCGTCACTATAGCACTGTGGAGGATTGGTCCGGAAGAAGGCGTGGTGCCGGCCCTCATTCAAACTCTGCAAGACGATGAGGTTGCCGAGGTGCGCTGGTCTGCTGCCGCGTCATTGGGGCGCATCAGGCCACAACCGCAAGAGGGTGTGGTACCCGCTCTCGTCCAGGCTCTGCAAGACGAGAATATCGGCGTGCGCTCGACAGCGGCTCAAATGTTAGGCGAGTTGCAAGCCACACAAGCCGTCCCAGCGCTTATCCAGGCTTTGCAAGACGAAGAGCCTATTGTAGCCCAGTGGGCGGCCTGGGCGCTCACGCATATTGGGGAAAAATATTGGGGCTGGGTGTGGAAGATCATCCCCTGGAGACCAGGGTCTGGCGGCAAGCAAGATTAGGGTATTTTTGGAGCTTTGACCTGTGACCGAATACGCCGTGCAAGTGATGGACCTGACCAAGAAATTTGGCGATTTTACAGCCGTGGATGGCGTCACCTTTGACATCCGGCGCGGCGAGATCTTTGGCTTCTTGGGGCCGAACGGCGCGGGCAAGACGACCACGATCCGGATGCTCCTGGGGCTCTTGCGGCCCACCTCGGGCCGGGCCTCTGTGCTGGGCTGTGACGTCACCCACCAGGCGGCGCAGGTTCGCAAGCGCATCGGTTATATGTCTCAGCGCTTTAGCCTTTACCACGATCTCACCGTGGACGAGAATCTGAATTTTTACGGGCGCACCTACGGCGTGCGCGGAGAGCGGCTGCGGGCGCGCAAGCGCTATGTGCTCGAGATGGGGGGACTGGTGGGACGCGAGCAAATCCTGACGCGTAACCTGCCCGGCGGCTGGAAGCAGCGGGTGGCCCTGGGCGCCGCCATCCTCCACGAGCCGGAGCTGCTTTTCCTGGACGAGCCGACCGCCGGCGTCGACCCGCTTTCGCGGCGGGCCTTCTGGGAGTTGTTGTATAATCTAGCGGAGGGCGGGACCACCATCCTCGTCACGACGCATTACATGGACGAGGCCGAACATTGCCAGAACTTGGCCTTCATCCACAGCGGGTGTCTGACGGCCCAGGGGACGCCGGCCGACATCAAGCTCAAGCAGATGCGGGGGCAGGTGTTAGAGATCGATTGCAGCCGGCCCGACGTGGCGATCCCCTTGTTGCAGCAGATGCAGGTCTTTGACGAAGTGGCGCTGTACGGCGTGCTGATCCACGTGGTGGCCCAGGACGTCGCCCAGTATCAAGACCGCATTGCTAGCCGGCTGGCCGAGGCGGGGGTACAGGCAATGGAAATCATTCCTCCATCCCTGGAGGACGTTTTCATTTCCAACGCCAGACCCTAAGGTCTAACAAGACCTGACAGGTCTTGCTCCCTGCACTCCGCTTGGGAGTGCTTCGCAAAGACCTGTCAGGTCTTGAGTCTGACAAACTAGCCCTTGAGCAGCTTGCGGATGGCTTCCAGTTGGCCGGCGCTGCCCAACTTTTCGTTCTTGCCGGCGATAAACTTGGCGTACTCGGCCATAAAGACCTTGCCGACCGGCCGGAAGTCAAACACCTCCGGCTTGTCGCGGAAGAACTCGCGATGGACGCGCGTCCAGACCAGCCGCCCGTCGGTGTCGATGTTGACCTTGGTCACGCCCAATGTGGCGGCGCGCTTGAACAGGTCGGCGTCCACGCCCTTGGCGCCGCCCAGCTTGCCGCCAGCGGCGTTGATGCGGGCCACCTCGTCCTGCGGCACCGAGCTGCTGCCGTGCATGACCAGCGGGAAGCCGGGCAGCCGCTTTTGGATCTCTTCCAGGACGTCCAGGCGCAGGCCCTGCGTGCCGGTGAACTTGTAAGCGCCGTGGCTGGTGCCGATCGCGCAAGCCAGCGAATCGACCCCGGTGCGCTCCACGAATTCTTTAGCCTGGTCGGGGTCGGTCAGCTTGGCGTCGGCCTCGGCAACCTTGACGTGTTCCTCCACGCCGCCCAGTTGCCCCAACTCGGCCTCGACTACCAGTCCTTTAGCGTGCGCGGCGTCCACGACGCGCTTGGTGGTGGCGATGTTGTTTTCAAAATCCTCGTGGCTGGCGTCGATCATGACCGAGCTGTAAAAGCCGCTGTTAATGCAGTCGTAGCAGGTCTCTTCATCGCCGTGATCCAGGTGGACGGCAAAGATAGAGTCCGGGAAAACGTCTTCGGCGCTGCGGATCAGGCCTTCCAGCATCAGCTTGTGCGTGTAGGAGCGCGCTCCCTTGCTGAGCTGGATGATAAAGGGTGCCTGGCTGTCCAGGTTGCCTCGGAACAGACCCATGACCTGCTCGAGATTGTTGATGTTGTACGCGCCGATGGCGTATTTGCCGTAGGCGGTTTCAAAGAGCTGTTTGGTTGTGACGATCATTTTTTTACTCCTTTTAAAAGTTCTGTTTATTCGCCAGGCGGGCCTTCTTACCCCCCGCCACCGCAGGCTATTCCGATAGCCCGTAGGCCATTCTTATGGCCCGCTATTCCGATAGCCCGTAGGCCATTCTTATGGCCCGCTATTCCGATAGCCCGATTATACCAGGTTTATGGCCATAAAGCCAGTGGACAGTTTTTTGCAGTCGGTGTACAATGGGTGTATCGAGTTGCCTTTGACCTGGGGCCTGCTAGGCCTTGCTAGGACCTAATCCCTAGGCCCTGATCCCTAACATAGGAGGACATACATGAAAAGCCACGAAGTTGACTATCAGGTTTTCGGTGACGATCTCCAGTTCGTCGAGATCGAGTTGGATTCCGGCGAGACGGTCATCGCCGAAGCTGGCGGGATGATGTACATGGAAGACGGCATCGCCTTCGAGACCAAGATGGGTGACGGCTCCAAGCCGCAAGCCGGTTTCATGGACGCCTTGATCAGCGTCGGCAAGCGCGCGTTGACCGGCGAGTCGATCTTTATGACCCATTTTACCAACGCGGCCCAGGGCAAGAAGCGCGTCGCCTTTGGCGCGCCTTATCCGGGCAAGATCATCGCCATTGACCTGGACGAGGCGCGGGGCGAGCTGATCTGCCAGAAGGATTCTTTCCTGTGCGCCGCGCTGGGCACGGAAGTGAGCATCGCCTTTAACAAAAAGCTGGGTGCCGGACTGTTTGGCGGCGAGGGCTTTATCCTGCAGCGCTTACGCGGCGACGGCATGGTCTTTATTCACGCCGGCGGCACCATCGTCGAAAAACGCCTCCAGGGTGAGAGACTCATGGTCGACACCGGCTGCATTGTCGCTTTCGAGAGCCAGATCAACTATGACATTCAGCGCGCTGGCAACTTGAAGTCGATGGTTTTTGGCGGTGAGGGGCTTTTCCTGGCCACGCTCCAAGGGACGGGCCGCGTCTGGCTCCAGTCACTGCCCTTCTCGCGCCTGGCCGACCGTATCTTGGAATCCGCGCCCGCGGCCGGTGGCAAGTCGAGCGGCGAAGGCTCGCTCATCGGCGGGGCGGTCAAGCTGTTCCAGGGATAGGTGCTATTCCGAAAATAGCAGAGGTGACCGGCACCTCCCCGAGGTGCCGGTCGCCTCAGTGAGGAGAAATTCTCAGTTGATATAGCGTATCCCACCCCCGCCGTTGGCCAGCTTTTCGAGTTTCTCCGGCTGGGTGATCAGGATACGCCCCTCTTCGATACGCACGATGTCTTGTTCGCGCAAGCGGCTGAGGGCACGGTTGGCGCTCTCGCGCGTGGTGCCGATCATGCTGGCGATGGCCTCTTGCGCCAGGTCCAGGCTGATCAGTACCCCATCGGCTTGCTCTTGACCATAACGCCCGGCCAGCTTGACCAACTGGCGCGCCAGGCGCTGCGGGACGCCGAGCGAGCTGAGATCTCCCACGCTCTCGGTCGTGCGGCGCAGCCGCCGGCTCAACGTTTCCAGTATCCGCACGGCTGCCGGAGGATTGGACAGCAGATAGTGGTGGAAGGCCTGCCGGTTTAGCACCAGCACCTCGGTCGCCTGCAATGCCTCGACATTGGCGCTGCGGGGGGTGCCCAACAGCAGGGCCATCTCGCCAAAAAACTCGCCCCCGTCGCACAGCTCGAACGAGATCTCTTGCCCGCAGAGGCTAAGGCCATAGACACGCACCTTGCCCGACAGGATGATGAACATGCTGTCGCCGTGCTCGCCCTGGTACAAGATAGTTTCGCCTTTTTGGTACGTGCGCTGCTTGAGCATGGGAGCCAGGCAGGCCAGTTGCTCGCCGCTCATGCCGGCGAACAGCGAGATTTGCTGTAGGAGTGCATATGAGCCGCCCGGCTTGGGTTGGTTCGTATAGGCCCCGCTGAGAGGGCCAGCGTGTTTGCTAGATTGTAAGAGTGTCATTTTTCACCTCCACTTGCCAGGCCATAAGCGCCAATCCTGGTCTTCTGCTTATACTATAGCACAGCGGCAGCCTAAATACTATGACACACGTCACACTTGGCCTTTTTGGGCACTGGGTCTATACATCCTGAAGCAATTTGTACGCAAGCTTTTTGGCAACAAAAGGTAGACTATATTCACGACAATCCGCGCCGAAAGGGATTAGTGCGAGAGGTGTGGAACTGGCGGTTTTCTTCTGCGGAGTATTGGCTGAAGGAGGGAGAGTCAGATGTCATTCTGACAATGGTGGAGTGGTAAGACGGAGACGGAGATGGGCTCGGTCAGAGCCCTTCGTCCATCACGGAAGGGGTTGGGGCTCGGTCAGAGCCCTTCGCTCATTAAGGGAGGGCCAGGTCGTCTCCCAGGATGACCTCGACCTCGGCCGGGGCGACCGGGTCAGGCTGGTAGACCAGGCTGCCGGCTTCCAGCTTGAGCAGCTCGGCCAAGGCCTTGACCGTGGCCGGCCGCCCGGTGTGGTCGACGATCGTCGTCCGCTCGTAGCCAAAGTGGCTGGCGTTGCCCACCTGCGCCACGTTGAACCCTTTCTCGCGCAGCAAAGCCGCTGTCTGCCCGGCCAGGCCCGCCTGCAGCGTGCCGTTCAGCACGGACACGCGTGCCATTTCCACCTCCGGCGTGGCCGGCACCAGGCCGGTTTCAAAGATGTCGTTGACCAGCCGGCTGACCTGGTCCTTGAGCGGCAGGAGCACTTGTGCCCCTTCGGGAGTGACGTAATCGACCACGTAACGCCCGTCGAGCACCGCCGTGCGCAGTGCCCCGTCCGGCAAGTCGCGTCCCTGTTGCGCCAGCTCGATCATGCCGGGAACGCCCAGGTCGGTCACGATGGCGTTCTGCACTTGCGCGATCAGCTCCGGCGCGCGTTTGACCAGCTCGGGCCAGGTGTCTAGCCGGGCCAGCTTGCCGCGAATAGCGACCAGCACCTGCTGCTGGCGCGCGGCGCGCTCGAAATCGCTGCTGCCGTGACGCGTGCGCATGTACTTGAGCGCCAGCGCCCCGTCCATGTGCTGCTGGCCGGCCGGGATGAAGAGCGGGTCGTAACCGTAAGCCGAATCTGGAAAGAGCGGGTCGTCAATGGCGCCCGGCACCTCGATCTCTACGCCGCCGACGGCGTCAATGAACGCCACGACCGCGTTGAATTCCAGGCGCACCACGTGATCCACCCGCACGCCCAAGGCATCGCCCACTGTTTGCTTGAGCAGGGCGGCTCCACCGGTCTGGCTCTCTTCGCCCAAGGCGTAGGCTGTGTTGATGCGGCCGGGACCGTGGCCGGGAATCTCGACCCACAAATCGCGCGGGATGGACAGCATCAGGCCGGCATTGCGCGCCCGGTCCAGGCTGAGCAACAGCATCGAATCGGTCAGCCCGGCGCCCTTTTCGCCTGGACGGCGGTCCACACCGGCGAGCAGCACCGTGATGCGGCCGGCGGCTTTCGGGGCCGGCGTGGAGGTGGGGGGGATAGTCGCTGTCGGCACCAGGCTTGGCTTCTCGACAGTCCGTGCTGGCGTGGCCAGCGGCTCGACCACCGGCTGCGGTTGCAAAAAGGCTCTCAGGCTTAGCAGGCCCAGGGCAAACACGACCACAGCCGCTGCCGAGGCCGCCAGGCGTAGTGTCTGGCCAAGGTAGGCCGTGCGCCGCGCGCTTCGCAGCCGGGCCGCGACAGCCGCCCACGACGGGCCGGACGAGAAAGGCACTGCGCCGGCCACTTGCGCCAGCGTGTCACTCACCTGGCGCGCGATTCGGGCCTGCTGGGTTTGCCGCGCCTGGCAAGCGGGACAAGTTTCTATGTGCTTGTGCAGCCTGGCAGCATACACCGGGTTGAGTTGGCCTTCGGTCAGGTCGAGCAATTCTTCGTCACTTGGATGTCCGCTTGGCATGGTTTTCATGGGCTTACCTCGTACCCCAGCGACAAGACAGTCTCAGTATCCAGCAGCTCGGCCAGGCGCGCTTGCCCGTATGCGACGCGCGATTTGGCCGTGTTGATTGAGCAATCCAGCGCGCGCGCCATCTCATCGAACGACAGGCCGCCATAGTAGCGCAGGATCAGCGCCTCGCGCGACTTGCGCGGCAGGCCCTGCAAGGCTTCCCACACGACTCGCCTGGTGGCCGAACGCTCCAGGGCGCTTTCGGGCTGGTGGGCGGGCTGCTCGTCTCGCGGCTCTCGCCGCCCTTCCAGCAGCGATTGGAGCGAAAGCCACTGCCAACGTCGTTTGCGCTGCAAATCACGGCAGCGGCTGGCGACGATGACCTTGAGCCAAGACCCAAAAGGCGCCCGCGTTGGGTCGTACCGCTTCAGGTGGCTGAAGGCGTACACGAACGCGTCCTGGGTGGCCTCTTCGGCGTCTTGCGTGTCCTGCAGCAGCAGATAAGCCAGCCGGAACAAGCCGGGACTATATTCGTCGTGTAGAGCGCGGGCGGCCGCTTCGTCGCCGCTGGCGCAGCGCTGGATCAGATCCAAAGACTGTCTCCACTGGGTTGAATGTGTCTGTCGTTCCTTAATACGCAGGCCAAGCCGAAAAAGTTTGGTTTTAGGTGACCGGCGCCTCGCGAAGCAGTCGCCGGTCACCTATTATATCACGGGTGTGGATCATTTCGTAACTTTGGGGTTTTGAAGTTGCGCCAGAAACGTGATAAAATGAGGCGTAATGGCTACGCCTCTGCTGGTCACGAAATTGTATATTCCTCCCGCCCGGCCCGAACTGGTGCGGCGCCCGCATCTCGTCGAGCGGCTTTCCGAAAGCCTCTGCCCAAACCAAGGTTTTGGGCGCGCGCTCACGCTCATCTCCGCGCCGGCCGGCTTTGGCAAGACGACGCTGTTGAGCGAATGGATTGGCGCCCTCACCCCTTCCCCTCTCCCAGTGGGAGAGGGGGCAGGGGTGAGGGTTGCCTGGCTCTCGTTGGACGAAAGCGATAACGACCCGGCGCGTTTCCTGGCCTATTTTGCCGCCGCCCTGCATGGTGACGCCCCTCAGCCGCCGTCCCCGCCGGAAGAGCTCATGGCAGCGCTGATCAACCAACTGAGCGCTACGGGCCAGCTTACAGTCCTGGTCCTCGACGATTATCACTTTATTACAACTCAAGCGATTCACGATGCCCTTGCGTTTCTGCTGGACCACATGCCGGCCAATTTGCACCTGGTCATTGCCACGCGCGCTGACCCTCCCCTGCCTCTCCCGCGCTTGCGCGCTCGCGGCCAACTGACCGAGCTGCGCCAGGCCGATTTGCGCTTCACGCCGGCTGAAGCGGCCGAATTTCTCCGGCGAGTCCTGGGAGTCAAGTTCTCAACCGATGAGGTGGCCGCGCTGGCTTCTCGCACCGAGGGCTGGATTGCCGGATTGCAGTTGGCGGCCGTTTCGATGCAGGGGCGAGATGACGTGGCGAGTTTTATCCGCGCCTTCACGGGCAGCAACCGGCATATTCTGGATTACCTGGGTGAAGAAGTTTTGCAACGCCAATCTGAAGACGTGCAGCGCTTTCTCTTGCAGACTTCTATCCTGGAGCAATTGTGCGGGCCATTGTGTGACGCGGTGTTGGCAGCGGATGGCAGCCAGGCCGTGCTGGAATACCTGGAGCGCGCCAATCTCTTTGTCGTGCCGCTCGACGACCACCGCGAGTGGTATCGCTATCACCGCCTGTTCGCAGAACTGCTGCGCAGTCGCTTGCAGGAGGTGCAGCCAAGCCTTGCCCCCACGCTGCACCTGCGAGCCAGCGAGTGGTGTGAACATAACGGGCAGCCCGCTGCCGCGATCGAGCATGCCTTATCGGCGGGCGATTTTGAGCGCGCCACGCGCCTGGTGGAGCAAGTGGCCCAGGCTACCCTGGTGCGCGGCGAAATGGTCACTTTTTTGGGCTGGATGGACGCCTTGCCCGATCACTTGGTGCACGCCAGGCCCACTTTGGGCTTGTTTCACGCCTGGGCACTCTTGTTGAGTGGGCACTCGATGGATGTCATTGAGGCGCGTCTGGAGAGCATTAGCCGGGACACTGGCCTGGCTCCCGGCAAGGTGGCTGTCGTGCGTGCTTTTGTCTCCATGTTTCAAGGCCAAACGTCTGGCATGGCCGAGTTGTGCCGGCAGGCGCTTGCGCACATTCCTGAGGACGAGCCATTCTGGCGCAACGCCGCTGCATGGATGTTGAGCGCGTCCCAGGTGTCCGAAGGCGATTTCGAGACGAGCTGCCAAACGCTTGCCGATCTGGCCCTGGCAAGCCAGCAGAGCGGCGATGTCATTATCGCGGTGGGCGCCCTCAACCAGTTGGCCGAGGTGCACATGCGCCTGGCGCAACTGCACCAGGCTAAAGCCATCTACGAGCGAGCGCTATCTGTGGCAAGCGACAAGCAGGGGCGGCGAATGCCGGTGGCTGGCACGACCCTGATAGGCTTGGGCGAGCTGGAGCGAGAATGGAATGATCTCGATGCCGCCAGGAGCTACCTGGTCGAAGGAATTGAGTTGGCGGCTCAATGGCCGGCGGCCGCCATGGAAGGTTACCTCGCGCTGGCCCGCGTCCGGCAGGCGCAGGGAAATGCCGGTGGCGCTGACGACATGATGCAAAGCGCCAGGCAGGCTGCCGTACAATTTGACATCACTGAGGCAGACGATTGGATGGTGGCCATAACCCAGACGCAGCTTTGGGTCATGCGGGGGAACATTGAAGCGGCGATCCGGTGGAGCAAGGCGCGCAAGCTGGATCAAGACGATGTAGCTGGGGTGCTGGACGACCGCGACGATTATGTCAATTACCACCTGCGCAAGTACGAGTACCTGGTCTGGGTGCGGGTATTGCTTGCGCAGCGCCAGGCTGAGCGGGCACTGGGTGTGCTGGAAGCGCTGCGCCAACGAATGGAGCAGCAGAAACGCACGCGGCTGTGGTTAGAGAGTCTGATGCTTGAGGCGCTGGCCTTGTCTCACATCCAGAGCGAACAAGCGCTGGACACTTTGGAACGAGCGTTATCCCTGGCCGAGCCGGGAGGTTACGTGCGCCTGTTTGTGGACGAGGGCGAGCCGATGAGGGTGTTGATTTCGGATTTCGGATTGCGGATTTCAGAACGGCATCGCCGCGAGCCGACAGAAGCCTGCCGCCGCTTGCTCGCTTACGTCGAGCGCCTGCTGACAGCGTTTGGTTCCACTCCCACGCAGCCAGGCTCGGACCAATCCGGGATGATCGAGCCTTTGAGCGAGCGCGAATTGGAAGTGCTGCGTCTCTTGCCGACTGAGTTGTCAAACGCCGAAATGGCTGACGAGCTAGTCGTCTCTGTCAACACGCTGCGTACGCATCTCAAAAACCTCTACGGAAAACTAGGCGCGCACAGCCGCTACGAAGCGATTGCACGGGCAAAAGAAGCCGGCTGGCTGTGAGTAGGGGCGGTTGGGCGGCCCGCCCTTACTACTTTTTCGTAAATCACCCACGCTCTCACCCTTTAATGTGATGACAATTCACCCACCCGGCGGTTATAATTGAACCAATGCTAGAAGAAACCGTCTATCAAATCAAGCTGGAGGGCGAGCTAGACGAACGTTGGTCAGTCTGGTTCAGTGGCCTGTCCGTCCGCGTGGAAGAAGGGGCCACCACGCTGACCGGCCCCGTGGCCGACCAGGCCGCCCTGCGCGGTATCTTGAACAAAATGTGGGATCTGAACCTGGGGCTGATTTCTATCGTACGCCTTGAAGAAACGGAGGTAATCAAATGACTACAGGCTATATCTTGCAACTGGCCGATTCACAGGCCACTTTGGAGGCGGTGGGAGGCAAAGGGGCATCGCTGGCACGGTTGGTCAACGCGGGACTGCCGGTGCCGGGTGGGTTCCACGTCACTACACTGGCCTACAAGCAGTTCGTGGCCGAAAATGACTTGCAGTCGCGCATTTTGGCGGCCTTGGAACAGGCCGACGCCGCACGGCCGGCCACACTGGAGGCAGCCTCGCGTTTGATAGGGGACATGTTCGCCCAGGCACACATGCCGCAGGCGGTGGCTTTGGCTGTCGCGCAAGCTTATGCCGACCTGGGTGATCATCCTGCAGTCGCGGTGCGCTCGTCGGCCACGGCCGAGGATTTGCCGGGACTGTCATTCGCCGGGCAGCAAGATACTTTTCTAAACGTGCGCGGCCTGTCAGAAGTGCAGGACGCGGTCAAGCGCTGCTGGGCGTCGTTGTGGACGGCGCGCGCGATCGGCTACCGGATCCAGCATGCTATCGACCAGGACACAGTCAGCCTGGCGGTGGTGGTGCAGCAACTCGTGAGCGCTGACGCGGCGGGCATCCTGTTCACGGCCAACCCCGTCAGCGGCCAGCGTGATCAGGCGATGATCACGGCGAGCTGGGGTTTGGGCGAGGCGATCGTGGGCGGTGCCGTCACGCCGGACACGCTCACAGTCGACAAGGCCAGCGGTGCGGTGTTGGCGCGCGAGACGGCCGACAAGCAAGTGATGACGGTGCGGGTCAATGGCGGCGGCACGCAGGAATACCCGACGCCGGAGCAGTTGCGCCGCGCGCCTGTGCTGGGTGACACGCAGGCGGCCGAATTGACCCGGCTGGGCGTGCAGATCGAGCAGTTGTACGGCACACCGATGGACATCGAGTGGACGCTGACGCTCCCCTTTCCCGGTGGGATAGGGATGGGAGGGGAGGGGGCTTTTTCCATCGTACAGGCGCGGCCCATCACTGCTCTGCCGACCTCCTCTGCCGCCGCGGAGAGTGGGGAATCGCAAGCGCCAATTTCAATCGAGTGGAAGTTGCCCAATCCCAAGGGCCAGTACATGCGCGGCAGCATCGTCGATCTGTTGCCCGATCCAGTCAGCCCCCTGTTTGCCACGCTGGGATTTTCGTCGATTGGTCGGGTTGGCATCAAGCAAGTCATGGAACCTTTGACCCGCTCCAAGCCGGAATTGCCAGACGATTACATCCTGACCATCAACGAGTACGCCTACATGGGCGTTGCGTTCACGCCGCGCCAGTGGTGGTGGGTCATCACCAAGATGATGGCCGCTTTCCCGCGTATCATTCGTGAGGCCCTCCCGCTCTGGCGAGACGAGATACGCCCGCGCTATGTGGCGGCGGTCGCGCGCTGGCAGGATCGGGCGTTGGAGGCGCTCTCCTTGGCCGAACTCTGGGCCGGGATTCAGGAAGTCAACGAGGCGGCGATGCTCCATTTGGCCTCACTGTTGGTGGCGACGACGGGCGCCTCGGCCGGCAGCGAGATGCTGTTTAGCCGCGTCTACGACAAGCTGGTTCGGCGTGTGGGTGACCCAGCCGCCGTCACGTTCCTGATGGGCTATGACAGCACGCCCATCCAGGCGGAAAAATCGCTCTACGACCTGGCGGTGTGGTGCCGCCAACAGCCCAGCCTGGCCGCCTATCTCCTCGAGACTCCCATCGAGCAAACCGCCGCGCAATTGCTAAGCGGGACACAATCCGAGCCTGTCGAAGGCTGGCAGGCTTTCCGTGAGCGTTTCCAGGGTTACCAGCAAGCCTACGGTCACATCATCTACAACCTGGATTTTGCCAAGCCGCTGCCGCTCGATACCCCCGCGCCGATGCTGGAAACGATCAAGATGTACCTGGAGGGCCTGGGCGCCAATCCGCACGAGCGCCAACGCGCGGCGGAAGAAAAGCGCGTCCAGGCTGCCGAGGCCACCTTCGAGCGGCTGAAGGGATGGCGCCGCTGGGCCTTTCGCAAGACGCTGGGGATGGCGCAGACGATGGCGCAAGTGCGCGAAAACGCCATCTCTGACATTGGCCTGGGCTACCCGCTGCTGCGGCGGATGCTGCGCGAGCTGGGCGGCCGCTTTGTGTTGGCTGGCGTTATCGCGCAGGACCAGGACGTCTTTTGGTTGGAAGAGGACCAGGTGCGCCAGGTCGTCGCTGCCTTGGAAGGTGGCAATCTGTCTACCAACCTGGCTGAGTGCGTCGCACAGCGCAAAGCCAGGCACGAGGCACTCAGGCACGTTACCCCGCCGCCAACGCTGCCGCCCAAGAAAAAGTACATGGGCATTGATATGGAGAGCTTTACGCCCGCGACGGCCGAGAGCCAGGCCGCCGGCTTGCTCAAAGGTGTGGCCGCCAGCGCCGGCCAGGTCACCGCGCCGGCTTGCGTGCTGCGCGGGCCGGAGGACTTTTCGTCCATGCGCCCTGGCGAGGTCCTGGTAGCCGCCACGACCACGCCAGCCTGGACGCCGCTGTTCGCCATGGCCTCGGCGGTTGTCACCGATATCGGCGGCCCGCTCAGCCACGGCTCGATCGTGGCGCGCGAATATGGCATCCCGGCGGTGATGGGCACTGGCGTCGCTACCCGGCGCATCCAGAGCGGACAGGTGATCACCGTGGATGGCAGCGCCGGCACGGTCGCACTCCACGCCGGATAGTAGGGCGGCTTTCCATAGCCGCCAGGTTTTACGGCACGCTTTACATGGACACCTGCCCTACGCACTGTTAGCGAGTTGAACTATGCGCGTGACGAATCGTAGGAATCTCTACCTGTTGGCCTTTGCCTTGGTGGTCGTGATGTTGGGCTTTGGCATGGTCATCCCGGTCCTGCCCTTCTACATCGAGCGCTTTGAGGCTGGCGGCAGCGCGTTCGGCCTGTTGGTCGCCATCGCGGCACTGACCGAATTCCTGTTTGGCCCGATCTGGGGCAGCCTGTCCGACCGGACTGGCCGCAAGCCCATCTTGATGATCGGCATCTTGGGCTATGGCTTGTCCATGCTGCTTTTTGGCCTGTCGACCGAGTTGTGGATGCTGTACGTCTCGCGGGCACTCTCAGGCGTGCTTTCTTCGGCCACACTCGCTACCGCCATGGCCTATATCGGCGACAGCACTTCAGGTACAGAGCGCGGCGGCGGGATGGGCCTGCTGGGCGCCGCGGCCGGGGCGGGGACGATCATCGGACCTGGCATCGGCGGATTGTTTGCCAAAGGGTCGCTCTCGACCCCCTTTTTTATTGGCGCCGGGATGTCTCTCGTTTCGCTGGTGCTGACGGCGGCGCTGCTGCCCGAATCGCTGCCGCCCACCGCCCGCGCCCAGGTTACGGGCAAGATCAAGTTCATAAACCTGGGCGGCCTATGGCAGGCTATGTTCGGCCCGATCGGTTTTTTGCTGTTCTTGGCTTTCCTGGCGACCTTGGGCACGAGCAACTTTGAGGCCATCTTTAGCCTGTACGTCGTCAAAAAACTGGATTACTCGCCTGAACGCGTGGGTGCCATCCTGACGGTGGTCGGCTTTATCGCCTTGATCGGCCGCGGTTTTCTGACAGGCCCCGTTACAAAACGTTGGGGAGAAGCTAAGGTCATCAAGACTTCCATTTTGGCCGCTGCATTGGGCTTTGTATTCTTGCTCTCGGCAAACAGCTTTTTGGCCACATTGGCCGCTACCGGCTTTTTTGTGTTCGCCGTTACCTTCCTGCGCCCGTCTATCCACTCGCTGACCTCGCAACGCGCCGGCATTGGGCAAGGCGCGGCGCTGGGACTCAGCAATTCCTTTGTCAGCCTGGGCCGCATCGCCGGGGCGCTGTGGGCCGGCGCGATTTTTGACGTCGGGATGGATTGCCCTTATTGGAGTGGGATCGTCATGATGCTGGTCTGCTTCGTGCTGGGCACGCTTTTTCTTGAGAGAAGTTTTCGTCCGCTTTAAAGACATTGCCAAGAACGAAGAATTGACATCTTGAGGCTTGAACCCGAAACCTTAAACGTGAAACCTGAAACTATCCAATCCACGTAACTTCTCAAAAAAGCGGGACGATGGAAGACTTCCGAAGTCTAAGAAGACTTCGGAAGTCTGGCCCGCAGCCCAAGCACCCCGAAATATTGAGATGATACCAATCCACTATGCCGGCTTGCGAGCCGTGACCTTGACGCTGGCCACTTTTTGAGCCACTTCCTGGGCTGAAACGCCAGCCTGCCCGTCATCCCCAAGGAAGAGCTGTGCCTCCTCCTCTGTCACCTGCCCGGCGCCGGCCTTGTCACGGGACACGATTTGCACGTCCGCAAAGCCTGCCGCGCGGATTTTGCCCAGGTACACGCACTCGTCGAGGGCGCCGGCGACGCAACTGGCCCAGGCGTCCAGCCGGCTGCGGATAGCGACCGGCAAGTCGCCGTCGACCACGATGTCGGACACGCTCATCCGCCCACCAGGCCGCAGCACGCGATAGGCTTCGCTGAAAACGGCGTCCTTGTCCGGCGATAGATTGATGACACAGTTGGAGATGATGACATCTACCGAGGAGTCGGGTAGGGGGATGTCCTCCATTTCACCGTAGCGAAATTCGACGTTGGCCAGGCCGATCTTTTTCGCGTTGCGCTGGGCCAGCTTGATCATGTCGGGCGTCATATCCAGACCGATCACCCTGCCCTGCGGCCCAACCTTTTTGGCGGCCAGGAAGCAGTCGATGCCCCCGCCTGAACCCAGATCGAGCACAACCTCGCCGGCTTGCAGCTCGGCGATGGCGGCCGGGTTGCCGCAGCCCAATGAGACGTCGGTCACGCTGTCTGGCAGATCCGAGATTTCCTCAAGCGCGTAAAGCTTGGCGGCTGAGCCCGTGCTTTCGACGCTTGCGGGGGAGGGGCCACAGCAGCTTGGCTGGCTCGTTTTCGATGGGCCGCAGCAGCTTGCCGGTGCCGGTTTATTGTCCGCGCTGTCTGGGGCGGCTTCGAAACGGCGGGCGATATCGCCGTAGGTTTGGCGCACGGCGGTCTTGATCGTGTTATCAGTTACTGTCTTACTCATGCCTATTCTCCCTTGTGTATTCGAATCCCTGTATGCAATGAAAACAAATAGATGATTGTACATACGTCTATATAATAGCACGCTTCTTGCAACTTGTCAAGGTTAACCTGAATGTCTTAGGGCAATCGCATCTAGGGGGATGAAGCCAAATGTGCATTTTATCGCGACCTTCGACCCTTTTGCCCTGGCACGACGACTATATTAATAATATTGGTGTGGGCGGTTGCGAAACAAGATGCGATTGCCCTAGCCATCGTCGGCGCATGTCACTTTGGGGGCAAGTGCTTGCTCGACCAAGCGCTTACCTCCTCTGGCAGCAGCAGTTTGGGCGCAGCCCAAGACTGCGTCGGTTCGGCAAAGCCGAACCGCGTCATCGTCGACCCTGTTGCGTGTTGCGCCTAAAAGTGGTATACTAATAACGGCATGGATCGAGTTGGATCCATGCACCTGATCCGACCTGAAGCCCGGCGGTTCTTGTTGGCCAAAAAGCGTTGTAGCCGCCGTTACATTCTTCACACAGAAGGAGGTGCTCTTGATCTGTCACCACGAAAAAATAGAAAAAATGGATTTTGACGAAGGAGTGCTTCTCCAGATTCTGGGTGCCGGCCAAAACATGAACGTTTTGCACTGGAACATGGCGGACAAGAGTGTCGTCAGGCTGCATGCCCATCCAGAAGAGCAATTCGGCTACGTTATCAAGGGTGGATTTGAAATAAGCATGGAGGGCCAGATCTTTATTCTTAAAGCCGGAGACGCTTACTTCATCCCGCCGAACGTGGAACATTCGTTTGTAGCCATCGGCGAGACCGAGGCTATCGACGTATTCAGTCCCATCAAGGAGGAAATTCCAGGAAAAGTAAAGTTAGTCTAGGCGGTTCGGCAAAGCCGAACCGACGCAGTTTTGACCTTCGGCCAAAACTGCGGCAAAGCAAAAAAAGAAGAAAGGAGAAAACAAAATGGCTAAAGTTTTAATTCTGGCAACCAATTACGGCACTTGGGGTGAGGAATTGCAAGCTCCTTGGGATGTCATCACGCAGGCAGGCCACGCCGTGACATTAGCTACGCCGCGGGGCAAGAAACCCTTGCCCCTGGTGGTCAGCATCGACCCTGATTTTGTGGATCCGATTCAGCACTGCAAGACCAATCCGCCCGAAGTCTGCGCCAGGATCAAGGCGCTCACAGATGGAGACGAGTGGGCCCATTCCATTAAATTTGAGGACGCCAAAATGGCGAATTACGACGCCATCGTCCTTACCGGCGGTTTGGGCGCGATGATTGACATGTGCAACAGTGTCCACGTGCACAATTTGCTCCTCGACGCGTACTACTCGAACAAGCTCATCGGCGCGCTGTGCTATGCCATCACGGCGCTCGCCTTTACGCGCGACGCCAGGAACAAGTACAGGAGCATTATCTACGGGAAAAAGGTGACGGCTCATCCCAGGGATTGGGATTTCCTCGGCTTCGACTTCACCTATCCGATGTATGGGGAAACCGAGGACAACAAGCACACCGATGTCATCACGCCGGGATTCCTGTGGCCGGCCGAGGACGTCACCCGCGACGCCGTGGGACCGGACGGCGAATGCCTCTGCTTCCCAGACACCACGAACCGCGAGAACCCTTGCGTGGTATACGATTGGCCATTCATAACCGGCACTTCCGTGGAATCCTCGATCGCTTACGGCAAAAAGATCGTGGAAGTGTTGCAGAGACGGGAAAAGGGGTTGGCGTATCTTTAGGAGTCTGTTGGAGAGAGCGATTTTCCACCTTCCCGAAAGCTCAAAGCTTTCGGGAAGGTAAGCTCATCAGAACGTCTCTCCGACAACCTGCCAGGTCTGGGGACACGTCTTTTTCGTTCGAGCCAATTCCCCACCGCAGACTTCCGAAGCCTGGCCCGTTTTACCCCACTTCTGTCCAGCATGCGGGGAGACTTCGGAAGTCTTTCAAAGATTGGAGGTGAAGAGAAATGCCTGCTATTACTATTCAGAGCCTGGAGCTCACCGACGAGCAGAAAGAAATCCTGGCCGACAAATACATCACGATTTTCTCCGAAGTGACCCGCGTGCCTAAGGATCGCATTTACCTGTTCTTCGATGGATACAGCCTGGACAATGCTGCCACGGACGGGATACTTTTCTCGAAAAGGCCGCCCAAACTTGCCATCGGCAAATTCAGTCAGCCCAAGCGAGAGGAATAACCATGGACGTTAACCAATCCATCGTCAAAACGCTCGAGGCGCTTGGCGTGGATCACGTCTTCGGCGGTTCCGGCCAGGTCAATGCCTCTATGTTGTTGGCTTTGAGAGATTCGAGGCAAATCAAGACGCTGATCGTGCGCAATGAACAAGCTGCCTCTTTTATGGCTTGCGGCTATTCCATGTTCTCCGATAAACTGGGCGTGTGTTTTGCTACCGGCGGGCCAGGCGCCTTTAACTTGTTTTCCGGAATGGCCGTGGCTTACTATGACTCCCTGCCCGTGTTAGGGATCACGGGCTACACGTCTGCCGGCGCCAGGGGGAAAGGTGCCCTCAACGAATCCACGGGCTTGAACAGGACTCCGGATTCCCACAAGATGTTCGCCGCCACCACCAAGAAGGCTTATATCCTCGAAGATCCCGACCAGACCTGCGATATCCTGGAAGAGGCTATCAATATCGCTTTCGAGGGACGACCTGGGCCCGTGCATATTCACATCCCCAAGGACGTGACGGGGGCCACCGTCAGCAACTTTAGAGAGATCAAGCTGGAGGTCAAGCCTGCTTTGCCGCAAGAGAAGAAAATAAGGGCCTTTGCCGACAGGCTGGCCAAAGCCATGGCCGGGAAAGAACAGACGGCGGTCCTGATCGGCTACGGAGCGGTCAGGAGTCACGCCGAAAAAGAGCTGCTGGAGTTTGTCGAAAGATTTCAGCTTCCCTTCATGACCACGATGGATGCCAAGGGCATCTTGCCAGAAGATCACCCGCTCTCGCTGGGAGTCTACGGCACCGCCGGCGACCCCGGCGCCAGGAGATATTTTGACGGCGCCAGTCTCATTTTGGCGCTGGGCAATTCCTTCGCCGAGAACGCCACCTTTGCCTTCAAGCCAGACTTGTATCAGAACAAGACCTTGATGCATGTCAACATTGACGGGAACGAGATCGGCAAGGTGTACGAAGCCGACTTTGGCATGGTCAGCGATGTCAAGCTGGCCGTCGCCGGCATCATGAGGGCGCTTGCCGGACAGGTGGGTGCCGTGGAGCCAAGGCAAATCGACAAGGAAAAGTGGCACGACATGCCCATCGACTACGGCGGCGCTAAAGTTCACCCGGGCGAAATGGTCAAGCTTATCTCCAGGAATCTGCCGGAGAACAGCATCGTGCTGGGCGACGCCGGTTCGCACATGTTATGGCTGAATTGTTATCTGCAATTGACCAAGAATCAAAGATACCAGAACCCAGGCAGTTTCGGCCCCATGGCCAGCCATACGAATGGCGCGATCGGGGTGAAGTGCGCCCATCCCGATAAGCACGTGATTGCCGGCGTCGGCGACGGCTGCTACCTGATGGCTGGTTTCGAGCTGTTGACCGCCGTTCAGTATAATATCCCTGTCGTGTGGGTGATCTTCAATAATGGCGAATTCAACGTTATCAAAAAGTTCCTGATTAACATGTATGGCGAGCACGCCTTCATGCAGTTTGGCAACCCGGATTACGTTGCCTATGCCAAGGCTTGCGGGGCCGAAGGGCACAGGGTGGAAAAGCTGGAAGACTTTGAGCCAGCCTTCGTCACGGCCCTGAAATCGAACCGGCCGACCTTGATCGATGTCGCGGTCGAGTCGGAAGTTTACCCACCTTTTAGCCTAGCTCGCGTATAGATTGCCCACTTCAGGTGCGCACAGCGCAGATGGCAGCGGGCGATTCTCATGGAAAGGAGGTACAGAATGACTGGCAAAACTCGCGGGAAGCTTGCTGTCACAGTGTGCGCAGCCCTGGCGCTGGCGCTGATGCTCGCCGCGCCGGTGCTTGCGGGGATCTTTCTCACCAAGGCCCAGACAGTCAAGGATGGTGTTGACGGTCTCGATGCGCCGTTTGCAGTGGCCGTCAGCCCCGACGGGAAATTCGTCTACATCGGGGCTATGCAAGACAACGGCATAGCGGTGTTGGAGCGAAATGCTACAAGCGGCGTGCTGACCCCTACTCAGTTCGTCCAAGACGGCGTGGGCGGCGTCACCCCTGGCGCACTCAGCGGGCTGACGACGTTGGCCATCAGCCCCGATGGAAACCATCTCTACGCCGGCGGTACGGGAGGCATGGTAGGGGTGTTTGGGCGGGATGCGACGACAGGGCATCTGACCTTTGTCGAAGCGAAAAGGAACGGCGCCGGCGGCGTGCCCAACTTTCTCTTCTTCGGCATCACGAATGTGACGCTTGACCCGGCCGGGGAGTACGTCTACGTGACCAGCACCGGGAACGCGCCGGGCACGATCCCAGGGGCAGTGACGACCTTCAAGCGAGATGCGGCGACGGGCACATTGAGCTTTGTTCAGGCCAAGCAGGACGGCCGCGGGGATGTCCCCGATGGCCTTTTTGGCGCTTCCTCCGTGACGTTGAGCCCCGACGGAAATTTTGCCTATGTCACGAGCTCTTTGGATAGGATGGGGCGCGGAGATAATTCTTTGTTGACGTTCAGGCGCGAGACGGTCAGTGGGACTCTGAGCTATGTCGGCATCTATAAGGATCCTACAGTTCTTTATGGGGCCTCTGGAGGGACGATCAGCCCCGACGGAAATTATTTTTACGCCACAGGAGGTGGAAACCCGTTACTGGGTAGGCCGGGGACGTTGGCCATGTTCACACGCGAGATGGTCAGCGGGACTCTGAGCTTGACGGAGGTTTACACGGACGGCGTCGGCGGTGTGGACGGCCTCAACAAGGCCCTCGGCATAGCGATCAGTCCTGACGGGAACAACATCTATGTGGCGGGCAAGGAAGACGACGCACTGGCGGTGTTCACGCGGACGGTGAATGGGCGCCTGACCTTTGTCGAAGTGCAACGAGATGGTGTCGGCGGCGTGGATGGCCTCGACGCGGCCCTGGCCGTGACGGTCAGCCCCGACGGCGAGCACGTCTATGCCTTGGGAGAATACGACGATGCGGTGGCCGTGTTCGACCGGGACGCGATGACGGGGGCGCTGAGCTTCGTCAAAGCCGATCGGGGCTGGCTCGCCGGCCTCAATGGCCTCAACGGCGCCACTGCGGTGGGGATCAGCCCCGACGGGAAATACGCCTACGCCACGGGCATGTACGATGGAGCCGTCGCCGTGTTCAGCCGGGATGCCGGGACGGGAGCATTGACGTATGTCGAGTTTAAGCGAGATGGCGTAGGTTTTATCGATGGGCTGGATGGGGCCTATGCGATTGCGCTCAGCCCCAACGATAACGGCAAGCACGTCTACATCGCGAGCTATTACGACAATGCACTGGCCGTGTTCAGCCGGGACGTAGCGAGTGGGACACTGGCTTTCGTCGAGTTCTACCAAGATGGCGTCGGCGGCGTGGATGGCCTCGAGGGGGCCAATTCGGTGATGGTCAGCCCCGATGGGAAGCAGGTCTACGCCACGAGCCAGTATGACAGCGCCGTGGCTGTCTTCAGCCGGAACGCGACGACGGGGAGACTGACGTTCATCGCGGCCTACAAGGATGGCGAAAACGGCCTGGATGGCCTGGCCGCTGCCAGGTCGGCGGCGGTCAGCCCTGACGGGAAGAACGTCTATGTGGCGAGCTTTAGCGACAATGCGGTGGCGTTGTTTGGCCGGGATGCGCCGACGGGAACGCTGAGCTACATGGGGATCATTACAGACGTTAACATGTTCGGGGCCGAATCCATTGCGGTCAGCCCCGACGACAAAAATGTCTATGTCTCGTGTATGCAATCCAAGGCCCTGGAGGTGTTCAGCCGGGATACGACGAGCGGCTGGCTGACTGCTATCGAAGTGCACAAAGATGACAGCGCAACTCCGCCTGGCACTGACGATGGCCTAGACACAGCCAAGTCAGTGGCGGTCAGCCCCGATGGCCAATATGTCTACGTGGTAAGCCAGGGCACGGATCACGCGTTGGTGGTATTCAGCCGGGATGCGGCGACGGGCAAGCTCACTTATCGTGAAGCGTTTAGGGACATGCTCTACGGCGGTAACGTGGATGGTCTCAACACCCCTATGAATGTGACGGTCAGCCCCGACAGCCAACACATCTACATTGCGAGCAAAGTGAGTGATGGCGTGGTCGTGTTCAGCCACAACAACACCCACTTTGAAAAGTCGGTCACTCCCCAAGGCCAGGTGAACTATGGCGACGAACTGACCTACACCCTGACTCTTTCGGCCACGCCTGGCACGCGGCTCAATCTCTACGATCCCCTGAAAGACGTGACCTTTGTGCGCTTCCTGGCGCAGCCCGCCGGCGTCCAACAGGCCGGCAACATCGTCACCGGCACGTTGGCCGTCACTCCCTCCAACCAGCTCACACTCAGCTTTGTCGTATGGGTAGGTGTTCCAGGTACCTTGGGCTGGACCGTCACCGTTACCAACCGTGCCTGCGTCTACCCTTTGGACGGGAGCATCAACAACTGTGCCTGGTCAAACGAGGTGATCAACCCGGCTTTTCACCCTTATCGTATCTACCTTCCTATAGTCATGCGTAACGCTTGAGCTTTTATTGGTGTTTAGACTAATCTCAAACGACCCCCATATACGGGAGTATCGCTAATCGCAACCACCATATGTGGTGGCAAATTTGGCC
>JAFGFO010000047.1 GCA_016931085.1 Thermoflexales bacterium
GGCCAAATTTGCCACCACATATGGTGGTTGCGATTAGCGATACTCCCGTATATGGGGGTCGTTTGAGATTAGTCTAAACACCAAGTATAGTGCCCCTCAGCGTTTTCAGTGATTTCAGCGCCTCAGCGATTCTCTTGCTGCTGCACTTTGGCCCACGTATCCCGCAGGGGGACGCTCCGGTTAAAGACGAGCGTGCCGCCGGCCGAGTCGGGGTCGACGCAGAAATAGCCCTGCCGCTCGAACTGGTACAGGCTGCCTGGCGCAGCTCCAGCCAGGCCAGGCTCGACACGGCAGCCCTGCAAAACATCGAGCGAGTTCGGATTCAGATTCGATATGAAATCCGTTTCCTCTTCTTCCTCCGACGCTTCTGGATTGGGCTTGGTAAACAGGCGATCGTACAGGCGCACCTCGGCCTCGATCGCATGATTTGCTGAAACCCAGTGCAGGGTGGCCTTAACCTTGCGCCCGTCCGGCGCATCTCCGCCGCGCGTTGCCGGATCATACGTGCAGTGCAGCTCGACTACCTGGCCTTGCTCGTCCTTGACCACGCCCACGCAGGTGATAAAGTAGGCGTAACGCAGCCGTACCTCACGGCCGGGCGCCAGGCGGTAGAACTTTTTGGGTGGATCCTCCAGAAAATCCTCTTGCTCGATGTACAGCACGCGCGAGAAAGGCAGTTTGCGCGTGCCCATACTGGCATCTTCTGGATTATTCACGGCCTCCAGCTCTTCTGCCAAGTTCTCTGGGTAGTTATCAATCACCACGCGCAGGGGGCGCAGCACGGCCATGGCGCGCTGCGCGCGCTTGTTCAGGTCCTCGCGCAGGCAGTGTTCGAGCAAAGCGATGTCGACGATGCTGTAGGCCTTGGCCACGCCAGCCAGCTCGCACAGCTTTCGGATGGACTCGGGTGTGTAGCCGCGCCGGCGCATCCCCGCCAGGGTCGGCATGCGCGGGTCGTCCCAGCCCCGGACGTGCCCGTCCTTGACCAATCGCAGCAGCTTGCGCTTGCTCATGACCGTATAGGTGAGGTTCAGGCGAGCGAACTCGAGCTGCTGCGGATGGAAGATTTCCAACTCGTCCAGGAACCAATCGTACAGCGGGCGGTGGTTTTGAAATTCCAGGCTGCACATCGAGTGCGTGATGCCCTCGATCGAGTCACATTGGCCGTGGGCAAAGTCGTAGGTCGGGTAAATGCACCAGGCGTTGCCGGTCCGGTGATGTTCGGCGTGCAGGATGCGATAGAGCACCGGATCGCGCATGTTCAGGTTACCGGCGGCCATGTCGATCTTGGCCCTCAGGACACGGCTGCCGTCGGGAAATTCACCCGCCCGCATGCGCGCGAACAGCTCCAGGTTCTCTTCGACCGGACGATTGCGATACGGGCTCTCTCGCCCAGGCTCGGTGAGCGTGCCGCGATACGCGCGGATTTCGTCCGCGCTCAAGTCGCAGATGTAGGCCTTGCTCTTTTTGATGAGCTTGACGGCGAATTCGTACAACGGCTCGAAATAGTCCGAGGCGTAAAACAAGCGGTCTTCCCAGTCGAATCCCAGCCAGCGGATGTCCTCCTGGATGGATTCGACGTATTCGACGTCCTCCTTGACCGGGTTCGTGTCGTCGAAGCGCAGATTGCTCTTGCCTCCATACTCCCCCGCCATGCTAAAGTTGATCCAGATGGCCTTGGCGTGGCCGATGTGCAGGTAGCCGTTAGGCTCGGGCGGAAAGCGGGTGTGAATCCGGCCTCCAAAGCGGCCCGTCTTCATGTCCTCTTCGATGGCGCGCCGGATAAAGTGAGTCGCGCTGGCGGCCTCGGTTTCGTTTGTTTGCCGATCAAGTTGCTCGTTTGTGTCTGTCATAGTTTCTTGCCTTTGTTGGTATATGCCCGCCACTTCTGAGTGGCGCCTTGGCCGTAATTATAGACGATTCATTGTTCCTTGTCCAGTGGAAGGCACATGTCGCTTGTTCGCCGACGCTGAAAATGAAAGCGTGGTATAATGGGATAAAGGGGATAAAGGACAGATAGCTTTATGCCGGAAGTCAGCCGTTTCTTTGGTGTCATCATCACGATGAACTATGGCGACCATCCGCCGCCGCACTTCCATGCGAGTTATGGTAGACACAAAGCGTTGATTGCGATACGGCCGTCGGCCTTGTTGAAGGGCTATTTGCCCCCCAGGGTATTGGGATTGGTCATGGAGTGGGCCGCGCTGCACCCGAAAGAACTGGCAGACAATTGGGAACTGGCTCGCCAGCAAGCCGAGATTGCCAAGATCGATCCATTGGAGTGATGATATGCTGCAAGACATTGTGAGCGTCAGGCCGTTGAGTTCCTACCGTCTTTACCTGGTTTTCGAGGATGGAGCAGAAGGCGAGGTGGATGTGTCTCAACTTGTTTCGTTTACCGGCGTCTTTGCGCCGCTTCAAGACCCGGCCTACTTTGCTCTGGTGCGTGTAGAGCCCGAGTTGGGCACTATTTGCTGGCCTAACCAGGCAGATCTTGACCCCGATGTGCTATACGCTGCCATCACCAGCCAGGAGTTGCCTGACCTCGACCTTGCGCTGCAGTCCGACCTGGCGCTAGTATAGTGGGTTGAGTTTTTACCAACTGCCGCCGCAAAGCCCCTGCCTTCAGGCGCATGGTAGATTCAGGCTAGGCATCCCTGGATTTCGGCGATAGCTTGCGGAGTGTCCTTGTACTGGACACCCTTCATACCGAGCGCCTGCGCTGCTTGCACGTTCACCAGCACGTCGTCCACAAACACGCACGCGTCGGCGCGGACGCCTAGTTGAGAGAGTGCCAGTTGGTAGATGCGCGCATCCGGCTTGACAAGCTTGACCTCCGCAGAATAGATGGCCACATCTGTCCACGCATTCAGTTGAAACCTGGAATTGTGGATAGCGCGCGCGTCCGACCAGGCATTGGTGATGATGGCGATCTTGATGCGCGGGCGCAGGCTTTGGATGAACTGCGCCAGCTCGAGGTCGAGCTGCTCGTCCGCCCAAAAGTCGCGCCGCAGTCCAGCGAGCTGATCGTCCCTCAGCTCAAGCGTGCGGCCCACCTCCCTCCACACCTTGCCCTCAAGCACCTCACCGGAAGCGGCGCGAGCGGCCGCTTCCGAGCCGAATACAATCTGCCCTAATTGGCCCTGAGGCAGCCCCAGACGCTCCTCCCACGCACACCGCCGGTCGTGGTTCCGCGTGTGGAGGATGACGCCGCCGATATCAAAGATGACGGCCCGGATCGGCATAGTGCTCCTTGGCTATAGTGTAGCACGATTTGGTATTGGGGGCAAGTGTTGTAGTCCTGGCTTTTATGCAGCCAGGCGACAGGCTGGGGTGAGGGCTGATGGTTGGCCTATGGGCAGCGTTTGCGTCTTGTAGGGTACAAGTGTTGTTGGGCTACCCATCAGGTCAGAAAACTGGTATAATCAGGGGGGTATGTCGCTTTGCGATTGTGCTCGTTATTGCGGATCTGTATCAAGGAGACACAATTGACCAAGAGAGCAAGCCGGGTTCTAATCATAGTGCTGGTGTGCCTGGCACTTTTCGTATTATACCTGCTGAGTGGTATGAGCGGCAGAGAAGCCAGGGTCGAGTATACGGTTGACGTTCGTGACCCCGCAAGTGGCATCGTGCATGTGAATATGGTCATGCATCCCCCCAGCCGGCCGTTCGTGACACTATGGCTGCGTGATACAAACCATAGAGGTCTGCATCGTGTGGAACACTTCTCTGTGAGAAGAGGCAGCCAGCTCCTGCCGAACTGGCAAACCCTCCCCGGTTTTGCCGATGCGCGCAGCGTCTGGACGGGCTTTAGCCAGAAGGCGGTAGAGATCGACTACGATGTGAACCCTTACTGGATGAAAGGCCAGGCCCCTAGAAGTTACCTGGGACCCGATTTCGGTTATCTCAGGGGAATGGTAGTGCTGTATACGCCGCTCACGCTAAAGAGCATTTCTGGAATGCTGAATTATATCGACGTTCTGGATGATTCAGCAGGCCGAGCTCGACTGCAATTCTTCTTGCCGGATGAATGGACTTTGATTTCTCCGTGGGGAAGTGGCGAACTCGAGACGCCTGTTGCGCATATACGCAACACCTATTTTGGGTTAGGGCCCATGTCTGTTACAACTACACAAGTGGGAGACAGCGCACTCCTGCTGGGTGTCTACGCTGAATTGAACGAAGAGCAACTCGATTACGGCCTGCAAGACATCCCTCACCTCTTTGAGACTATGGGAGAACTCACAGGAGTCTCTCTCCACAGCGCGACACCCTATTGGGCACTGACGGTATTTTCCGATGAACCAATCCACGGCGGAGCGTCAGGAACCAACAGCCTGGTTACCTCTGACGATCTGCCTACCATCTCACATGAAATGTTTCATTGGTGGAATGGGAGAACGGTAGAAAGCACTCCCGATGCTAACTGGATCGAGGAGGGGTTCACCGAGTACTATGAAGGGAAAGCTCTCTATTCGGCGGGTATATGGTCATCCGACGAGTTGAGCGAGCATCTCGACAAGCTGTATGGACGCAGAGACCTGGAGTTTGTGGGGATTGATGGACAGTGGCTTCCAATCAATCTCGTTCAGGCATCTGAGAACTTGGTGAGAAAGGGCGCAAATGAGGAGTACTGCAAAGTCTATAATGGTGGTGCGTTAATTGCTTACTTCCTTGACCAAAGGTTGCAGATGCAAGGGAAATCACTCGATGAAATATGGCGTTTACTAAACGACGTGAATGAGCCAATCAGCACCGATGTCTTCCTGCAAGAGCTTGAGATTCTGGGTGGAGTGGGATTGGCAAGGGAGTGTGAGGACCTGGTACACGGTCGCCGCGCAATACCTCACCCGTAGCAGCGAACAGGCGTAAGACCCCGCCGCAAATTGTTGGAGTGACTATCTTGGGGTGTACCCAGGCGGTCAGTGAAACAGCGGTGTTTGAACTACTTGAGAGCCAATCCAGGGATGTGCTGTCTGCGGTAAGCCCTCAGCGCCTGATGTGACTACGCATGATCTGGCTTTTCAGAAGATATGGTACAATTGGCTTTGTGAGCATCCACATCAAGGGCGCCAGCGAACACAACCTGCAGAACGTCGACGTCGAGTTCGGCCAGGGGCTGACCGTCGTCACCGGCGTGTCCGGCTCGGGCAAGACCTCGCTGGTCTTTGATACCTTGTACCACGAGGCCCGCCGGCGTTTCCTGGAGGTCTTTTCGCTCGGCTCGACCCACCTGCGCCTGTCTCCCGCCAGGGTAGAGGCCATCACCGGCCTGGGACCGGCGGTCGCGGTCGAGCAGAACGTGCTCAATCGCAACCCCAACTCGACCCTGGCGTCGGCCTCTGGCTTGCACCCTTTCCTGCGCTTGCTCTACGCCCGCTTTGGAGAGCGGCGCTGCGCGCGCTGCGGACAGACCGTGGCCGTGCTGAGCGGCGACCAGGTCGTCGAGCGCCTGCTTGTTCTGGCCGAACAGCACCCGGTCGCTGTCTTTGTCCCTCTGCTGCACGATGTTCGAGGCAGCCACCGCACGCTGCTGGAGACACTGCTGGGGGCGTTTGGGCCTGGCGCTTTGCTTATAGACGGCCAGCTCGCAGCCGGCCACGGCCTGAAAGCAGGCGATGCGCTGGCGCTGGAGCCTGGCTCCTCCCACACAATTGAGGTTCAAGTCGCTCGATTGGCTTCGGCCTCCCCCAGGGCGGCTCGTCAAGCCCTCCAGGCCGCCGAGGCGCTGGGCGCGCAAGCGCTTGTCGTCCGGGGCAAAAACGACTGTGCCTGGACGCTTTCGCTCGCGCCGCTTTGCCTGTCTTGCGGGATGTGGTTTGGGAAGCTCGAGCCGGTGCATTTCCATACAGCCTGCTCGCACTGCGATGGAAAGGGCTGCCCGCGCTGCGATGGGACCGGCCTGCATCCAGAAGCGGCCGCCGTCCGCTGGCGCGGGCTGCGACTGCCCGAGCTGCTCGCCCGCCCGGTGGAGGATGCGCGCGCGCTCCTGGCCGAGGAAGAGGGCGATTTCCCCGCCCGGCTGCGAGTCGAGATCGAGCGGCGGTTGGAGGCACTGGACGCGGTGGGTCTGGGCTATATCGCGCTGGACCGCCCCGCGCCGAGCCTGTCGCGCGGCGAGGCGCAGCGGGTGCGGCTGGCAGTGGCCCTGACCAGCTGGCTGGAAGACATGCTGCACGTGCTCGATGAGCCAACGATCGGCCAGCACCCGGCCGACGTGGCTCGCCTGCTGCCGGTCTTTCGGCGCTTGGCCGGGCCGGTCGTGTACGTCGAGCACGACCGGGTCGCGGCAGCCGGGGCCGATTGGGCGGTGGACCTGGGGCCGGGCGCCGGCCGCGAGGGCGGGCGCCTGCTGTTTGCCGGCACCCCGGCCGGGTTGTGGAAAGCCGACACGCCCACCGGCCGCTATTTCAGCCTGCGAGAGCGAGTCCCATCCCCTCAGTGCCGGCCAGAGCCAGATAAATGGCTCCTTGTGCAGGGCGCGACCCTGCGCAATCTCCAAGACATCGATGTGCCTATCCCCCTGGGCCGCCTGACTGTCATCACTGGTGTGTCGGGTTCGGGCAAAAGCACCCTGGTGGAAGATGTGCTGGTTGCTTCACTGTCTGCAGGCAAGCCTAGCGGATGCCGAGCTGTTGTTGGGGCGTGGCTCAAGCCGGTTATGGTCGACCAGGGACCCATCGGGCACAATCCGCGTTCCAACCCGGCTACCTACACCAAGTTATCCGACGTCATTCGCGATTATTTCGCTTCTGTCACCGGCATGTCGGCCTCGCATTTTTCGTTCAACCGCCCGGAAGGTGCCTGCCCGGCCTGCAACGGGATGGGCGCGGTCGAGGTCAAGATGCGCTATCTGCCGTCGACCTGGATCCCTTGTGAGGCGTGTGACAGCCAACGTTTCTCGGACGAGGTGTTGTCTGCCCAGGTCAGTTTGGCGGGCCGCCATTTTTCCATTGCCGATTTTTATGGTCTGTCTGTTTCTGAAGTACTTCTTTTGCTGCTCGAAGCAGAGGGCCTGCCCCCAAAAGATCGCCGGATGGCTAAGCATATCCTGGAGGCGCTGCACGACGTGGGGCTGGGTTATTTGCCCCTGGGCCAACCCTCTCCCACGCTCTCAGGCGGCGAGGCGCAGCGCGTCAAGCTGGCCAAGTATCTTGGCCAGCCGGGGCTGTCCGAACGCCTGCTGGTGCTTGACGAGCCTTCCACCGGCTTGCATCCACACGATATCGCCGGGTTGCTGACCGTGCTGGACCGGCTGGTTCGGAGCGGGGCGACGATCGTCGTCGTCGAGCATAACTCGGATATCATCCGATCTGCCGATTGGGTCCTTGACCTGGGGCCTGGCGCCGGCCCCCGCGGTGGCCGTCTGTTGTACGCGGGATCGCCGGCCGGGCTAGAGCAGGCGAAGGAATCTGTTACCGGCCGGGCGCTGCGGGAGGAAGCCGAGGTCAAGCCGCTGTCGCGCCGGCAGGGTAGAGGGGTGAGGCGCTCGTCCAGCATCGCGGTGCGGGGCGCGCGCGTTCACAACCTGAAGGGCGTGGACGTGGATTTCCCTAAGGGGCAGTTGACCGTCGTCACCGGCGTGTCGGGTTCGGGCAAATCGAGCCTGGTCGGTGACGTGCTCGAAGCCGAGGCCCGGCGGCGCTTTCTCGAAACACTGTCGCTGTACGAGCGGCAGACCACGCGAGAGGGACCGGAGGCGGCTGTGGATGGCGTGACCGGCCTGGGCGTGACGCTGACGCTTGGACCCGAGCGGCGCCGCTCGTACGATTACCGGGCTGCGGTTGGCGCGGCGACCGAGATCGCGCACCACCTGGCCGTGCTGCTGGCGTGGGTCGGGGAGCGGGCCTGCCTGGAATGTGGGGCAGCTATGCAGCGGCAGGTGAGCGTCGCCTCCGGAACGAAAATAGACCCTAAAGGTTTAGGAAAACCTTTAGGGTCTGGAAGCTATTTTCGAGATAACGGGGATCAAGCCTGGCACTGCTCCGCCTGTGGGGCGAGTGCCCCGGCTGCCGAACCCAGGCATTTTTCACCCACCACCTACGCCGCGGTGTGCTTGACATGTCACGGCGTGGGATCTCTCCAGCTTCCCATGCCGGACAAGCTGATCGTCGACCCTGACAAGCCGTTGTGCGGCGGGGCGATGTATTCGCCGGGCTTTTTCCCGAAGGGGTATCTGTGCAAGCCGTTTAATGGCGGCTATGACATGGTTCAGGCCGTGGCTGCCCGCTACGGCTTTGACCCGGCGACTACCCCATGGAACCAGATGTCGCCCAAGGCCCAGCAGATTTTCCTGTTTGGCGATCCGGACCCGATGGAGGTGACCTTTCACAGCCGCAGCGGCCGGGCGACGACCAAGACGGCCACTTTCCCGGGTTTTTACGGCTGGATTCGCGATTGGGACGTGGGTGGGACGTACACGCAGACACAAGCTTGTCCGGACTGCCGGGGCGCTCGCCTGCGGCCCGAGTACCTGGCCGTGACGCTGGGTGGGTACAACGTTCACCAGTTGAGCGAAATGCCCTTATCCGAGCTGCTCCACGTTCTGGAGGCCGTGCCTCTCGACCAGGCTCATGTGGCGGCGCCATTAGGAAATGGCGTCGAGATTGTTCTCAGGCGCTTGCGCTTTCTGCTGAGAGTTGGCCTGGGCTATCTGCATCTCAACCGGCCCTCGGCCACGCTGTCGGCCGGCGAAGCCCAGCGGATCAAGCTGGCCGGCTTGTTGGGCAGCGGCCTGACCTCGCTCACCGTGCTGCTCGACGAACCGTCACGGGGGCTGCACCCATCTGAGGTCGAGGCGTTGCTGGGAGCCTTGCGCCAGTTGTGTGACGAGGGCAATACCGTGATCCTGGTCGAGCACGAGCCACTCGTCATCGGCGCGGCCGATTACCTGGTCGATATGGGGCCGGGCGCCGGTGCCGCCGGTGGAGAGATTGTGGCCCAGGGAACCCCGGCCCAGCTTGCCCAGGCTGCTACCGTGACGGCCCGTTGGCTGCGCGGCGAGCGGCGCCCAGATGTGAGACGATCTCGCCGCGAGCCGCGCGCTTGGCTGGTGATACGCGGCGCGCGCGCCAACAATTTGCGCGGCGAAGACGTGCGCTTGCCACAGGGGGTGTTGGTCGGTGTGTGCGGCGTGTCTGGCTCGGGCAAAAGCACTTTGCTGATTGACACGCTAGGGCGGGCATTGGCCCCCAAGAAGTACACCACGTCGGTGGCTCAAGAGCCGATCGAGCCAGGCGAACACGAGGCCATCGAAGGCGCGCCTGGGCGCACGCTCGTGATCGACCAGGCGCGGGCCGGCGTGACCAGCCCGGCCGCTTTCCTGGGCCTGGACCGGCCGCTGCGGGCGCTGTACGCGGCCAGCGACGATGCCCAGGCGATGGGCCTGGACGAAAAGGGACTGTCTCGAACCTGTTCGGCTTGCAACGGCTATGGCTCGATCCAGATCGATATGGCTTTCCTGCCGCCGCTTCACGTGCCCTGCGAAACGTGCCGGGGTACTGGTTACTTGCCTGAAGCGTGGGAGGTCCGGCTGCAGGGTCTGGCTTTGCCCGAGTTGGACATGCTGACGATCGACCAGGTTTACGAGCACTTGCACGACGAGGAGGCGTTGGCGCGCCCTTTGCAGGCGGCACGCGAGGTGGGCCTGGGCTATCTGGCCCTGCACCAGCCGGGCCACGCCTTGTCTGGTGGGGAGGCCCAACGACTCAAGATTGCCCGGGAACTATGCCTCAAGACATCGCCCGGCACCTTGTATATCCTCGACGAGCCTACCGTCGGGCAGCATATGGAAGACGTCGCACGCCTGGTGGGCGTGCTGCACCGCTTGGTTGATGGTGATAGGTCCGCTGACCCCAACACAGTTGTCGTCGTCGAACATCACCCGCACCTGTTGGCGGCTTGCGACTGGCTGATCGAGCTTGGACCCGGCGGCGGGCCGGATGGCGGTTGGATCATTGCCAATGGCTCGCCAGAGTTGGTGGCTGCCGGCCATACGCCAACCGCGCCCTATTTGCGCGAGGTGTTGGAGAGATGAGTGGCGGGCCATGGAACGCACGGCCTCATCTACGGTCGGCAATCGCCAAATATCCTGTGGTGCAGCGGCGGCTGTTTCACTATGTTTTTTCTTACTAACTGAACATCATAAGGCCGACAAAGTTGTTCAGGGCATGGACGAGTATAACCATCGAGAGGCCGCGATAGCGATAGATGCAGCCAAGGATCAGCCCCATCACTGCTGAGGACACCACCGAATAGGCCGGTGCTTCCAAGAAATGGTTGCTTAGGCTGCTTAGAGTGATGTGGTAGAATCCAAACAAGACTGCCGAGATCAGCAAGCCCCAGCCCCATCTTTTGGTGAGTTTCCAAACCAGCGTCATGACCCCGGCGCGGAACAGCAGCTCCTCGAACAACCCGGCCCCAATGAGCATATCGAGCAGCAAGAACGGCCACTGGGATCTGTCAAAGTACTCACCCGCGTCCTGGGTTGGGGGTGTCTCGCCAACCAGGGAGGACACTGCTTGCCCGATGTTGCTGGACAGTATACCACCGACAATCATCACCAACATGGTGATGAACAATGCAGCGGACAGCACATACAAAACGCGATTGAGGTCTCTCTGCCGAAACAGGGGAAGCAAGTCCACGGGAAGGGTTTTCTCGGCGAGCAGTCCCGCTGTCGCGGTCCCGATGATTATCAGTAGCATAATCAGATACATGCCCAGCGAGCTGCTGGACTCACTATCCTCTTGACTGGACATCGATGTAAGGATCGCTATGGCAGCCGCCCCAATCACTACCAGCGCGACCTGCCCCAAGGTTTTCCAGGCGTCTTGTTTCTCGATCTGTTGCGGTTGCTTGGCTGGGTTGGAGAACTTGGGTGTACGCACGATTAACGTGCTATACACCCCAGCCAGCACGCAAATACCTGCCAAAACAGGTAAGCCTGCCGGTCGATCTCCACTGCCGTTCATCAACAAGAACAACACCAGTCCGATCACAGGAACAAGGATCTCTATGCGTGGCTTGAACCACGCCCACAAGCCCGGGTTTCCCCATTTTGGTAAAGTTTCCATTGTCATTTCTCATGTAAAGGGAGTAGCCTTTTGTTTATCTTTATTATAACACGTGATGAACTGCGCTACAATAGTATGTTATAATGGGGTTATGACACAAGCTTCTCAAGTCTGGATACCTTTGCTGTTGGCTGACCCATCCCCAAACTTGCGCTTGCTCGTCCTGCGTGATCTGCTTCACCGGCCGCCGGACGACCCGGAAGTGTGCGAGCTGCTCGAGCTGCGCGAGACAGACCCGCTTGTGGCTGATCTGCTCGTGCAGCAGCAAGCCGACGGATCCTGGTCGAGTGAGGGCCTGGAGCTGCGCGGCGATGCCTCGCGTGCCACAGCCCAGGCCTTGGCCCGGCTCGGTTACCTGGGCTTTGGACCCGATCATCCGGCGGTGCAGCGCGGCACAGATTATCTTTTCTCTCTACAGCGCAAAGATGGTGCCTGGCCGATGCCGGGAGCGTGGAAGAGGGGTGAGGGCGGCGAGAGCTATTCCATGATCCCGCTGCAGACGGCACTGCCGCTGCGTGCCCTGGCGGCTTGTGGCTACGCGGCTGACCCCCGCGCCGAGCACGCCTACGAATGGCTGCTGGCGCAACGGCTGCCCGATGGTGCCTGGCCCACGGGCACGGCAGGTGGGACCTATGGCAGGGTGGGGGGCTACCGGCGCCTGGCGCACTCGCGCTGGGGCTGCCGCTCGAACACGACCGGGGCGCTGGGCTGCCTGGTCTTGCATCCAGGACGCTGCCAGGGGGAGGAGGCGCGCCGGGCGCTCGATTTGCTGCTGGGGCGTGAGACCCGTGACAAGCACGCGTTGGGCTTTGAGCTCGCGCGCCTGCTGGGTGCGGAGCCGGTGCGGGGTTTCCTCACCTACCACGCTCGCTTTGACGTGGGGCTAGTGCTTGACATGTGCTGGCGCGCCGGCGCGACCCGCTCCGACGAGCGAGTTGCTGCCCTGGCAGACTGGGTGCTTTCACTGCAAGGCCCGTATGGCTTGTGGGAATACCCCCCGCGCCCCCAGGTTTCTCGCTGGGTGACTTTTGATTTGCTGCGCTCGCTTTCCCGCCTGGATCGGGACGCGGACTGGCTCAGCCTCGAGCCGCGCACGCCTTTCCGGGCCTATCCCAAGCGCAGACAGAGGTATTAGCATGCCATTTCTTGATGGTGCGCCATTGCCTGATGGCGCCACGACTTTTAATGACCTGGTGCAAGCCATTCGAGAGGCCGGGCTGTCGAACGGAGCCGTGTGTCTGCACTCGTCCCTCAAGTCCTTTGGATATGTACTCATATTCCGCTCCCCCAAAAGGGGGTTTGCGCCGTGCCTGATTTTGTGCTTGTTTTGAGCACATCGCTCGGCATAAATCGTCTGGTGACGA
>JAFGFO010000369.1 GCA_016931085.1 Thermoflexales bacterium
TTCTTTGACGCACTGCTGAAAACGACCGGCCTCCGCCGCACCCGGCTGTTCGTCATCCCCGGCAATCACGACGTCGACCGGAATTTGGTCAGCGATGGTGCCAAGGCCATCAGCAAGTCACTGAGCGATCTCGACTCGACTAACACCTTGCTTAAAACTCCCCTCGACCGCCATTTGATTATGGCGCGCTTCAAGGGCTATGCGGACTGGTTCAACACGTTCTTTGCACCCAAGCTGAGCTTTGACGATGAGCGTTACTTTTACGTCCGCAAGATCAAGGTAGAGGGCAAGCAGATAGCTCTGCTCGGCCTCAACTCGGCCTGGTTGTGCGCCTCAGACCAGGACAAGGCCGAGGGCCTGCTCATCGGCGAGCGCCAGGCGCGGGCGGCGTTGGAGCAGGCGCAGGGCGCCGATCTGAAAATCGCGTTGCTGCACCACCCCTTTGACTGGCTGCGCGACTTTGATCAGGATGACAGCGCCGCCTTGCTCCACAAAGGTTGCGATTTCATCCTGCATGGACATCTGCACAAAAATTACGCCACGCGTTTGACTACGCCCGACAGCACAGCGATGGTGCTGGCCTGTGGCGCATGCTACGAGACGCGCGATTTCCCCAACATGGTCAGCTGGGTACAGCTCGACCTGGCTGCTGGAAGCGGGACGGTTTATCTCAGGCGCTACTCCGCTGCACAAGGTGGCTTTTGGGCCGAAGATCATCTCACATATAAAAATGCCCCTGGAAAGTACGCACTTACAGCGTGGAGACAATCGACTTCACAGTCCGGCACTCCATCCTCCACATCACCTACTACGAATTCATCGATGGCTGTGGAAGACATCACTGCCATAAACCGTCTCGTGCTCAAGAGATATAACAAGCTATCTTTCCAATTCATCCGATCCCACAGGGACAAGGGTGCGACCGAGGCCGATATAGAGAATGTGTTTGTGCCATTGCGAATGACTAACCCAGACGCCATGGCAAGTCCCACCTGGCTGATCCCTCCTACGGAATATCGTCAGTCACCACGTGCAGACATCAGCCATCTAGCTACTCTTCCATCGCTTTTGAGAAAATACCAGTGTCTTCTGCTGCGCGGCCAGACCGGCTGCGGCAAGTCCACGCTTTTGCGATACATTGCACTCTCTTTTGCCGGCGGCAAGTACCAAGAAAATCTGGAGTGGAGCGGGCCTCCCCTTTTGCCGCTGCTGATATCGCTGCGAAATTTTGGCGTGTTTCTCAAGCGTGATGCTGGCCACTGGGCAGAACCACAGCCGTGCGCCCTATTAGCTTACTTGAAATACCACTTGGAAGGAGCTAATGTTCATCTTCCACTTCATGGCTTGGAACAATGGCTGGAGAAAGGCAAATGCTGCCTGCTGCTGGACGCGCTAGATGAGGTCACTGGGACGTTGGGGGATGGAAGTGACTTGCGCATAGAAGTGGCCCGGCAAGTTTCGGCTTTTATTCGCAACTATATGCCTGATGGCAATTTGTTTATCTTATCCTCGCGCCCACACGCTTATCGGGATGATAGCCTGATCCGTTGGGCACTGCCTGAGCCTAGGGTGTGCGACATACTCGATCTGGAACCTGAGGATAGCCAAGATTTGATCACCAGCTTGCTCACAGCCCTGACCGGCGGCAAGGAGACAAGCGTGCTTGAAACCGACAGACTGCTGACGGCTATCACACACGATCATCTGCCTCCCTTGACGAACAATCCATTGGTGTGCACTATCCTGGCGTTGACCCCTTTGGCCGATCGCCGTGCGGGCGATCTGGATGAGATTGTCACTTTATTATCAGGGCGATGGGAGTACGAAAAACGGGAGCTATATCACCCTGAAGAGTTATCGCCATGGAACATCCTCTCACCAAGCCCAGGCCAAACCATCAAGTTTCAGCGGCGTGCGCTGGCAACGCTGGCCTGGCACATGCATCGAGCTCGCATATCAGAAATACAGTCCGAGATGGCTATCAAGACCTTGGCCAAATTTTATCGTGCGGAAACGCATGTCGATCAGGCAAGCGCTATAGAATGGGCATGCGCTTTTCTGAAGTTAACATACGAGCGGAGCGGCTTGTTCATTGCCGTGAAGGACGATAGCTATACCTTTGCACACCAGGCGTTCCGCGAATACATGGCTGCTACATACCTGGTGAATCTCGGCGAGGAGCGCTTGACAAAAGAGATCTTGCGCCATGCCCCCCACCCAGACGGGTGGTGGGAGCAAGTGATACTGCTGGCCGGAGCGCACCCCCAGTTGGCTGATCAGGCAGCCGGGCGATTGATTGAGACATTGCTTGAACAAGATGATGTAGCACACGCCCACCTAGCAGCACACTGCGCCAGAGAGATGGCTGACAAGTTACCTGGTTCACAACGCGAAAAGCTCCGAGATTGGCTGACAGTCGCTATGCAAGACGACAAGCGTCCTGGACAAGAACGTATCCAGGCCGGTCGTGCTCTGGGCATAGCCGGTGATCCGCGCCGTGGTATCACCTTGCTCCCCTTGGATTCTGAAGAAGTGAGGCAAAGACTTTCTTTGCCTGACATTCTTTGGGCCGATATCCCCAGCGGCACATTGGAAATGGGTAGCCCTGAGGGCGAAACTTTTTGCACCCCAAGGGGTCAACAAGACGCCCCCGATGAGAATGAGTATTGGCGGGATGAAGAAGCACACATTATACAGCCCCAACTATGCAAGCTGCCTACCTATGCACTCTCAGCTTATCCCATCACTGTCGCCCAGTTTCAACCCTTTATACAAGATCCGGAAGGATGGGCCAAGGATCAATGGTGGACCAAGGACGGCCTGGCCTATCGAAGGAATAAGAAAACACCCCCTCTGTGGAATGACCCCAAATGGGGTATTGACAATCACCCAGTTGTTGGCATCACTTGGTATGCAGCAGTAGCGTATTGCCGTTGGCTTACCTGGCGGTTGCAGACATCTGGCAAAATCAAGCAAGAGAGCCTGGTGAGATTGCCGACCGAGACCGAGTGGGAATGGGCGGCACGTGGGCCAGAGTCCCACCATTGGCCTTGGGGAAACGATTGGCGCCCGGGCGCCTGCAACAGTGCAGAAATATACGTGGCATTTAAAAAAGATGGCACACCGATTCGAGCAGAGATAGACCCTGACCAAGAAAACGAAACGGGCGGTCGCACCAGCGCTGTAGGGATGTTCCACTCCGGTGTTAACTGGACCGGAACCGTATATGACATGGCCGGCAATGTACGAGAATGGTGTACCACAAAAGGGCAGGACTATAGTGATTACTACCCAAGTCTGACTGGGCAAGACGAATGGGCGAATGATTATCTGGCAGGCAATGTCGCCCGTGTTATCCGCGGCGGCTCATTTGATCTTTTCGCTCGCTTTGTGCGCGGCGCTGCCCGTACCTGGGGCGACCCCGATCACGGAGAGTGGACTCAAGGTTTTCGCTGCGTCCTCGCTTGCACGTGACTACTAACTGGCGTATAATTCCAGGCAGGAGGTGAAAGACCTATGACCATAGTTCAACTCTCTACACAGACCTATGCCTTGTTGCGCAAAAGAGCACAACAAGCCAATCGCTCGCTGGACGCATTGGCAGAGCAGATGCTTCAACGCGAGCTACAGCCGTCGCACCCTTACGTTCAAACCGAGACATCCATGCAAGGCAGCCGAGCCATCATCAAGGACGCCGACACACCCGTGAGTGTTGTCGTGGAATACAGCCGCTTGGGGCTGAGGCCAGAGGAATTCGCTGAGGAAGTCCATCCAGCCCTGACGCCGGCCCACGTGCACGATGCATTAAGCTATTACTACGATCACCAAGAGGAAATAGACCACCAGATAGCAGAAAATACTGAAGAGTCTGCCCGGCTTCAACTCCGATCTCACATGCGCTCTGAGCAAGACTATGTGAAAATCACCGGCCAACAGGAATGAGACGTGGTTCAAGAAACGAACTCCTCGTTATATATTCGGCTTTGCGTAGACGAGCATGTCTGGCGCAAGCTGGCCGCTCAACTGCGCGAACGCGGCTTTGACGCCATCAACGTCTACGAGGCTGACCGGGCCGGCCTCACCGACGAGGAACAGTGGAATTATGCTGCTGCCGAGAGACGCGCATTTCTGACTTTTGACAAGGAGGGAGGACGTTTTATCAAGTTGGCTTCCGACTGGTTCTATGCCGATCGCCACTATTATGGCCCGCTTATCTCGAGCCAGTTGACACGCGGCGAACTGTTGCGCCGCGTGCTCAAGTTGTTGAACTCGATAACAGCCGAGGAGATGATGAACACCGTGCGTTTCCTGGAGGATTTTAGATGAATACACTTACATGGCTGCATTTATCCGATCTGCACTTTCGCCCGTCACAAAGTTATAACGCCAACATCGTGCTCAAGTCGCTATTGCAAGACGTCAAGGAACGCTTGCAAGACGGCTTGAAGCCCGACTTGATCGTCGTCACCGGCGATGTGGCCTTCTCAGGCCAGGCGGACGAATACCAGTTGGCGGGAGAGTTCTTTGACGCACTGCTGAAAACGACCGGCCTGGGCCGCAGCCGGCTGTTCGTCGTCCCCGGCAACCACGATGTGGACCGACGACTCATCAGCTTTGGCGCCGCTGCAATCGGCAAGTCACTGACCGATCGTGACAAGGTTAACACGCTGCTGGACACTCCCGCCGACCGTCAATTAGTCATGTCACGCTTCAACGGTTATGCAGACTGGTTCACCGCGTTCTTTGCACCCAAGCTGAGCTTTGACGATGAGCGCTACTTTTACGTCCACAAGATCAAGGTGGGGGGCAAGCAGCTAGCTCTGCTTGGTCTCAACTCGGCCTGGCTGTGCGCCTCGGACCAGGATAAGGCCGAGGGGCTGCTAATCGGCGAGCGCCAGGCGCGGGCGGCGTTGGAGCAGGCACAAGGCGCCGACCTGAAGATCGCGCTGCTGCACCATCCCTTCGACTGGCTGCGCGACTTTGATCAGGATGACAGCGCCACCTTGCTCCACAACGGCTGCGATTTCATCCTGCACGGCCACCTGCACAAAAATTACGCCACGCGTTTGACTACGCCCGACAGCACGGCGATGGTGCTGGCCTGCGGCGCGTGCTACGAGACGCGCGATTTCCCCAACATGATCAACTGGGTGCAGATCGACCCGGACGACGGGACGGGAACGGTTCATCTCAGGCGCTACTCGGACGCCCAGGGCGGCTTTTGGGCCAAGGACACGCTCACTTACAGGAACGCGCCGGACGGAAAGTACGACTTTTCACTGCGCGGCCAGCCCTTTAGAGCCTCCTCCCCCGCTGGCAAGAGCGCACCAGAAGATGTCGCCCGATCGCAAAGCGGCGGGGTACACGTCGAGAGCCAGCAGGCGACCATACAGGGCGACGTGGTGGGCGGGAATAAAACCGAGTATCACTACCACGGCAGTCCGCCGCCGTCTCAAGCCGGGGGCACGCCGCTCGACGCGCCTCCAAGCAAGTACGATCTACAAGCCGTGCGCGAGCTGCTGAGCGCGGCCTTCAGCGACGGCGACGTGGTCACCCTGGCCTTCGACCGCTTCCGGGCCGTCTACGAGGACATCAGCGGCGGGATGGGCAAGAGCGACAAGATCCGCCGCCTGGTGGACTGGTGCGAGCGGCACGGATCCCTGGAGACGCTGCTGGCCGAGGTCAAGCAGCGCAACCCGCACCAGTACGCGCGCTACGCCGCACGGGTAAAGTCGCCGCTCACTCGAACTGCCGGCTAAAGCGCAGCCAGGCATCGCGCCAACCGCGAAAGACCTGCAGCAGGCGCTCCTTGCGGATGTTCCACCCGGCTCGCCAGGCCGGGGCCCGCACGGCTTCCCAGGCCTGCCGGCTGACGTCGCCGCCGCTCACTCCGCGGCCATACTGCTCGTAGCTATAATTCCCGACGATGGTCTGGATGGCCGCCCGCCCCTCGGGCATCGCCACGCCAAACAACTCGCCGCGCTCGTGCGGCGTGTCATGCGGGCTTAAGGTGACGTCCAGCCAGGCCGTCAGGCGCATCAGGCGCGCATAAGCGCGCTGAACCGTGCTCAGGCCGTACAAATTGAGCCGCTCGCCGGCTTTCCCCAGGCCCGCCCCCGACACCACCAGCAGCAGCGCCTCGATGGGATGCAGGCTCCAACTGTCAACGCCGGCCCAGATCAGGAGCCAGGCCACGGCCAGGATCAACAAGCCAACGGTCACCAAGCCAATGACGAAGAGCCGCCGGTCGACAGTCGCGCGTGCGAGGTTCGTGTCTCCCTCGAAGACACCAGGGTCTATGTCCTCCAGCTCATCAGGCCCCAAAGGCGGTGGGAATGGCGCCATGGGTGCGTCGAGTGAGCGGCTGGGGTCGGGCGTTGGCGTGGGCGGCGGCGGGGTCGGGCGGATGACAACCGGACGTGAGGAGGTAGGCTCGAATGGTATCCAGCCATAGCGAGGGAAGTAAATCTCTACCCAGCTATGGCTGTCTTTTTCTTGAACGCGGTACACGTCAGTCCGCTCGTCCAGCGTCCCCTGGGCAAAGCCGGCCACCACACGCGCCGGCAGCCCCACAGAGCGCGCCAAGACCGTCATGCCGGACGCGTAATAATCGCAATAACCACGCTTAGTGTCAAACAAAAGATACTCCACCAGGTCCCGATTGGAAGGGGGTTGGGCGATCTGGTTGTCGTAGCTAACATTCTCCCGCATCCACTGTTCGAGTGCGGTGGCTTTGTCATAAGCGTTATCGTAGGGGGCGGTGATGGCCTGGGCCAGCTCGCGCACCCGGTCTGGCAGCGCCTCTGGCAAGCCGAGAAAATGAGCCTGCACCCAGCTTGGATAATCCTGCCCGGCCTGGCGCAAGCTGTCTACATCGGCCGTGCTGACCCACGAAACGACCTGGTAGCCGGTGCCCGGCACGAACGCGCGGCTGGCCGTGCTCATCGCCGGGTCGAGCGCCTGGCCCGAGACGAGCCACCCCTCGATCTGAAGGGGGATACTAAACCAGTAGGGTTGTGAGGCAGCGAACACGATGCTGACAGCTTCGCGATAGATGGCGAAGGTTTGGGTGACAGGCTCGCGGCGATAAGGCGTCTCCGGGTAGAGATCCCGGGCGCCGTCTACCGAGAGCATCGCCAGGTCCGTAGCGACCCAGCCACTGCCGGTATAGTGATCGTAGGCCGTGGCACGCCAATAACTTGGCCGGGAGCTGACCACGCCCATCACCAAGTCGTCGCCCAGTATGCGCGCGCCCTGGAGGGCGAGAAAACGTCCGAAAGGATTGGCGTACACCGGCCCGCGCGAGCGGAGCGACGAAAAGGCGCGGTTCCACGAGTCTTCGACCGTGCGCCACGGCCCCTCGACCCGCCGCCACCACTGCGCCGCCTGTGGGCTGCTGGCGGCGGCCGGCAAGGCCCACCCCAGCAGCACGACCGCCAGCGCCAGCGTAAAGCCAGCCTGCAGCACGTCAAATCTAAAATCTGGCGTAAAGCTCACCCAGTTTTGACGCCAATCCTGCTCCTGGCTCACCGCGTACGAACGCACAATCAACAGCAGCGCGACCACCAAAAACAACAACAAATAAAGCGTCAGGGCCGATCCAACGTAATAATAGAGGTTCACCAGCAGGATCAGGCCGCTGGGCAGCACAACTCTCCACACCCGGTTCGTCCGCTGCGAGTACCAGACGGCAATGTAGGCGACCCACCAGGCCAGGAAGGCCATCCACAGGACGAAAATCAGGCTGTCGCGGCCGATCTCGTTGTGCGTCACCTGCCACAGCCACACGCTCAAGCGGCGATAGATTTCCACCAGGCGCTCGCGGAAGCCCTCGTCTTGTGGGCTCACCTGCCAGCTCAAAAGGTAGACCTCCCAGGCCAGGCCGTACACCGCCGAAAAGCCATGGGCGATCCAAGATTTGAAGCGGCTGGTTGCCAAGGCCAAGCCAGCCACCAGCCCCCCCACGGCCACACCCCAAACCGTGTATAGGTCATCGGCCCAATCGGCCGCGATCATGGCCCACAAGACCAGGGTGATCATGATAAAGACCAATATAAAAGTCGTCCAGTCTATTGCCGTGCGTTCTTGTCTCATCATCTCACATTGTATCACAACTTTTAGCAGAACGCCACATACCCCGGGTGGGATGGGGATTCGAAGCGCCCCCTGACGGCAAGTAGCAGAAAATAGGCAATGCGGCTATAATTGCAGTGGAGAAAACCGCATGACTCGACGCTTGATTGAACCTGCCCCGGCCGAGTGGGATAGCTTCGTCGCTTCCCACCCGGCCGGGCACATCCTTCAAACATGGGCCTGGGGCGCGCTCAAGACGCGCTTTGGCTGGCAGGCGGCCCGCCTGGCATTGACCGACGGGGCACGCCTGGTAGCCGGCGCCCAGGTGCTCTTTCGCCGCTTGCCGCTGCGACTGGGCACAATCGCTTACGTGCCGCGCGGCCCGCTGGTGGATCGGGACGACGAGCAGACGGTCCACAGCCTGCAGGACAGCCTCGACCAGCTCTGCCGCGCCCAGCGCGCCGCCTGGCTCAAGATCGAGCCGGAAGCAGCAAATAGCAAATATCAAATAGCAGGATGCAAATTGCAACCCAGCTCGCACACCGTTCAGCCGCCGCGGACGATCGTGGTCGATTTGCGCGGCAGCGAGGAAGAGCTGCTAGCTCGCATGCATGCCAAGACGCGCTACAACATCCGGCTGGCCGGGCGCAAGGGCGTGACAGTGCGCAGCGGGACGGCCGAGGATCTGGATGCTTTTTATGCCTTGATGGAGACCACCGGCACGCGCGATGGCTTTGGCGTGCACAGCCTGGACTATTACCGCGCCGCTTTCGAGTTATTTGTCCTACCTGGCCACGCGCGCTTGCTGTTGGCCCAGGTGGGGGACACGGTCGTGGCCGGGGTGATGGTCTTTGCCTTAGGTGAAGCTGGGCAGGGCCGGGCCTGGTATTTTTATGGCGCTTCGGGCGATGCGCACCGCGACAAGATGCCCAATTACGCATTGCAATGGGAAGCGATGCGCTGGGCGCGCGAGATCGGCTGTGTGAGCTACGATTTGTGGGGTATCCCCGACGAAGACGAGAGCAAGCTGGAAGCGCACTATCTCGAGCGTCACGACGGATTGTGGGGCGTGTATCGCTTCAAACGCGGCTTCGGCGGGCGCGTCATCCGCTACGCGGGCGCTTATGACCGCGTGTACAACCCATGGTTATATCGCCTGGGCAGATTAATTATTAATTATTAATTATTCCCCGTGAGTTTTGAGCACCACCGGTAGATAGACTTGGTAATGATGCTCTGGCTCGGGAAGAATGTCGATGGTATACGTGCCGGTGACTATGCCGCCGGCATTCGCCGCTGTGACGGTGATGAACTTGAGGCCAGGTGCGCTCCATGTGAAGACGAGCGTGTCGCTGATCCCGCCTGTGTGGGTCACGCCATACTGGCTCGCCGCGCCGACTCGCCAGGTGTAGGTGATGGGGGTCGTGGCTGCCGGTGGGCCGACGGTGGCCGTGAAGGTATAGGCGGTGTCGAGCGTCCCGCTCAGCGGACCGGCGATGGTGACATCCTGGGGCGGCACAAGGACGGGACCCTCGACCGCAAAGGCAGCCCGGCTGCTGCCAGAGCCGCTGGTGTGGCTGAAATAGGCCGTGTTGGTGATGGATCGCCCGTAAAAGTCAGGCCGGGAGGTGACGGTCGCCCGGATGGCGAAGGTGAGGTGCTGGCCGGCCGAGATGTCTCCCTGCCAATCCAGGTCACTCCCCACTATGCCGGCCGGCAAGCTATCGGTGACAATCACGCCACCGGCATGACCGTCCCCGCTGTTGGTGACCGTGATCAGGTAAGTGATGACGTCGCCCGGACGCACCGGGATAGGTGTGCACGTGATTTGCTTAGTAATGGATAAAACGACCGCCGGCGGCTTGCTCTCGACACTCAAAACGGCACAGTCTTTGCCAGAGCCGGCGTTGGCCGAGCTAAAGTAGGCGGTATTCGTGATGGATTGGCCATAAAAGCTCGGGGTGCTTGTGACGACAGCCGTAAAAGCGATGGTGTGCGCGCTGCGCGCCGCGATATCGCTTGACCAGAGCATGCCATCCGGTGGAAGCAGGGCGGCGCCACCTGATGTGATCCAATCGCCAAAGCCAATCCCGGCCGGCAAGCTGTCGCTCACGATCACCCCGCGTGCAAGGCTCTCGCCGCTGTTGGTGATCGCGATGGTGTAGGTCACGACGCCGCCCAACGACAGGGCCTCCGCCGGCGATACCGTCTTGGCCATGCTCAAAGCAGGTAGACCCAGCAGTGTGACTGTGTACGATGTGCTGACCACACCCATGCTATTGGCAGCGGTAACGGTGATGAGCTTGGGACCAGGCGTGCTCCAGGTGAAGATGAGCGTGTCGCTGATGCCGCCTATGTGGGTCACGCTGTACGGACTCGCCGTACTGATTTGCGTGTAAGGCCCGCTTGTCCTTGCTGATCTGCTGCCTTGCCCCGCCAATTTGCCGACTTGCTTTGCTGACTTGCTGATTTGCTGATTTGCTTCAACTTGCCAGGTGTAGGTGATGGGGAGGGTGGTCGCGGACGGGCTGACAGCGGCAGTGAAGGTGTACACGGCCTGGACCAGGCCACTGAGCGAGCCGGTGACGGTCAGCTCGGCCGGTGGCAGGCCAACCACGACGCGCGTCGCCGCCGTGATCACGCTGACGGGATTGAGGGCAGTGGCGACCGCCGTGTACACGCCGCTGGCGGTGTAAACGTGTGTCACGCTTGCGCCGCTGCCAATAGAGCCGTCACCCAACGCCCAGAAGTAGCTCGCACCGCTGTCACTTACACTGGCCGTCAGCAGCGTGGCCTGGCCCAATACGGTCGGGCCGTCGTTCATCACATCCAGGGCAGAGAGCGGCGCCTCGCCTCCGCGTGGCTCGCCGGCCGGCGCATGTCCTGGCGCGCCGATCGCCCACGCGCCAGGCAGGCTGCCCACCGTGGCCGTCACCAGATCGAGATCGGCGTTCACGGTCGAAGTGTACGCTATCCATTGGCCATCGCCGGCGTAACGATAGAGTTGTAGGACGCTCTCGTCCAGGCTGCCCAATCCGGCCTCGTCGTAACACAGGCTTAATGTGCCGCTCAACGTGCCGCTCGTGTTGGCCGTGATCCAGTAGCGGCGCGGCAGCGGGCGATAGCCTAACTGGGCTGTGGGATAAGCGTAGCCCAAAGTCGTGGTGACCGTAGAAAGCGATATGGCGTTGCTCAAGGATATTTGGGCGCATGTGTCGCCAAAAAGGTACACGCCAGGGCTAGAGATCGGCAAGGCGTGCGATAGCGCTCCAGTCGCGACGCGGGTGTAGAGAGGCTCGTCGATGGGGCGGCAGGGAAATCCATCCGCGCTGCCCTCGCTGACATTCATCAGCCAGTCGCCCTCGCTGGCCGCCACCTCCCCCCAGACCTGCAGTTGGCCGTGCGCCCCGCTCAACAGGAAAACGCAGTACCACACGGCCTCGCGCCCGACCACCCCCTGGAATTGCCAGCCGGATTGGCAGCCGGCGCCCGAGACCGTGTGTTCCAGGTAATTGAAGCCGCCCGGCAGCGTGTCGGTGATAAAGGCATTCTGCACGTGGCCAGCCGTGTTGGTGTAGAAAAGTGTGTATACCAACACCTGGCCAGGGAAGGCCCAGTCAGGCTTGGATGACTTGAAGGTGGTGAGGCTCTTTTGCCAAACCGTGGCCGAGGCGTGTTGAGCCGTCGTCTGGTCGGTAGACACAGCCACGGTGTTGGTGTAGGACACGACCAACTCGTCGACTGTTGCCAGAAAATCGAGCGTTTCTGATCTGCCCAGTCCCAGTAAGGGAATGGTCGTGGTAGCGTAATTGCCGCGTGTTATCCATTGCATGGAGTTGAACGGACTGAAACTGGTGTGAGCGCCCCAGGTGTCGGTAAAGATCAAGCCGCTGGCCGTGTAAGAGCCTGTGTTCGTCACACGGATGCGATATAGAATGGAACCGCCGGGGGAGGCTGCCAGAGGTGGGCCAGCCTTGCTCAAGACCAATATGGGGCGCAGCAAGCGCGTGCTCCAGGTGTCGGTTTTGGGCGGTATGCCGATCGTGGAAATCGTCGCCCGGCTGCCAAGCCAGGTCAAATCGGGCGGCAAGGGCGCGTTGACTCGCATGTGGATGGTCAGGGTATAGGCTTCGCCAGTATGGGGCACCGCCATGTCGCGAAAAACGGCCTCAGATACTTGCTCCACGTCCATCGCGGTGGCCGTGTAGGTGATAAAGCTCAAGTGAGGATCATAGTCCAGCGTCAAAGCCATCTCGCGCGGGGTTGAGCCATCGTTACTATAAACGACGGTGTAGGTAATGGCGTCGCCGGCGGGCGCCTCTGCCGGCCCACGCAACCGGACGTGAGGGTTGGTCACTTTGAACGGTGTCGTGATGGTCCACGCCAACGGCGACTGATCCAGGCCCGGAGTAGTGGAGGTGCTGTCCCACGCCAGGGTGTTGGTGACAACAGTGGTGGTCACCGGAAAGCCGGAGATAGCTTGCAGAGTGAGCGTGATGTGCCCACTGCCACTAGAAGGCACAGTGGAGTAGTGCCACACCAGGCGGTGATGAGCGCTGTCCACGACGTCCGGTGGTGGGTCAGCCCGCACATAGGCCAGGTAGGTGTCGTAGGTCTCGGTGATCACCAGGTCGGTGTAATCCGTGCTCGGGCTGGTATCGGTATAGGCCAGGCTGTATGTGATCAGGTCGCCGGCGCGCAGGTCGCCCTGGGGAGTCGTTATCCTGGCCACGAGTCCCAACACGCGGAATTCGTCGCGTTGGCCCGGCGGCATGGCCAGGGAGAAATCGCTATAATGGCGATCAAAGGGCGGCTCCCCCGGATGGGCGCTGTAATCGACCAGGTAAGCGTTGTTGGTATGGCTCAAGCCGGGCATGGCCGAGGGCAACACATCGAGCATGTAGCTCAGGACGAAATCGCCTGAGCTAAAGTAAGGACAAACCCAGTTGATGTCCCAGCACAAAGTCCCAGTCGCCCCGGTCTGAGGCTTGGAGCTAAAGGAGGCGCCGCCGCAGCCCGGCGGCGGGTCGAGCTCGGGCGCGGAGCTCACGCGCACGCCAGGCGGCAGCTCATCGCACACGCGTACATCGTAAGCATTGGCGTTGCTTTGGGTGCTGTTCCTGAGCGTGGTGGTAAAGCTCAGGTCTGTGCTGTTGACTTCGTAATCGGCCTGCCCCAAGCGCCGGGTTGCAAACAGGCCACCCCCCGAGATCCCCATGTAGGGCTGGCCGAGTCGGACCGTGGCAGAACGCGGGGTGGCGGCCACGGGGGGCTTACCAGGCATTGACCAGTAGAGAAGCGCGCTGTTGTCGGCCATTTGGGCAAGAGCGAAATCCAGGTACTGGTTCCACGGCAAGATGGAGCCTTCGCCGACAAAAACAGGCGCACCCGCCACGTCAAGGCCAGACATCACAGCCTGGTAAGTGGCGGTGAAAACGGCCGGCAAGCTGTAGGCCGTGTTGTCCACTGTATCTACAGTCCATGTCATCGCCTCGCGTATCCTGCTGTAAAGAGCTGAGCCTGCCCCGGTGACCGGCTGGCTGGCCGCCAGGGCGCCCTGCCAGTGAAAGCTGCCGCTGATGTAGTGAAAGCCGCGCGGCAGCGTGTCCGTAAAGGCCGGGGTGTAAAGAAGCGTCCGGCCACCCACCTTGGTCACCAAAGTGTACACCACCGTGCTGCCGATCGCCAGGTTGGTGTTCGGCCAGGCCGTCTTTTGAATAAAGAGCGAGTCATCATGACCTGTGGCGCGAGTGCTCATGGGCGTTTGATAGACGCCTGTGCCAAGCGCCTGGCCCGGCAGCGTCTCGTAGCGGATTTGAGCCGTGCAACTGAACTGGCTGCCTACGACGATCGTCGGCGGCAGGGTGGCCGTGACCTGGCGGATGGGCAACCAACGTTGGTTAGCCGTCAAAAGCGGGGTGGTCCAGGTGAGTACCGTGACGTCACCCTGGGTCGCCCAGCCGTCTGGCTCAGGATAAGCCGGGTGCTCATAATGCAGGCCCGGCCCCAACGTGGCTGTCAGCACCAACTTGTAGGCTGCCGGCCGCAAATCCAGGTCCCAACTCTCAATTGAAATCCTCACCCGGTCACCACCCTGGGTCAGTTGCGGGTCAGAGCGCAGATAGGCCATAGTCACCAGCGGCTGGTACACTTCGGGGCGCACCAACACGATGCTGACAAGCGGATTGTCCGTTTCGTCTTCCTTGAAATAATGCGTGTAGCCGGCGGCGGTGGGACTGACGGCACAGCCCGGCGTGCCGCACCAACGCAAAATGGGCTGAAACAGCAGCGGCGTGTTGTGGGGGATTTCGCCTGCCACCCCACCCAGGAAATAGTGCTGGCGCAGCCGGGCGTAAAGGGTGTAGACCAAGGTCTGGGCCAGCGAGCCGGTGTTGGTGACGGTGCGTGGGGGAAATTCAACCTGTGTGAAACGCGTGTTGAAGCGCGCTTGGGGGTCCAAGCCGGCTTGATCCGTGCTGACTAGAGCCGTCTCGCTTGCCCCGGTCAGTGAGATGCCATCGCGCAGCAGCACGCGCGGCACGGCATTGTAGACGACAGCACCCTGGGGAATGGTGAATACAACGGTCAGCGTCACCGCTTCGCCGGCGACAGCCTGGCGGGCGTTGTTCGTGTCGGTCACAATCGCGCTGGCGTGTGCTTTGGCGATCTGGGCATTCGTGTCCAGGAAATGGTAAACGTATCTCGAGGGGCTATTCGTCGTGCCGCTGCCGTCCCCTAGCCTGGCGTCCGCTTTGTCCGTAAGCAAGGCGCGCAGGACGTGGCCGGCGCCGGCCACGCGGGCGGTGATGGTGACGTAGGCCGAGGCACCGGCAGCCAGCTTGCCTAGCGTCCACGTCAACACATAACCGCTTTGCACGTTACCGGCCTGGGTCGAGGTGGGCGGCGTCACGGACTGGATTTCCAGGCCTGGCGGCAGGGTGTTTTGAATATAATTTTGGCGATCGGCCTCCGCCAACCCCCTGTTCTCCAGGCGGATGGCATAAGTCACGCGGGAGCCTATAGAAAGCGGGGCGGGGCTTGTCTCGATCACCCCTCCGGGCGGATCACTGCTCAGTGTAAGGCTCAAAGTCGGCCTGAGCAGCGGCGCCGCCTGGCTAAAATTCGCCAGCCCTCCCATGGTCGCTCCCACCAGGAGCAGGGCGATGACGATGGCGAGAGTCGAGCGATGCCAACGGCGGCGATTACGGTGAGCGGGTGTGCTTGCGGGCGAATCTGAATCTGGCATCATTATCCTCCCTTTATGTCAAAAGCTTGAGCACCCGGCAGGCACGCAGCGTGACCCATTTGCTTGGCTGGCCTTGGGCTTCCATGTCCGTCCACGTCTTGCCACTGTAAGCCGCTTGATTTTTCCAACGCCCCTGCTGGTCTTGCTTGCCCAGCAGCCACTCGCCGGCGGCCTGCAGGCGTGGGTGCCGGGCCTGCCCCAACTCGCACAAGGCTTCGAGGTTTTGGAGCACGTCGGTGATGTAACCCAGGGGGAAACCCAGCCTGAACCACGACCCGCTTGGCTTGGCGGCGCGGCCGGGCATCGGATAGTCCGCAACGGTCAAATCGCGACTGAGCAAGAACTCTACCCCCTGCTGGACAGCGTGCTCGACGTGCGGCGCGCGCTTTTCAACTGGAACGCGCGCCAGGGCCAGCATCGCCTTGACCGCGCCCCAGGCGCACGGCAGCCTGTCGTTGGCGGCACAGCAAAAACCCGCCCCGCTGGTGCCCGATCGATAATAACGCACGTCGCCTTCGCCGGTGATGGCGCGCGCCTGCCAATCGATCACGCGTTGGACACGCTCGTCTTCCAGCCAGCCCAGGCCAATCAGCGCTCGCAGCAGATTGCCGTTCAGGCAGTGAAGGACGCTGCTCGGGGCAGGCGGAGCCAGCCGGCTGCTGCCCGAGCAGCCCAACCCACCTGTTTCGGTCTGAGTATGTTCCAGCACATACGCGCAGGCGGCCCGCACGCGCTTGTCTTGCCCATCCGCTCCCAACTGGTCGAGGAAAATCACCTGCCAGACCGTGCCGCGATACTTGGGACCATAACCCGCCCCGGGCTTGACCCAGTAGCCAGCCGGGTGTTGGGCGTCGAGAATGGCCGCGATCGGATCGGCCTGCATGGCCGCGGCGCGGGCACGCTTGACTTGGGGATCGTTGGGGGGACGGTCGAGCAGACAGCGCAGCGCGGCATGCTTGACGGCCGGCGTGTCATCCTCCAGCAGCCAAGGCCGGGGGTCTCCATTGAGCGCATTCAACCACTTTGTAGGCATCTTATATCTCTCCAATCCTTGATACCCGTTCCCTCACCAACCAGGGTGGGAGCAGAGCGCACGCCAGGCTGGCCGCCCCCCCCAGGAGCAGGCCGATGAGCTGCCCGATGAGCGGCGGCCCGCCAAAGGCAGCAAAGCCAATCGGGGGGATGAAGAACAACGCCAGCGTGACAGCCATATAAACCATATTTGCCAGGGCGCCGAGGCAGCCCACCGGGCCGCGGATCATGCGGCGCGGATCCTCCCATTCGAGATTCGCGCCAGCCACGCCAAAGGCCAGGTTGAGGCCAGCCTGGCCCGCCAGGCACAAAGCCACCACCAGCAGTCCAAACTGCAGAGCGCCCAAGCCCGCCCCCTGCACGAGTGAAGCGACGAGCAAAAAGACGCTGCTCAGCGCCAGGGTGGGCAGATAAGCCACCAGGAACTTGGCCACCAGGAGTTGGAGCGTGCTCAGCGGGGCGACCTTGAGCAGCCAATAATGCCGGCCTTCCTGCGAAAAGCCCATCATAGCCAGACGCATCAGGAGCGACCATCCCACAAACATCGAGATGCCCACGTTAGCATAAACCAGCATGTTCTGCATCATATACATGACGACAGCCGGCGCGTCACCCGGCTCGGATAAAGAGGAGCCGCCGTCACGCACCAACATAAAGGTATAGATCACCCCAAAGATCAGCGGCGTGACCAGTTGGGACATGTTGCGCAGATCTCGGCGCAAGATGAGCCAATCTTTGGCCACGATCCCCCGCACCGGCGCTGGCACGATCGAGGCAAGGAGCGTAAAGGCAGCGGCTCTTGACCTGCCCGGCGTCACAGGGCGAGGCACGCGCGCGGCTTTCTTTTTGCGCGTGCCGACCTGGATGCTCGCCCAGCCCTCATAGTACAAGCGCTCGGCGGTGGCGAGCGCCAGCGCAAAGGCCACGCCGGCCAGGCCAAGCGTGAGCAGCAGAAAAGCTGCCCCGCTGGCCCAGCGTCCCTCGCCAACGTCCACCAAGCCGCGCCCGGCCCACGCCAGCGGCGACCAGGGCGTGTTGAAACGAGCCAGCAGCACGAGAGCCTGGCTGGCCTGAGCCTGGGCCTGGGCCTCGGAGATCTCCGCGTGGTTAACCAATTGGCCAGACTGCGAACAGAGGATCGAGACGACCGCGCCGACAAAGCCCAGCACCTCGGCGACTCGCCGGGCGGGGAAGAGGCGCACCACGCCCATCACGAGCAAGCTCGACAAGCCCGCCGCGGCCAAGGCCAGCGCAATCAAGACGGCCACAACCAGCGGGTAATACACCAGCGTATAATTGCCCGAAGCGCCCAGCCCGAAGAGCAGCGGCAGACCGAGAAAGCCGACGAAACCCAGGTTGGGAAGGATGGCTTGCAGCAGCTTGGTGACGAACACGGCGCGGATGGGCACCGGTGCGCTGAGCAGGAAATCCATATCGCCGGCCAGGTACAGCGCCTGGAGCAGCACGCCAAAGCTGGTGAGCAAAATGCCCAAAAAGGCGACCGACGTGATCAGCGCTGGCACGCTCAGCAGGAACACATTCGGGTCAATGAACTCGGCCAGTTGGGGCGAGCGCAAGAACCTGAGGGAAAACCAACTGACGGCGAACGCGCTGCCCATCAGTATCAACACAATCAAGCCCGCGACCGCGTAGCCGATTTTGCGGCGCAGCCTGGCGCGCCGCAGGCCGCTCCAAAAAATCACCCACTCCAGGCACAGCAGCTTCCACACGTAATGCCAGAGATGATATTGCGAATGGTCGCGCAGGATGCTTGTCGTCTTCATCACCCCTAGCCCAGCACCTCGGCGATCTCGGCGTATTCTGTCCCGCCGGTCAAACCTAAAAAGATGTCTTCCAGGCTGCTTTCACCCCGAGTCCCCCCACCCTCTAGCGTGATGGCGCGCAGCTCGGCCATCGTGCCCACGGCGACCAGCGCGCCCTGGTTGATGATGCCGATGCGATCGCACATGCGCTCGGCGATTTCCAGGATGTGGGTGCTGAGGAACACCGCCGCGCCGCGCTCGGCCAATTGGCGCAGGATGTCCTTGATGAGGCGGGCTGACTTGGGATCGAGGCCCACGGTCGGCTCGTCGAGCACCAACACCTTGGGATCGTGCACGAGTGCCGCCGCCAGGGCAGTCTTTTGGCGCATGCCGTGGCTGTACGAGTCGATCAGGTCATCGCCCACTTCACTCAAGTTGAAGAGCCTGAGCAACTCTTCGATGCGCCGGTCGACTTGCCGGCGCTCCAGATCGTACAAGTCACCCACAAAGCGCAGCATCTCGCGCGCCGAAAGCTTGGGGTAGAGATTGGGCTCGTCCGGCACATAGCCGTTAGCCGCCTTGGCCTGCAGCGGCTGGGCTTGCACGTCGTAGCCGGCCACCTTGACCTGCCCGGACGAGGGGCGCAGCAGGCCGGCGATGATCTTGATCGTGGTCGTTTTTCCGGCCCCATTGGGACCCAGGAAGCCAAAAATCTCGCCGCCGTGCACCTGGAAGCTCACGTCGTTGACCGCCAGCTTGTCGCCATAACACTTGGTCAAGTTGTGCGTTTCGATCAGGACTGTGTTGTTCGTCATACGCTTGCCTTTCAATGGGTGCTGAACTTTGCTGCTATTATTTTACACCTGAATTGGCAACTTGCAAGGTGGGGTTCGGAGCGAATCCCGTAGATTCGAAGCGAATCCCGTAGATTCGAAGCGAATCCCTAATCTTAAATCTAGACCAAAATCCCTTTAACCCTTGACATCACCCCCTGTTTTGTGTTATCCTCCTGGTACGATTCAAGCTTGAGGGGAGCACACACTATGCACCGTGAGCGACTTTCTGAGGATATCTTTGTATTCACTAGCGCCCTGTATGCCCAGGCGACGGCCGGGGTGATCATCACGCCGGAAGGGGCCATCGTCATCGATACGCTGCCCTTTCCCAGCGAAACCCAGGAGATGGTCGATTTTATCACGAGCCACAGCCCGCGCGGCGTGCGCTATGTGATCTTGACCCACTACCATGCCGATCACGTTTACGGCATGCGCCATTTCCGGGGGGCCGAAATGATAGCCCATGCGCGCTGCCGCCACTTGTTGGCCGAGCGGACCCAGCCGGGCCTGGAGGCTGCCAGGGCGCACACGGCTGAATTAGGCGCGGTGGAGATCTGGCTGCCGGGCCTGGTTTTCGAAAACGGCGACATGACGTTGCGCCTGGGTGACAAGACCTTGCAACTGATCCATCTGCCAGGACATTCCGAGGACCTGGTGGCCGTTTACGTCAAAGACGACAAAATCCTGTTCGCGTCCGACGCGGTGATGCCTGTGCCGCATATCGTGGATGGCGATCCGGTGCCGATGATCGAATCATTACGCCGCGTCGAGGCGATGAACACCGAGATGATCGTTCAAGGGCACGGCGAGCTGATCCTGCGCGGCGAGATCAACGGGACGCTGTCGAGCAATATCAAGTACCTGGAGGTGATCCAGGTACGCGTTCGTGACGCGATTGCCGCCGGCCGCAAGCGGCAAAGCATTCAGGGCATCAGCATTGAGGCGTGCGGCAAAAGCCGCATCCCGCTCAACGGCCTGGTCCAACGCCTCCATCTCGATAACCTCTTGTCGCTTTACGACCGGGGGACGGGGGGCGGGCCGTCATCTGATTCTCTAGTCGTGTAAAAGACTTCCGAAGTCTCCAAGACTTTGGAAGTCTTCCGTATCAGATCTTGCCCTCGGCCACTTCGTCCAGCCGGTAAGATAGGACCTGGCTGGTGTGATCTGATTTCATCGTCACACCATATACCGTGTCGGCCGCTTCGATCGTGCCTCGATTGTGAGTGATGAGCACGAACTGGGTGCTGTTACTCATCTCTTTGAGCTTGTCGCGAAAGCGCACCACGTTGGATTCATCCAGGGCGGCATCCACTTCGTCCAGGACACAGAAGGGAGTGGGGCGCACTTTGAGGATGGCGAACAACAAAGCCGCCGCCGTCAACGACCTCTCACCGCCGGACAACAGCGCCAGGCCCTGCTGGCGTTTGCCAGGCGGGCGAGCCACGATGTCGATGCCGGTCAGCGTCAGGTTCTCCGGGTCGGTCAGCACCACACGAGCTGTCCCTCCCCCGAACAACTGGGAAAAGGTCTGCTTGAATTCGGCCGCGATGGCTTCGAATGTCACCATAAAAGCTTTTTGCATCAACTCGTCCAGCTCGGCAATGATCTGGTGCAGCGAGGCGATGGCCTGTTCCAGGTCAGCGCTTTGGGTGGTGAGAAAAGTGTGGCGCTCGAGCGCCTCCTGGTACTCGCTTTGTGCTTCGGCGTTAATCGGTCCCAGGCGGCGCAGGGCGGCCTTGCGGCGTTGAATCGATTCCTCCAAGCCTTCCGGCAAAAGCTGGAGGGTCGGCAAGTCTTCGATGATGGGGTGCAGGGGCAGCGGCAGCGGTGCGGTGACATCGTCGCTCATCTCCAATTCAACCAGGCCCAGGTCCTCGTCGATGCGCCCGCGCAACGCGTTGATCTCAGCCTCGCGCCGCGACACCTCGAGCAGCGCGGCACTGTGGCGCGCTTCGACATCGCGTATGCGCACTCGCGAGGCGCTTTCTTCCGTCTCGGTGCCGCTTTGCGCCAGGTCGAGCTGTTCCAGGCGGGTCTCGGCCGGCTGGATGCGCGCGTCAAACTCGGCCAATTCGGCCGACAGGCGCTCGTTCCGGGCCTGCAAGTCTTGCAGTTGTGCATCCAGGCCGCTCTGCTCGTTGGCCACCTGAGCTGAACGCCTTGCGCGGGCGGATAACTGCGCGTCCAGTTGGGCCAGCGTCCCTTGCTGGCTGTTCAGCACAGCCTGTTGCCCTCGCACCGCTTGCTCGGCCACGGCGGCGGCGGTTTGCAGCTCGGCCAATTGCGCCGTACGTTCTTCGAGCGGCAGCGCAGCCAGTTGCTCGTCGCACGCGAGCAATTGACTTTCGGCGGAGGCCTGGGCGGCCGTCACCTGCCCCAACTCCGTCTCCAAGGCCTGATCCTTGCTGTGCAGCGCCTGCAGCTCGGCCTGGATCCGGCCAATTTGCTCGCCTTCCCAGCCGATCTGGCCTTCCAGTCGCTCGGCGGCGCGCGCCATGGCATCTCGCTCGTCCTGGCGCGCGCGTCTTTTTTGGTCCAATTCGCCTGCGGTGCGCGCGAGATCCGCCTGCCGCTGGCCCAGTTCCAGTTGGTGGGCCGCTTCGTGGTCGCGCCTGGCCTGGATGTCGGCGGCTTGCCTTTCGGCGGCTGACAGTTGGGCAGGCAGTCCCCGCCACTCGCGCTCGCGCGCCAGCAGGCTGCTTCCCCTGCTTGGCTCATTTTTGCTCGAGGGAGACAGCCAGATCGTGCCATTCGCGCGCAGCACATCGCCCTTGGGCGTGACGAGTTGTTCGCCGGGCTTGAGATCGAGGACGAGTGTGCGGGCTGTGGCCAGGTCAGCCACCAACAGCGTGTTACTCAACAAGGCTTCCAACGCCGGGCGCACCGCCGCCTCGCACGTCACCACGTCCGCCGCGCGGCGGGGGGCCAGCGACTCCTGGCGTGAGGGACTGGAACGGAGGGGGGCCAGGGCGTTCAGCCAGTTCACCATGCGCTGCCAGAGGCCGGGCTTGGAGGCAGCCGCGCGCAGGCGGGCGCCTTCTGCCAGCAGATCGAGCGCCAACAGGCCCGCATGGCCGCCGGCTTGGCCCAGGCATTGGTGCGCCGCCATGACCGCTTGCCAGGTGTCGGCGATGACCGCCTGCACATCGGGGCCTAGCGCGGCCTCTATGGCGCGTTCCCATTCCTCTGGCACGGTGATCAGCGTGACCAGGGCGCCGCGTATGCCGGGGATGCCGGCCTTCATCACGGCCTGGGCGCCGGCCGAATAGTCGCCCAGCTCGGCTCGCACTTTGCCCAGTGCGTCCAGTTGGGCGCGCAGCTCGGTCTCTCGGGCGCGCGCCTGGGCAAGAGCGGCATCCAGTTCGGCCTGGTGGCTGGCGCTGGTGGAAATCTGGGCCTGGACGTCCGCCAGTTGCTGCTGGTAGCGCGCGGCTTGCTCGGCCAGGGCTGCCAGGTCCAGCTCGATACGCTGGACAAGCTCGTTTTGCCTGGCCAGCTCGTCTTGGAGCTGCGCTTGCTCGCGCAGGTGGCCATCCAGGCGGCGTTGGGTCTCGACCTGGCCCTCGGCTAGCTGCGTGCGGCGGTTACGCCGGTCGGTCACCTGGGCCGCCAGTTGAAGGCTGCGCTTTTGAGCCTCGCCGCGCCGGGCGTTCAACTGCTCGCGTTGAGACTGGAGCTCACGCAGGCCAAGCCTGGCCTGGGCGACAGCCTGGGTGTGGGTCGCGGCCTCCTGGCGCAGTGCGTCGAGCCTGGCCTGGGCCTGGCTGACGCCTTCGGCTTGCCCGGTGCGCTGATCTTGCAGGGCGAGTGTGCCGCTGTCCAGCTCGGCCATCTGGGCTTCGAGCGCGCGGCGGCGTTCCTCCAGCACGGCCTGCTCGCGCCGGGCCGCCTCTACCTGGGTACGCAGCGTCCCGGCCTGGCGCTGCCAGGCGTGGAGCTGCGCGCGCAGCGTCGACTGCTGTTCGCGCACCTCCGCCAGCTTTTTAGACAGGGTGTCCAGAGCGGCCTGCTGCTGGCGCATGTGCTCGCCCTGCACGCCGGCCGAGGCGCGCGCCAGGTGCAGTGTGGCCTGGGCCTGGCCCCAGTGATAGCCGTACCAGGTCTTGTACATCTCGTGCAGCTCGCCGCTCAAGCGCTTGTACTCCTGACTGCGCTCGACCTGGCGTTCCAGCCGGTGCAGGCGTGGGCCAATCTCGGCCAGAATATCGGCCACACGTTCGAGATTGCGCTGTGTTTCTTCCAATTTGCGCAACGCGTCCTCGCGTTTACTCTGGTACAGGCCGATGCCGGCGGCTTCTTCGAACAGCGCGCGCCGCTCTTCGGGCCGCAAGCTGAGGGCCTGGTCGACCAGGCCTTGGCCGACGACGGCGTAAGTGCGGCGAGCCAGGCCGGTCTGGCTGAGCAGCTCGCCGATGTCGCGCAGGCGCACCTGGCTGCCGTTGAGGAAATACTTGTTTTGCCCGTCGCGCGTGGCCTGCCGGCCGATCGTGACCTCGCTGAAGGCGATAGGCAGCCAGCCTTCGCTGTTATCGAGCGTGAGGGACACGCTGGCCATGCCGGCCTGGGGGCGTTTTTCGCTACCGGAGAAGATCAACTCGTCCGTGCGCTTGGCGCGCAGCATGCCGAAAGACTGTTCGCCGAGCACCCAGCGGATGGCGTCAGCGATATTGCTCTTGCCCGAACCGTTAGGGCCGACGATAGCCGTGACGCCGGTGGGAAAGACGAACTCGTTTTTGCTGGCAAAGCTTTTAAAGCCTTGGAGTTCTACATGTTTGAGCCGCACGTGTGCCTGTCCTCGATCGATTTATCTTGCATCACTGATGTAGGGGGCAATCATACCACAAAATGAGCAGAACGTCACCTGGGGTGACCTCCCCGAAAGCTTGAAGCTTTCGGGGAGATGCGTTGCACCTGTAAGCGCGCTTGCCAATTTAGGCGGGTTCGGCTATAATAGCCGTTGCACGGGGCGTAGCGCAGCCAGGCTAGCGCACCTGAATGGGGTTCAGGTGGTCGGCAGTTCAAATCTGCCCGCCCCGACAAA
>JAFGFO010000048.1 GCA_016931085.1 Thermoflexales bacterium
GGCCAAATTTGCCACCACATATGGTGGTTGCGATTAGCGATACTCCCGTATATGGGGGTCGTTTGAGATTAGTCTAAACACCAAGTACATACAAAATAGTTGTGAGGAGGATGCATGCGTCGTATCATTCAATTATTCGTCCGGCCATTCGCCATTGTCGAGCGGGTACTGCGCAACCGGATCGCCTATTTTGCCGAGCTAGGTCACGGCGAGGGGCTGCCCGGCAAGATTGCTGATTTGCTGAGTGTCACAACCTTGGGCCTGGCAATTTTTGGCTTTGTCGCTGGCCTGAGCGGGAATGACGTCGTGCCATTAAGAAATGGCGTGCAGGCGTTCGTCTCGGCGATCAAGCTGCCTTTTCTATTTCTGGCCAGTGGCCTCATCTGCTTGCCAACGCTGTATTACTTCAGCGTGTTATTTGGCTCGCGGCTACGTTTCTTGCAGACCGTCGCGTTGATTCTCACCGCCCAGGCGGTGGCTGCTGTGCTGGCTGTGGGCTTTGCGCCAATCAGCTTGCTGTTCCGGCTCAGTGGATCGGAGCCGCTGTTCCTGGTGGCGCTCAACGTGGGTGTGTTGGGCTTGGCGGCTGGGCTGGGACTGATTTTCCTCGTACAGGGTGTTCTCTATATCCAGGAGACTCAGCCCCCGCAATCCATCACGTTTTTCACGTGGATCTGGCTGTTCATCAAGGGGGCGTTTCGCTCCCTCGTATTGGCTGGCTGGATCGCGATTTACGGACTGGTTGGCGCCCAATTGAGCTGGACTCTACGTCCGTTCTTTGGCGTGCCATTGGGTGGGCATGGCTTCTGGAGCTCGATGGCCAACGTTATGGCAGGGCTGCTGCGTTAGGTTGTTCTCACATCTGTAGGCGGGCATCCCTACACCTGCACTTGCGCTGGCGCGCCAGCGCAGGTGCAAGTGTGTCCGCTCGCAACGTCGATGACGAAAGGAGTCGGTTAAATGGCAGAGCAGTTGCACGCGCCGTCCTCGGCGCGATCAGAGGGCGGGGGCGATCAGTCGCCCATCGTGATCGAATCTTCGCCAGTGCCTCTCACGGCAGCGCCATCGCGGCCAGCCGTGGAGATTGTGCCCACGTGGTATGAACTGCGCGGCGCTTGGCGGGTGTTTGAGATGTCGGAATGGATCATGCGAGACCGGGTTGGCTTTTTCGAACAAGTGCGCCACGGCCACGGCCTCGAATCCAAGCTGCGGAGCATGGTCGTGAGCACGATCATTTACGTGGCGTTGTACGGCTTGGTGATGGGCATTTCCAGCGGCTGGCAGCAGGCGCTCTCGTCGGCCGTCAAGCTCCCGATGCTGTTCCTGGTGACCTTGTTGATTTGCCTGCCTACTTTATACTTTTTCAACCTCTTGTACGGTTCCCAGCTCACTTTTGCCCAGACGACGGCGCTGATCATGGCTGCCCTCACGATCACCGGCGCGCTCGCGTTGGCCTTTGCTTCCATAACTTTGTTCTTTTTCCTGACGGTTGGGGAACAGTACACCCTCCTGGTACTGCTGAACGCCGGCGTGTTGGCCATCAGTAGTTGGTGGGGGCTGACTTTTTTACGGCAAGGGATGCACTATGTACAAGGGGAAACGCCGGCCAAGCAGGGGCGCATCCTGACGGTCTGGCTGTTGATTTACGGACTTGTCGGCACGCAGATGGGCTGGGCGCTGCGCCCCTTTTTCAGAGCGCCATGGGAACCCTTTGTCGTCATGCGCGGCGGCGGCGGCACGTTTTACGGCAGCGTGATGACGGCCATAGGCTGGCTGATCCCCAAGCTGTTGCAGAGATTGTTGGGGGGGTGAGATCTGCCTTTGTCATGGAACATTTTCCTCCTGAGCGTTTGAACAAAATTGCCCGTGCCTGCATGTAACAAGTAGATTGACAAAACAAATTCAAAATGGAGGAAAAGAAAATGAAAAAGCAAACGATGTTCAATACCGTATTCGTGTGTGTCTCGATTCTCACCCTGGTGCTGTCCGCTTGTGGCGGTCTTGCGGCAACACCCCATCCCGCCGCTGTCACGGTCGTTGCCTATTCACCCACCAGGGAGGTCGTCGCCAAGGAGGCTGATGGCCCAGCCCAGCCAGACTTCTTTGTGGCGCCAGCCCCCGGCGAGACCGGCCTGCAGACCGGCGGCGAGGTCCCGCCCAACGACCAGGCCTATGACGCCATGTTTTTCAAGAACTATGGCGTCAATCCCTTCATCGACACCGAGGACGATCACTTTTCGACCTTTGCCATGGACGTGGACACCGCCTCGTACGCCGTGATGCGCCGCTACGTCAACGATGGCAACCTGCCGCCGGCGGAGGCTATCCGGGTAGAGGAGTTTATCAACTATTTCAACTACGACTACCCTGCGCCCGAGAGCGGCACGTCAGCCCCTGACGCGTTTGCTATTCACCTGGAGGGTGCGCCCTCGCCCTTTGGCGGCGAAAAGTACTACCTGCTGCGGGTCGGCCTGCAGGGACGCCGCATCCCAACCGACCAACGCAAGGATGCCGTGCTGACCTTTGTCATCGACGTGTCTGGCTCGATGAGCCGCGAAGACCGGCTGGGCCTGGTCAAGCAAGCCCTGGCGCTGCTGGTCGAAGAGCTGCGCCCGACCGACCAGGTTGGCATCGTGGTGTACGGCTCGCGCGGGCGGGTAGTGCTGGAACCCACGCCAGCCTCGAACGCCAGCCAGATTATGGCTGCTATCAACAGCTTGCAGCCCGAAGGCTCGACCAACGCTGAGGAAGGTCTGCGCTTGGCTTACCAGATGGCTTCGCGGGCGTTTCGCTCGGACGCCATCAATCGCGTCATCCTTTGCTCGGACGGCGTGGCCAACGTGGGCAAGACCGGGCCAGACTCAATCCTCAAAGAGATCAAGAAGCACGCCGATGGCGACATTACGCTGTCGACCGTGGGCTTTGGCATGGGCAATTTCAACGATATCTTGATGGAACAGTTGGCCGACGACGGCAATGGTAATTATGCCTATGTAGACACTCTCGATGAAGCGCATCGCATCTTTGTGGAAAACCTGACCGGCATGCTGCAGGTCATCGCCAAGGACGCCAAGGTGCAGGTGGATTTCAACCCAGAGCTTGTCAGCCGCTATCGCCTGATCGGCTACGAGAACCGCGACGTGGCCGACGAGGACTTTCGCAACGACACCGTGGACGCCGGCGAGGTCGGATCGGGTCACAATGTCACCGCGCTGTACGAGATCAAGTTCAAGGAAGACCTGACAGGTCTTGGAGACCTGTCAGGTCTGAAGGCGTTGACGGTGTTTGTGCGTTACCAGGACCCCGAAACGAGCCAGGTGCACGAGATCAACCAGGGATTGGTGCTGTCGCAATTTGCCAGCGCCTTTGAGACCACCAGCCCGCGCTTCCAGTTGGCGGCATCGGTGGCCGAGTATGCCGAAATCTTGCGCGAAAGCTACTGGGCCAAGGATTCGAGCCTGGAGAATGTGCAGGGACTGGCCCAGCGCGTGAAGGAAGCCATGCCTGGCGATGCCGACGTGGCTGAGTTTGCCCAACTAGTGGGCCGCGCTGCCCAGATCGCCGCGCGCTGATGCCATACTATGCTAGAAAATCGCCAGTGATCCTCACTTTGCTAGGGGGCCGAGAGGCCCCCTTTTTTTGCGCCTGTGCTCTGCTCTTTCAAATTCGTTTGCCAAAATTGACCTGTCGGTGTACTATAACGTCATAAGGGGCCGCGAGCAGGCAGCCTGCTCGCATTTTTGGATAAAGACTTTGTCATTAGGCGTTTCAAGGAACTGTCTTAATCTCCAGCCCCCATTCACCGTGGATGATAGGCGGCACAAAGCCGGCCCGGCTGCGTTGCTCGGCCCATTGGATCACGTCTGGGTCCTGGGCAGCCTGGGTACATAGGCGTTGAGGGCGTGGAGCGATGTTGGCCCGCCCGAGGTCGAGCCGGTCGGCATCCCAGCAGGTTTGAAGCGTGATGTCACCCTCCATCAGACCATCCGTATGATAGCGGCAGGCCGCGTACAGCAACTCAAAATCCTGATCAGACAGGTCGAACAGCACGCCCCGCAGCGAGGCGGCATAGTCTGCGCCACGCTGGCCATGACCGTGATCCAGGCTTTCCGTAACGCGTTTGGCGTCGTGAAAAACGGCGAACAGTTGGACAACTTGTATCCTGGCGCCGGTCAAGCGTGCCAGGCGCAGCCCATTTTCTAGCACGCGCGCCCAATGGATAGGCCCGTGAATGCCGTCCCGCGCCTGGGCATAGCCGGTCAGGATGGTGTGGATGAGGTGTGAGGATATCATGCACCATTA
>JAFGFO010000049.1 GCA_016931085.1 Thermoflexales bacterium
GCCCGCCCACTGCCCGGGATTGTTGTCTTCAACCGAGGTGAAGGTGATGGGCTGGGCGGCCGTCCCCAGCGCGACCAGGCCGCCACGAACGCTCAGCTCGGTGCCCGATTGCCCCATCACCTGCACACCCGCCTCGATCGTCAGCGTCACGCCGGGATTGACAGTAACGGTACCTGTCAACGTATAGGGGCTGCTGGCCAGGTCCCATGTAGTGGATTGGGTGATGACGCCGCTGGCGTCGGCGTCGGCCTCCATGGTACCCGCCCCTTCGAGCGGGTAGGCGAGTGGGGCGGCAAGAGCCGGCCCTACGGCCGGTGCGCCCAGGAATAGTGCACACAGCGCTGTAAGCAGGCCGGCCCCGATAGCGGGCAGGCACAAGCGCCCAAGTGAGTTCGGTTGAGTTCGCATACATGTCTCCTTTCAGGCCGCGGGCGACCCACGACCGACAATTGACGGCGTATCTCCCAGTGTGTGCAACGCGGCAGCGGGTGCGGGTTGGTGAGGCTATAAGCTGAGTGTGGAAGGGTGGCCGTGAGCGCCGTCGTCGATCACGCCGGGGATCATGCACAGCGCCTGACCCCCAGGCGGTCGAGGATTTCTTGCGCCTCTTGCAGCCTCTCTTGCCCCCTGCTTCTATCTCCCTTCTCGATCTCGTACGCGGCCCAGGCGCGCAGCGTGCGCGCCCGCTCGCCCTCCATGCCCGTCTCGGTGAAAATCTGTAAGCTCTTGGCGAAGCACGCCGCCGCGTCCAGCGTCTCGTCACCCAGTTTCATCGAGCCGGGCGACTCGTTGGCCACCAGCACCAGGCCCAAGGCCCGCCAGGCGCCGGCAACATCCTCTTGCCCCCCACTCTCTTGCCCCAGTTGGAGCGCCTGCTGGGCCGCGATGAATGCTTCGGCTGACTTGCCTTGGCCCATCAAGACCTGCGATAAGGTGCAATAGCTCTCTGATCGCCCGCCCCAACCGGCAGCTTCGGCCATGTGGATGGCCTGCACCAGGTGTGTTTCGGCGGCCTGGTAATCCCGCAGCCCGGTGTGCGCTTCGCCCAGGTTGTTGAGCACAATGATCTCGCCTTGGCGGTTACCGATTTCACGCGCAATGCTCAAGGCGTCTTGCAAGAGCGTGACGGCTGTCTCGTAATCCTCGCACGACGCGGCGGTCGTCCCCAGGTTATTCAACGCACCGGCGGCCGCGGTGCGGTCGCCCAACTCCCGAAACAACGCCAGGGCTTCCTCAAAGTGGTGTGTGGCCTGCTGATAGCGCCCCAGGGTCTTGTGCACCCAGCCGAGCAAATTCAAGCTGTCGGCCATCACGCGCCTGGCGTTCAATTCAACGCCGAGCGCCAGGGCCTGCTCGCCCAAGGCCAGGGCGGCTTCCATCTCTCCCAGGTTAGACAGCGCATGGCATTGGCTGCACAAGGCGCCGGCCAGCGCCTTGTGGCCTGGCTCCCCGGCCTGCCGGGCCATTCCCTCAGCCCGACGGGCGCTTGCCAGGGCAGCGCGATAATCTCCCTGGTCGAATTGTACCTGCGACAACCCGTCCCATGCTTGGGCCTGGGTGACGAAGTCGCCAGCTGCCTCAGCCAGGCTTGCCATGGCCGTATAGGCCTCGACGGCCTGGTCAAAGCGTGCCTGCTGCTTCAATGCCAGCCCAAGCCCCCGGTAATAGTCCATCCGCCGCATAGTCTCATTCTCCGCTCCGCCTGGCAAAAATGCCAGCGCCTTGTTGTAATAGTCGATCGCCACTTGCGGTGCGCCAGCCTCTTGGGCCTGCTTGCCGGCTCGCCCGTACCAATCGGCGGCCTGGGCGTCTTGGCCGGCACGCTCATAGTGCTCGCCGATCAGCCCCGAGTACTCAGCCAGCCGTTCGCCGCTCTGCTCGATCAGCCAGGCGGCCGCCTGGGCGTGATACGCGCGCCGCTGCTGCTTGAGCACGCTCTCGTAGGCGACGTCGTGCAAGAGAGGATGCTTGAAGATATATTCTTGCTGGCCGGCAAAAGCGGATCGCTCGCGCCGGAAAATCAGCTCGCGCTCGCACAGCGAGTGCAACGTGCTGTGCGCCTCGCCGCGCTCCGCCACCGGGCGCGCTGTCTCTTGGGCTTGGCCAAAGGCAGACAGGCTTGCCAGCGCGCCGTCCCAAAACGCGCGCCCCACCACCGCCGCGCACTGCAAGCTCGTTCGCTCGGGGATGGGCAGCCCGTCCAGGCGGGCTTGCAGCACGCCAACCAGCGTCGGCGGCACACGCGAGGCGGTCAGCCGCTCCGCCTCGACGCGCCAGCGCTCGCCTTTGACGATGACCCCCTCCTCGATCAGCATCTTGATCAGCTCTTCGATGTAATACGGGCTGCCCTCGGCCCGGCTGATGATCAGCTCGTGCAGTTGAGGCGGAATGCGATCCACCTTGGCCAGGATTTCTTCGACCAGGCGGTGGCTGTCTTGAGTGGAGAGCGGCTCGAGGCGCAGGACACAAGCGGCCAGTCCGGTCTGCCAGACCGGCCGCTGTTCAAAAAAGCTTGGGCGGGCCAGCGCCACGATCAAGACCGGCAGGTGACGACATTCCGCCGCCAGGTGCTCGACCAGCTCCAACGAAGCCTCGTCGGCCCAGTGCACGTCTTCCAGGAAAAGCGCGGCTGGCCTTGGCTTGGTCACGTTGTCGCGGCCAGACGCTTGCGCCGGCTTTGTCAGTGCCGTAAAAAGCTGTACCAGGTAGTGAAAAGCGCGGTTGCGTATTTGCCGTGCGTCGTCCAGGATGCCTCGCAGGTGGGGGCTGGCCGAAAAATCGAAACCGAGCATGTGGCCGATAAAGTGTGCCCACAGGCGCACCTCGGCTTCTCCATCTTGTTGCCCGGCCGCTTGCGCCAGGCCCACGAGCCCCTCTTCCAGCTTGTCGCGCGCCACGGCCCCCTCGTCGCTGTTCCTGATGTCGAAACGCAGGGCAAAAGTGTCGCGGATGAGGGCGTAAGGCAGCTTGCTGGTGCGTTGATCGGCACGCCCCCTCAAGGTCAGCAGCTCGGCCGGCGACTGGGCAAGCCAGCGGCCAAACTCGTACAACAGGCGCGATTTGCCCACCCCGGCCTCGCCGGCGACGACGACCACGCGCATGGCGTGCTGCTCGATGGCTGCCTGGAGAGCCTGCTGCAAGCTGGCCAGCTCGGCCTGGCGCCCAACCATGGCCGTTTCTATACCCTCCACGCCCCGTGTCGGCGCGCGAAAGGCGCGCGGTTTGACTCCACGCACCTCGTAGACCTGTACCGGCTCTTTTTTGCCCCTGATGGTGATGGGGTCGAGCGTTTTTACCTCGAACAAGCCGCGCACGTGACGAAAACTGTCGTGCGAGATGAGGATGCCGCCCACCGGCGCGGCGTGCTCCAGCCGGCTGGCCAGGTTGACGGTGTCGCCCATGGCGGTGTACTCGGCGGTCGTGCCCACTTGCCCCAACAGCACCGGGCCGGTGTTGATGCCGATGCGCATGGCAAGCCCAGATCTCGGATCTCGGGCCTCGGATCTAGTCGCCGACACTTGCGTTCTGAACCCAGCCAGCGCTGCTTGCATGGCCAGGGCGGCCAGGATGGCGCGCTCGGGGTCGTCTTCGCGGGCGGTGGGCGCGCCGAAAAGCGCCATGACGGCGTCGCCGATGTGCTTGTCGATGTAGCCGCCGTGCGACGTTATCGCCCCGTCGAGCCGGCGCCACAGATCGTTCATGGTATCGCTCAGCTCTTCGGCGTCCATCGTTTCGGACATAGCCGTAAAGCCAGACACGTCGGCAAAGAGCACTGTGATCTGCTTGCGCTGGCGAGACACGTCCTCCACCCCGGCCGGGGCAGGCGGCTGGCTGACCAGCGTGGCCAATTTCTCGCGCGCAACGGCGATCAGCGGCTCGACGACCGCCTCGCCCAACACGACGCGTTGGGCTTCCAGGGCCGCGATGGCCTGTTCGAGCTGCCGGCGCTCTTGAGACACGTCATCGCCCTCGGGCCGGGCCGGGGTTGGGGGAACACTGGCTGATAGAGACATTTTTTGCCGCTCACTCGCGGCGCCTGATCCACCACACGCCGCCGCACATCACCACGAGCAGCCCCAGCGCGGCAAGCATCCAGGGCGGCCTGGCAGCCATGGGCAAGGCATGGCGTAGGCCGGCGTCAGTTAGAATGAGCCGGCTCATGATAACTGCAGTTGGCGCATGCTCTTCCGTGCCAATCGCCCAGGTGCTAAAGCTGATGACGTTGGTAGCCGTGACCAGGTTGGCGGCCTGGCCTACGGTCGAGGTGTAGCTTTGCCACTGCCCACTGCCTGTGTAGCGGTACAGTTGCAACTGGCCCTCGTCACTGATGCCGGCCGCCGCCAGGTCCGAGTCTTCGTAGTGCAAAGTCAGCGTGGCCGTGAAGCCGCTCCCGTCACCCTCGATCTTGTACGTGCGCGGCAGGGGGCGGCTGATTTCTTGGCCGGTGGGAAAGTCGGCAATGCGTGTGACCGTGACGTGGCCTAGCGTCCCGATGGCCGCCTTATCGGCAAAGGACAGTATCCCACCGGTCGCCCCGAAATTGTATTGGCCGGCGGCTTCGATGGGCAGCGCGGCGCTGGCCACGCTGACGGTATCGCTCAGGGGTGGGAGCGGCGGTTCACCCTCGACGGCTGGCAGTCCCCGCCACATCTTGCCCAATACCGCGGCCGGGGACCGGCGGCCGGTCTCGGCTGCCGCCGCCCGTGCCTGCGCTTGTGTCCCGACCTGGATAAGGATGCCGTACCTGGCCGCGGTATAGCCGTACACCTCGACCTGGTACACGCCGGTCACCGTGTCTGTGACGAGCAAGATTTCGGTGCTCGTGCTTTCGTTGGTGGAGCGGAGCTTCTGGCCTGACTCCCAGTCCGGCGGCCAGATGTACAAATCGGGGTCGCCTTGCGTCGACTCTACCGTGACGGACAGTACGTTTCCCGGCGTCAGCGTCTGCCGGTAGACGTGCGTCTGGCCGCGCCCCACCTGCCCGCCCTCTGGCAGGTAGTTGATGCCGCGCTGGTAGGGGATGGGCGAGACATTGCCGGCATCGTCCCTGGCCCAAGCCTGGATATAGTGCAGGCCGTCAACCGGCGTCAATTGCCAGCGATAGTTGTTAGCGTTGATCGTGTCGCTGACCACCCAGCCACTGTCGTGCAGCGACACCCACAAGTGGGCGGCCTGGTTGTACTCGAGCTCGACGTAGCGCAAGTGGGTCACTCGCCCTTCACCCGTGTCGCTGGCTTGGACGGCCAGGTAGATCAGCGTATCCGTCACCGTATCGCTGTCCGGCTGCTCGCCTGGCGCGGTTTTGATCGCAAGCGAATTCACACGGGGTGCTTGTGCATCTGCGCCGGTTGCTCCTTCTACGGCCAGCGTGCGAGTGACGGTGTTGTTGGTCTTGCTGGCCTCGGGGATTTGACCGAGCGGGTCGATCACGGCCTGCAGCGTGTAGGTGCCGGTCGCCGGCGGCGTCCATTCCAGCCATTGGGTGTGCCGGCCGGTGTTGGGTGGCAGCGATGAAACGTAGACGTCGCCCACGAACTGGCCATCGACGAAAAAGCGCACCGGCACATCCTGCAAGGTCAGTGTGCCGGTCAGCCGGTGCACCAACAGTCCCAGTCGAGCCACCTTGCCGGTGTAGGGGACACCTGGGTTGACCCACATCTCCTCGGCCTGGGCGAACAGATCGTCCTCGTGCGATAGGACGGTATAGGTGGCCGGCAATACGCTGGCGCTGCCCGTTCCATAAAAGGCTCGCAGGCTGTACGAGCCGGGAGCCAGGCCGGCCGGGGCGGTGGCGCGCAGCCTGGTCTGGTTGACCACAACCACGTTTTCAAGTCCAATGCTGTCCAGGCTCACCGAGATGCCGGGGTGAAAGTTGAAGCCGTACACGTTCAAGTCGCCCGGCAAATCGGCGTATGCCTGGCTGGGGTAGCTTTGCCGCAAGTCCGGCTGGCCGGGCAGCACGCTAAAAGCGCCCGGCAGCCGGCCTACCTTGCCGCCCGGATCGGTCACGGCCAGGCAATAGTCCCCGTGGGGCAGGTTGGCCGGGAGGACGGCAAACATGTCTGACCCTTTCACGCTGGTGTTGCCCAACGCGTGAACGCACTCCTGGCATATCCCGGCCTGGTAAGGGCACAGCGCGGCCCTGGACTGGGGGACAAGGTTTGTCCCGCTGATGACGACACAAGTATTCCGGTCGTTGTATCCCCAGGTTGGGGTCATGCCGTTCACAACGGGCTGCACGCCCGTCACGGCCGGCGTGGAGCGGACGCTGAGCCGGTAAGTGGACTCGGCCGGGTCGAGGGCTTGCAGGTCATTGCTCAGTCGCAGGTAACGCCAGCCGTCGGTCTTGGGATGCTCGGTCAACTGGTAGGTCTCCCCGCCAAAGGTGGGGGGAGGCACCTGGCACGTGCTCCACACTTCAAAGATGGGATGCGCCTCCGCGCCCGTGCCGGCCGCCGTCACGGTGTACGTCCAACTGGCCGTGACCGGGTACTTGACCCAGTCCACGTCTCCCGCCGGGTCAAAGCGGCGGACTTGGAACGTGCCGTCCGTGGGGATCTCCACCGCCTGTTCGCACGCGTCGTCGGGTTCGTACGTGTCTATTCCTTCAGGCGCGACCTGGATCTGAACCTGCTTGAGATTGTTGGCCTCGTCGATTTCGGCTATCCGCTCGTAGGGGTCGACCCAGGCGTAAGCCACGTGCGGCCCGGACTGTCCAAAGGTGAATCCACTGTATTCCCAGGTGACACAAGCGTCCGCCGGCCACTCGACGTACATGACGAGAGGCTTGGTTGGCTGCGTGGTGCTGATGGGCGGCTGGTCGAGTGGGTCGATGTACAGGTGAATGCGCCGTCCCCCAACGGTATCGCTGCCGGGCGCGTTACATGCCTCGATGGTGAACGAAACGGGCGCGTAGAGGGCCGCCTGGGTTGGGGTAACCGTAAAGGTCTTGATATACAGGTCGACCGCGGCGGGAGCGGCTTGGAGCCTGGCATCGACCGGCGCAAAGGCCACGGCCGCCCAGACGAGAATGAGGCCGAGCAGGAATAGGCTGCTAACTTTTATCATATCTTTCCTCCATGTCGTTTTCAGGTAGGGATGGTTGGCATGTCCCGCGCAGGCGTACGTCCCATCCCTACCGGGTTTGGCTCTTCGATCGAGTATCTCATTTTATAACCAAAAGTTGTTTTTGTCCAATGGGCGGGCGTTGGCGGGCTGGACACACAGCGCTGATTGGGTTATAATGGCGGCCATGATCATCAAACCCACCTGCGCTATCTCAGGCCGCTTTATCGGCAATCGGGACGACGTGGCCGGCTTTCCGGCCTTTGTCGGCGACCCCCGCGATCCCCATCATGCCTATTCCGACGCCAGTGCCCTGCGGGATGAGTTCGAAGCCTGGGAGCTGCGCGACGACATCGCCAAAAGGGTCAAAGCCCACTGGTCGGCCTGGTACCGGCAGGACCCGGTCGTGTACACGGTGATCTTTGAGGACGACGACTATCTGCTGGTCGAGAACAAAGTGGCTGCTGCGGCCCGCATCGTGTTTCACCGCCACGTGTTTGCGCTGGACGTCCCCCATGCCTGTTGGCTCGAGTTGTGTGACAAGCTGGCGGGCGCTTTTGAAGCGGGGGTTGATAGCGGCTCGTTCGTGGGAGGCGGCTACGAGCTTGTCAAGCGCCTGCTGGGCTTGAATGTGATCGAGTTTAATCCTTACCCTAATACGGTGTTGCTCTTCAAAGAGCACGCCGAGTTTATTGAAATCCAGTGGCGCAACCGGATCGCCGGCCAAGACCGCATCCGGCTGTCTCGCCCCGAGTGGGCCGCTTTCCAGGCCGTCTTGGTGGCCAACAAGACCCTGTTCTAAAGATGGCCACAGACGCAAAGCGAACAGAGGACGCAGAGTTAAATGAGGCCCGGTCACAAATCCCAAGCGCGCGTAGGTCACGCTTGCAGCACATTACCCGGCCCCGAAGGGGCGGCCTAACATTAGCCCAGGACAATGCCCTGGGCTAATCCGTCCCGGCCGGGGGCGGTTCGGCCTGGTTGGCGATGTCGTCCAAGGCGGTGGCGGCCACCAGGGCCAGGATTGACAGCAGGTTGAGGTCGGTATCGGTGAACTCGGCGCCGGAGGCTTTGTTGATGACTTCGACCACACCCAATATCCGGCGATGCGCGATCAAGGGTGCCGCCATCAGCGAGTGGGTGTCGAATTGAAAGACCTGGTCGACGCGCTCGGAAAAGTAGGGATTGGTGTGGACGTTGTTGACAATGACCGGTTTCCCGTTTTGACACACCCAGCCGGCGATGCCTTCGTTGGCCGGGATGCGATAGCCGGGCAGCGCTTCGCGCACCTGGCCGTGCGTCAGCGCAAAAACCA
>JAFGFO010000050.1 GCA_016931085.1 Thermoflexales bacterium
AGCCTTTTTAAGCCTCTGTGTGCTTCGCATCTGTGTATCCTCTGTGAGGCTCTGTGTAACTAAAAATGCACCAGGCTGAGTAGTTACGGTTTAGCTATACTCTGCTTTGAGCTGTGCACCGGCCGGGATGACGCCATCCTCCAGATAGCGCCACAAGGCAACCAACAGCTTGCGAGCCAAGGCCACAATGCCGATCTTGCACATGCGCTTATTATGGTCGAATCTCTCCCGGAACCAGAGAGTCAATTCACTCTCTGGCTGGTGACGCAGCCAGCCCCAGGCGATATCAATGACTATCCCTCGTACAGGCCGATTGCCAGCTTTGCCGCAACCAAAACTCTTTCACCGCCGAGAGCGCTGAGAACGCCGAGAAGAATTTAAAAAACTCTGCGCCCTCTGCGTGCTCTGCGGTTAAGAATCTTCGCGATTGTGATAGTTTTTCACGGGTAATATTATAGTACCAGCCCTCCTCCAGGGTGGCGTCGACGCGAACGGCCACGACGTTGTCGCCGCCATAATCGAGGTGATCGCTGATGTCGTAGCTAAAACTCGTGTAGCCGCTGGGCTCGGTCCCCGCGTAAAAGCCATTGACCCACACGATGGAATCACGATGCACGCCGTCGAACTCGATCGAGACGCGGCGTCCCAGGTCGGATTCGGGAACGAAAAAGCGTCTGCGATACCAGCCCACGCTGTTTTCGGGGAAAGCGCGGCCGATGGCCTTGTAGCCGTGGCTGTGCCCGCCGCGCGCGTCAAAGGGCAGCTCGACGCACCAATCGTGCGGCAGGTCGAGCGTTCGCCAGGCGCGATCGTCAAATCGTCCCATGAAATTCTGGCAAGTGTGGTAGAATAGGGCCTATGCAAACGACACTTTACACCACACCCGCCGGCTTCGACAGCCTGGCCGCTGACTGGAACGCCCTGGTCGAGCGCAGCGTGACCAACGTGCCCTTTTTGCGCCTGGAATGGCAACAGACATGGTGGACGCACCTGGGCGAAGGTGAGCTGCTGCTGGTCGCCGTGCGCGCCGGCGACGGGCAGTTGATCGGCCTGGCGCCACTCTTCCGGCTCGACAAGATCACGCACATGAGCCTGAATACCGTCGGCTGCGTGGACGTGTCTGACTACCTGGACCTGATCGTCGCGCGCGGCCACGAGACGGCCGTGTACGAGGCGCTGCTGGATGCCCTGGCCGGCCCCGACGCGCCGGCCTGGGACACGTGGAGCCTGTGCAACGTCCCAGCCGCCTCGCCGACTTTGAGCTGGCTGCCCGAGCTGGCCGCTGCGCACGGTTACGGCGTGTCCAAATCGGTGCAGGAAGTCTGCCCGATCGTCCGTTTGCCGTCCACCTGGGAGGGGTACCTGGAGCTCCTGGACAAGAAGGACCGCCACGAGCTGCGCCGCAAGATGCGCCGCGCCGAGGAGGCCGGCGCCAGCATGTACCTCACGCGCGGCGAGGAGTCGCTGGACGCCGACATCGATGCCTTTATCGAGCTGCTGATCAAGAGCCGCCCCGACAAGGCCGAGTTCATGGACGCTTCTATGCGAGCCTTTTTTCACGCTGCCGCACACGCCGCCCGGCAAGCCGGCTGGCTGCTGCTGAGCTTTGCCGAGGTGCAAGGCGTCAAGGCAGCCGCCTATCTCAACTTCGACTATGCCAACACCGTGATGCTGTATAACTCGGGTTTTGACATGGAACGCTTTGGCCATCTCTCGCTGGGCAATGCGCTGGCCGGCTGGAGCATCCAGCACGCCATCGAGCAGGGACGGGCGGCGTTCGATTTTCTGCGCGGGAACGAAGCCTACAAGTATCGCCTCGGCGGCGTGGATACCCAGATCTACCGGCTGGAGTTGAAGCGTGAGATTCGTTTGTGATCCTGCGAGCTTGGGCAACGGCACGATCAAACGCGTTGCCATGATCTCTGTGCACACCTGCCCGCTGGCCACGCTGGGGGGCAAGGAGACTGGCGGCATGAACGTGTACGTGCGAGACCTCAGCCGCGAGCTGGACCGGCACGGGGTGCAGGTGGACGCTTTCACCCGCTCGCAAAACCCCCACCTGCCACACGTCATGCACCGCCTCGGCCTGCGGGGCAAGGTTGTCCACATCCCGACTGGCCCCGAAGAACCCTACGATAAAAAGCTGATCTACAACCACCTGGACGAATTCACCCAGGGCGTGCTCGACTCTGCCAGGCGCGAGGGGGCGACCTACGACGTGATCCACTCGCACTATTGGCTGTCGGGCCTGGTGGCCGAGCGCCTGCGCCAGGCTTGGGGCGTTCCGGTGGTTCACATGTTCCACACTCTGGCCCACATGAAGAACACGATCGCCCAGAGCGAGGCCGAGCGCGAGCCGGAGCTGCGCTTGCAGATGGAAGAGCACGTTGTCAGCCAGGCCGACCGGCTCGTGGCAGCCACACCGGTCGAGCAGGACCAACTGCTCCGCTTTTACGGCGCTGACCCGGCCCGGATTGCCATCATCCCGCCCGGCGTAGACATCTTGCGCTTTCACCCCATCCAGCCCGAGATGGCCAAGGAGGCAGTCGGCGTGCCGCTCGACCGCCGCATGGTCCTGTTCGTGGGCCGCATCGAGCCGCTCAAGGGCGTCGACACGCTCTTGCGCGCGATCGCGCTGTGCGGCCACGCCTGCCCGGACTGGGTGAGCTGCCTGTGGGTGGCCATCATCGGCGGCAACCCAGACGCCAACGACAACGCCGAGATGGAACGGCTCAAGACGCTCCGCCAGGAGTTGGGCATCGGCGACGTGGTCACTTTCCTGGGCGCGCGCGAGCAAGACACGCTCCAGTACTACTACTCGGCCGCCGACGTCGTCGTGGTGCCCTCGCATTACGAATCGTTCGGCATGGTGGCGCTGGAGGCCATGGCCTGCGGCGCGCCGGTGGTCGCCTCGGACGTGGGCGGGC
>JAFGFO010000370.1 GCA_016931085.1 Thermoflexales bacterium
CCAAAGGCGTCCTGCGGATAGCCGCCGCGCCTGTGGCACGCTTTGCGTGGAAACCTGCCCTACGGGTGTCTCTCCGACAAGCTCCTATAACCGGGCGCGGCTGGCCAAGGCCCTTAGATTCATCCAACGCATGTCACACGCTTTCAAGAGATGCTTCCTCAGAGGCCCAGTAGCGCCGGTAGAGCCGTTGATAGCTCGGATGGCTCGATATGAGCTCCTCGTGAGAGCCCTGGCCCACAATCTGCCCAGCCTCGATCACGACGATGCGATCGGCCTTGCGCAGCGTCGAGAAGCGGTGGGCGATGATCAAGGTCGTGCGCTCGCGGCGGATCTCGTCCAGGGCGTGTTGGAGCAGCGCTTCGGTGTGGGCATCCACGTTGGCCGTCACCTCGTCCAGCACCAGGATACAGGGATCGGCCAGCAGGGCACGCGCCAAGGCCACCAGTTGCCTCTGCCCGCCGGACAGCATGGCGCCCAACTCGCCCGCCTGGCTGTCGTAGCCGCCAGGCAGCCGGGCGATAAAGTCGTGCGCCTGCGCGCGGCGGGCGGCCGCCTCGACCTGCGCGTCGCCGGCCTCGGGATCGCCGTAGCGAATGTTCTCGCGGAGCGTGTCGGCGAACAGGAACAGCTCCTGCGGCACGAGCATCACCAAGCGGCGCAGCTCCGGCGACCCGATGTGGCGCACGTCTACCCCGTCGATGCGCACGGCCCCGGCCTGCACGTCGTACAGCCGGGCCAGCAGCCGGGCGAGGGTGGTCTTGCCCGCGCCACTCGCGCCAACCAGGGCAATTGTCTCCCCCGCGTGCACTTGCAAGCTCACGTCGCGCAGCACCGGCGTCTCGCCGTAGCCAAAGCTCACGCCCTTGAATGTCACACCGCCTTTGAAGCCTTCGGCCGGCCGCGCGGGCTGGGCCGGCTCGGCCATCTCTGGCTGGCGGCTCATGTAGTCGGCGATGCGGTCGAGCGAGGCGGCGGCGGCCTGGAAAGAGTTATAGACCAGGCTCAGCTCGCGCAGCGGGCCAAAGAAGCGGTAGACATAGCCCAAGAAGGCCAGCAGCACGCCGGCGGTGAGCGTCCCGCCGGCGACCCGCGTGCCGCCGTAGCCGAGCACCAACGCGACGCCTAGCATGTTGGTCACGGTCATGGCCGGAAAGACGGCGGCAAACAGCAGCCCCACACGCAGGTTGGCCTTCATGTTGCTCAGGCTCAGGCTCTCAAACTGTTCCATGCTGAACGACTCGCGGGAAAGCGATTGGACGACGCGCATCCCGGCCATTCCCTGCTCCACGCCGGCATTCACCTCGGCCAACGCCTGCTGCACCTGTTGGTACGCCTGCCGCATGTGCCGGCCCAGGTAGCCCATGCTCACCATCACGACCGGGACGGACGCCAACGTGACGAGCGTCAAGCGTGCGTCGAGCAGGGCCATGATGACAACGATACCGCTCAGGGTGAGCAGGTCGTTGACCAGGTTCAACGCGCCGCTGGAGGCGATCTCGGCGAGCGCATTGATGTCGTTGGTCAAGCGTGACGTGATGGGCCCTACCCGTTCGCGCTCGTGAAAGGCCAGCGACTGCCGCAGAACGCTCGCAAAGAGATCGCCCCGCATGGCGTGGACGACGTGCTGCCCCACCCAAGCCGAGAGATAATCCTGCCAATAGCTCGCCAGCCAGTAGACGCCGTTGAGCGCCAGGTAGAACAGCGCCAGCCGGGCCAGGCCCGCTGCGTCGCGCTGGGCAATGTAGGTGTCCACGGCCACCTTGGTCAGATATGGCATAGCCAGCGCGCTGGCTGTCACGATCAGCGTAGCCGCCAGCGCCAGCGCCAGCCGGCCCGCGTGCGCGCGCAGGTAGCCGCCCAGCAGCTTGAGCGCCTGCCGGTCCAGGTCCGCCATGCGAAAGGCTTCCTCTTGCCCTTGCATGCGAGTCATGAATCCACCGCGAATGGTCATGGCTGCCCTCCTTCGGCCTGGAACTGGAGCGCGGCCAACTGGCTGTAGAGGCCGCCGGCCGCGACGAGCGCCTGGTGAGCCGAGCGCTGCGGGGTGGAGCGCGCCCGCTCGACGATGCGCCCCTCGCGCAGCACCAGGATCTGGTCGGCTTGCTGCACGGTCCACAAGCGGTGGGCGATGACAAAAGTCGTGCGCCCGGCGTGCACCTCTTGCAGCGCCTGCTGTAAGAGATGCTCGGTGCCTGCATCCACGCTCGAAGTCGGCTCGTCCATAATCAGGATGCGCGGGTTGGTGAGCAGCACGCGCGCCAGGGCGATGCGCTGCTTTTGCCCGCCGGAGAGCCGCACACCCCGCTCGCCGGCCGGCGTGCCATAACCGAGGGGGAGAGAGTGGATAAAGTCGTGCATCTGCACCACGCGCGCCGCCCACTCGATCTCGCGCTGCGTGGCATGAGGATTGCCGTAGGCGATATTCTCGCTGATGGAGGCGTCAAAGATAAAGACCGTCTGCAGGGCAATGCCGATGGCGTTGCGCAGACTTTTGACCGTCACCTGGGTGATGTCGTGGCCGTCAATCGTGATGCGTCCCTGCTGGGCGTCGTAGAAGCGGGGCAGGAGGTGCATCAGCGTCGTCTTGCCCGCGCCGGAAGGCCCCACCAGCGCCACCATCTCGCCCGGCGCCGCCTCCAGGTCCACCTCGTGTAACGCATTCGCGCCAGCCTCGACGTCGTAGGCAAAACTGACTCCCTCGAAACGCACGCGGCCCTCGATGGGGGGCAGGCCATAGGCGCCCGGCGCGTCCTGCACGTCTGGCCACGTGTCGAGCACCTCGAACACCCGCTCGGCGGCCGCCACGGCCTGCATCACCACGTTGAGCATCATCCCGGTTTGGCGGATGGGACGCAGCAGCATCTGGACGTAGGTGGTGAAAGCGATCAGCGTGCCCAGTGAGATCAGGCCGGTGATGACACCCCGTCCGCCGACCCACAGCATCAGCCCTGTGCCCACGCCTATCACGACGTTGGCGTAGGGCATCCACAGCGCGGCGGTACGCGCGGTGTGCAGATTGGCCTGCAGGACCATCCCGCTCTGCCGCTCGACCCGCTGCTGCTCAAAACGCTCGCGGCCAAAGAGCTTGACGACCAGGATGCCGGCCAGGCTCTCCTGGAGCACACCGGTCAATGCGGCCAACTGGCGCTGGACGCGCCTCCAGGCCGGGCGCACCTGCCGCGCATAGGCCCACATGCCCAGGGCGATCAGGGGCAGCAAACCCAGGTAGACCAGGGCCAGCCGCCAGTCCCAGGCCGTGAGCACGCCCAGGATGCCAAGCAGGGTCAGCAGGTTGGTCAGCACGATGACAGCCGCCCGCCCGAAAAAGTTGTTCAGCACGTCCACGTCGGCCGTGACGCGCGACATCAGGTCACCCGTGCGCGCCCGGTCGTAGAAGGAGAAGGACAGACGGCTGATGTGTTCGAAAATGGCGTTGCGAATCTCGAACACGATGCGCTGGCCGGTGTAGGCTGTCAGGTAGAGGCGCAGAAAATCAATGCCGCCCTGCAGCAGCGCCAGGGCCAACAGCCCCCCGGCGGCCCAGACGATCTTGGCCGTCTGCCCCTCCAGGATAAAGCGGTCGACCGCCAGGCGGATGATCCACGGCGGGGCCAGCTCGGCGGCGCTGGTGGCCAACGCCGCCACGACGACGCCGGTCAGGATGGCCGCGTGGGGGCGCATATAGCCGAGCAGCCGGCGCAGGATTGGCCACACCGGCCCGGCCGGCCCGGGCTTGCCGCCTCTGCCTTGCCCCTGTCCTTTTCCACCCGCCGTGTTGGGCGGTGCTGCGTGTTTCATGTAACTCGCCTTTGCACGTAAGGCATGCTGATTAGAAGAGGTTGGGGTAAACTTGCCGGCAAATCGTCTAACATGCTCATGGTATATCCTCGACCCGGCAAGCCACAGCGCTCTGTCACGCGAGCGGAATCGGCCGCCACGGCTGCCTGCGGTACTGCCTGCCCGCACTTGCGCATCAAGTGCGTCTCGTAGAGGGCTGATGGCCCCCCCCCTCGAGCACGGTGTGGTGACAAGTCAAGGAATGGCAGATTTGATCAGCTCTCTGCCTCGATCTCTCCCCCGCCAGCCCGTGGATAATGCTCTCCCTCGCACACCTTCATGTGAGCGCGATACGTGTCCACCAGACGGGCCAGCATCTTCCGGGTCGCATCGAGGTCGCGTATCCAGGCTGCCAGCACCTCGTCCCCCGCGTCCGTGATGCGATAGACGCGCCGAGGCGGCCCCAGGCTCTGTTCCTCGTCCCAGATCGAAGTGACCCAGCCCTTTTCTTCCATCTCCCGCAATGCCCTGTAGACGACGCTGGGGTCCATCGCTTCCAGCCCGAACTCGCCCAAGCCCTCCAAGAGCGTGTAGCCGTGGGCAGGCTCTTGGTGCACGAGCAGGAGCAGAACCGACTCGAGCATGCCGCTCGTCCGGCAGGCGCGTCCCTGTCCTCTTCTGCGATTGGGACCTGGCATGCTTCTCTCTCCAAAGTCAAAATCGCCTATTTCTGCAGCCGGTCGAGCCGTGCCATCACCTCGGCCAACTGTTTCTGCAAATCGCTGGCCGCCTCCTGCAGTGCGGCGATCTCCTCGTCGCGGCTTGCGCCAGGAGCGGGCGCAGGTGGCGAGGCGGCTGGTGCCGGTATCGCTGCTCCCTGGCCCATCCCCATGCCGGCCCCCCTGCCGCGCCCCATGCCACGCCCCATGCCGCGTCCCATGCCGCGCCCCATGCCGGCCCCCCTGCCGCGTCCCATGCCCGTGCCGCCGCCCATCCCCATGCCGGCCTGAACGTTGGCATCAGCAACCGATTGAAGCCGCCCTGCCTTGAACGCCTCGACAGCCTCGCGTACTGTCCCTTGGCCGAAGAGATAGATGGGCAGGCCGGCGGCTTGGAAGACGCTGAAGGCATTGGGGCCCACGTTGCCGCTCACCACCGCCCGCGCCCCCCGCTCGACGACGAGCTGGGCGGCCTGGATGCCGGCGCCGCTGGGAGCGGCCACGGCCGGATTTTCCACGGCCTCAAACGCCAGCGTATCTGTCTCGACAAAAATGTAGGCGGCGCAACGCCCAAAGACCGGGCTGGCTGGCGCGTCAAGGTCTGCGCCGTCGGCTGTTATGACTATTCTCATTGACATTTCTCCTATTTAGCCTTGCTTCAGCACAATGCTGCCAGGCGATACACCCGCGTCGCGGGCGATGACCGGGCACTTGGCCTGCAACATGAAAAACACCTTTGGCCCCGCCTCGCTCAGGGTCTCATAGTTGGCCTGCCCCTTGGCGATGATGAGCCTGGCTTGCTCGTACACCTTGCGGAACTCTTCCGAACAGCCGCCCAGGATCGTCCCTGGCGCGTCCGAGCCGGTGCTCACGATCCTCGCTACCCGATCCACCCCGGCCGCCAACGCGTCCTCTCGCGTCGCGTCGTTCAGGGTTGGCCCGCCCTTCACGGCATAGATCACCGGCACGTCCAGGGTTTCAATCAGCACTCGGTCGAAAACAGTCTCGCCAGCGTTGTCGGCCAGATAGAGCACCTGGCCGGCTTGGGCGAGCGCCTGGCGGAAGGCGGCCCCGTCGTCGATGGCGAAGGGCTGCGCCAGCACCCGCTCCACCGTGCCCCACAGCTCGTAATCCTGGCTGTAGCCCGCGTCCATGATGTTGCCGGCAATGCTCAAGCGCACGGCCACGTCTAGTGGATCGACCGCCTCTCGCACCAACTCTCCCAAGCGAGGATACAAGGCCAAGGCCTGGCGCGTGGCGGAGGCCTTGGTTTCCCGGTAAGGGTCGCTCTTCCCGGCCACCTGCCGCACGACACGGTGAACCCGGTCGCCGATCTCTGGCGGGGTGGTGGCCGGATCGACGTGTTGGAGCGCTTCAAGCACGCGCTTGAGCACCTCGTGTTGCTGGGCCTCGTCGACCCCGGCCCGCCGCGCTGCCTCCAAGGCCTGGCGCAGGAAACATGGATAGCAGTCTAAGTAGATTCTCACATTGACTCCCTACGAAGCATCCCAAGTGTACCATGCTATATGTGATCTGTCAATAAATTTTGTCTATTGACAAGTTACATATAGTGTGGTATACTTGGCTCAAGTTACCAAGTGCTGTATGCAAAAATGAACTTGAAGGAGGTGAGAAACATGCCAGCAGGAGATCGGACAGGTCCACAGGGTATGGGACCGATGACCGGACGTGGCGCGGGTTACTGCGCCGGCTCGAGCGTCCCCGGTTACGCCAGCGCCGGCCGCGGAGGCGGTTGGGGGCTGGGAAGAGGTATGGGGCGTGGTGGTGGCCGGGGGCGCGGTTGGCGACATCAGTATTACGCCACCGGGCAGCCCGGCTGGGTTCGCTATGGCTACGCGCCCGCCTGGGTGCCGCAGCCGGCCGCCCCGGCCAGCGAAGTCGAGTTGCTTAAAAGTCAAGCCGAGTGGTTGAAGGGGCAATTGGACGCCATCAGCCAACGTCTCGAGGAAATCGGGCAACAAGAATAGCCTCGTTTATTGGACTGTGCCGGGGCTGGCAAGGCTGCCTGCCCCGGACTACGTTAGTCGGGCAAGTGTTTTGCCTGACTTTTAACAGGGGGATTAGATATGAAGATTATTGTCACGTCCAGCGGCGCGGATTTAGACGCGGCCACTCACTCGCTTTTTGGGCGTTGTCCGATGTATGTTTTTGTAGACACGGACGACCTATCCTTCCAGGCTGTGGAAAACCCGGCGATTGCCGCACCTGGCGGCGCTGGCGTGCAAGCGGCCCAGTTCGTTTTGCAGCAGGGTGCGCGGGCCGTGGTGACGGGCAACGTCGGCCCGAATGCCTACCAGGTCTTTGAGTCCGCTGGCATCCCGGTTTATCTCCACGAAGGGGGCACGGTTCGTGAGGCCGTGGAAGCTTACCGGGCGGGCCGGCTCACCGCTGTCGGTGGGGCAAGCGCCGCCGAGCATTCCGGGATGGGAAAGAGCGGCGCGGCAGCCGCGCAACCCGGCACGGCGTCGCGCGCGGAAGAGATCGCCGCGCTGCAAAAGACGGCCGGCGATTTGCGCCAGCAATTGGCTCAAGTCATGGAACGACTCGATCGATTGGAAAAAAACGCGTAATTCGATAAGGAGCAATACATGCGCATCGCAATCTCAGCCGACGACGGGCGAGGCCTGGACAGTATCGTCAGCCCTCACTTTGGGCGCTGCCCCTATTTCATTTTGGTGGACGTGGAAGAACGCCAGGTCAAACACGTTCAAGCAGTCAGCAATCCCCACTATGGCAATCATCAAGAGGGGCAGGTGCCCGCTTTCATCCACGAACAGGGGGCTGACGTGATGCTGGCCGGCGGCATGGGCCGGCGCGCCATTGGTTTTTTCGAGCAGTACAACATCCAAGCCGTGACCGGCGCCTATGGCACCGTCCGGCAATCGTTGGAATCTTATCTCGGCGGCCAATTGCAGGGGGCTGCGCCGTGCCGCGAGAGCGTCGAGCACGCTCACGAGCGGGTGCTGCCGCCCGCAGGCGAATACGAGCAGGACGAGCTAGGCCGTTTGCGAGAAGAGGTGGAGCTGCTGCGCCAGCAGTTGGACGCGGCAAGCAGTCGGCTGGACAAGCTCAGCCAGGCATGAAAGGAGGGATTATCGGACTAGAACGCAGGCGCGCCGCTCGGAAGCGGATCGCACTTCACTAAGGACGACAATACGCACATGTAGAGACGCCCTGGCGGGGCATCTCTCGAAGAAATGACGAATCGGAAAATTCTTGTAATCAAATAAAAGGAGGTGAGAGTATGTTTGACCGTTTATTTCGCGGTGGACGCGGTCCCGGCGGCGGCGGGCGTGGGCCCGGCGGTGGCGGGCGAGGACGCGGCGGCGGCACCAATCCCGGCTCCGGCCCCGGCGGCAGTTGTGTTTGCCCCAAGTGTGGCCACAGGCAGCCGCATGTGGTCGGCCAACGCTGTTTGGACATTGCTTGTCCCAAGTGTGGAACGCGGTTGGTGAAGGAGTAGGCGCCATTAGGAAATGGCGGGATGAGAGGGTGTTTATGAAGTTGGTTGTTGCCAGTGGTAAGGGCGGTACCGGCAAGACGACTGTTGCTACCAGCCTGGCCCTAAGCCTGGCGGCGGATTCGACGCAGGCCAGTCCTGCGCCGGATCCGCCTCTCGTGCTCGATTGCGACGTGGAGGCGCCCAACGCCCACCTGTTTTTGAAACCGACCTTCGAGCAGCGCCAGGAAGTGGGTATCCTGATTCCTCACATAGACGAGGCCACATGCACGCACTGCGGCAAATGCGCCCAGATCTGCCAATACCACGCCTTGGCCGTGTTGGGCAAAAAGGTGCTCGTCTTTCCGCAGTTGTGCCACGGTTGTGGCAGTTGCACGCTGGTGTGTCCGGCCGGCGCTATCTCAGAGACGCTGAACGTGATAGGCGTGCTGGAGAGTGGCCCGGCTGAGAGCGGCATCGCTTTCGCGCACGGCGTGATGAACGTGGGCGAGCCGATGGCCGTGCCGATCATTCGCCAACTCAAAAAGTGGGCGCTCCCCAGTCCGGGGCAGGTGGTGATCGTGGACGCCTCGCCGGGCACCTCGTGCCCGGTTGTCGAGTCGGTGCGCGGGGCCGATTTCCTGCTGCTGGTCACCGAGCCGACACCGTTTGGACTGCACGATCTCCGGCTGGCGGTGCAGGTCGGGCGCGAGTTGAACTTGCGGATGGGCGTGGTGATCAACCGCGACGGGGTAGGCGATGAGGGCGTGGACGAGTTTTGCGCTGTCGAAGGGCTGCCGATCTTGATGCGCATCCCCTTTGAGCGCGTGATTGCCGAAGGCGTGGCGCAGGGGCGGACGCTGGTCGAGATTCACCCCCAGTACGCAGTGCGCTTTCAAGAATTGTTTTCACACATCATGGAACAGATCGGGCAATCTCCTAACGAGGGCAGGCAAGGTGGCTGACAAGATAAAACAATTGGTCATTCTCAGCGGCAAGGGCGGCACTGGCAAGACGAGCGTGGCGGCGGCATTCGCGCACCTGGCTTACGCAGGGCCGTCAGCCGTGCGTGCGATTCTGGCCGACGCCGACGTGGACGCCGCCAACCTGGAGCTGGTGCTGCACCCCCAAACGCTGGAGAAACACGAGTTTATGGGCGGCGCAGTGGCAGTGATCGACGCGGACACGTGCAATGGCTGTGGCCTGTGTATGCAAGTCTGCCGTTTCGAGGCCGTGCTGCACGAGGGGGAGTACTCGATAGATCCCGTCGCTTGCGAGGGCTGCGCTGCGTGCGTCTATCAATGTCCCACCGAGGCCATTCACATGGAAGCGCAATTGGCCGGGCATTGGTTCAAGTCGGCCAGCCGCTACGGGCCGCTGTTCCACGCCGAGCTGCTCCCGGCGCAAGAGAACTCGGGCAAGCTGGTCACGCTGGTCAAGCAGCAGGCGCGCCTGCTGGGATTGGATGAAGGCTATCTCCTGGTGATCGTGGATGGCCCGCCCGGCATCGGCTGCCCGGTGATTTCGGCCGCCGCCGGGGCCGACCTGGCGCTCGTCGTGGCCGAGCCAAGCGCGGCCGGCATCCACGACATGGAGCGTGCCTTGCAGACGACGGCGCACTTTCGCGTGCCGTCGCTGGTGTGCATCAACAAGGCCGACGTGCACCCAGCCGGCGCGGCGCAGATCGAAGCCTATTGTCGAGAGCATGGCGTGGATATGGTGGGACATATCCCTTTCGATGAAACCGTCACGCATGCCTTAGTGGGCGGCGAGCCGGTGACGGCTTACCGGCCTGATGCGTCAGCCAGCCGGGCGATGGTTGAGATATGGCGACGCGTGGCTGCACGACTGAACGGCGATGAGGCAAATCATGAACCAGACTGAGGCATTGCGCCAGGCTATCTTGAACAGGCTGTCGTCCGTCATCGACCCGGAAACCGGTGTGGATGTGGTGCGCATGCGGCTGATCGAAGATTTGCTCGTCGAGGAGAGCGGGCGCGTATCGTACAAGTTCCGCCCCTCGTCGCCGCTGTGCCCGATCGCCGTACCGCTCTCGCTGGCGATTCACGCGGCGGTGGCCGAGGTGGAAGGCGTGACGGAACAAGACCTGGAAATCGTCGGCTACATCCAGGCGGATGAGTTTGCGGCGTTGATCCGGCAGGCCTTTGAAGCGCGCGAAACCTAACTCCTACACGATGGAAAGACGTCACCATGGTGCGTGAGCGATTAGCTGAGGTGACGCAGCGGCTTGGTCAGTTGCAGAGAGAAAGCTGAGAATGGAAAATTTTGACCGCATGGTAGACGAACTGCAACAACAAATCATCGAACAGATGCGGGGGATCTATTCGGACAAGGTCATCAAGGGCTTTTACCATCCCCAAAACATGGGCCGCATGCCCGAAGCTGATGCGCGCGGCGTTGTGCATGGTGGGTGCGGTGACACAATGCAGATTGAGCTGCGGCTGAATGGGGAGCACATCGAGAAGGCTAGCTTTGTGACCGATGGCTGTGGGCCGACGACGGCCTGTGGGAGTGTGCTCACCACACTGATTCAAGGCATGTCACTGGAGGAAGCGTGCAGAATCAAGCCGCAGGATCTGATCGCTGCCCTGGACGGCTTGCCCGAGGAGAGCGCTCATTGTGCTGAACTGGCCATAAACACACTGCGGGAGGCCATCGCCCACTATCATCCATGCGCTGCCGCCGATGATGCTTCGGCCGTTGGATGAACTGGAGGAAACATGAAGAAAATCGCAGTTTGTGGAAAAGGCGGCAGCGGGAAGAGCACCGTCGTCGCCCTCCTGGCGCGTGGCCTGCGAGACAGGGGGCGGCGCGTGTTGGTCGTCGACTCCGACGAGTCCAATCCTGGCATCTATCGCGCGCTCGGCTTTGATCAGCGCCCCAGGCCCCTGCTCGAGCTCGTTGGGGGAAAGAAGCAGGTGTTCCCGGCATTCTCGGACGAGGCGCCGCCGGGGGAGAGCATCTTGACGCGCCAGGCATTCCGCGCCGCAGATCTACCCGAGGGCTATGTCGTGGAGAAAGACGGCGTCGGCTTGGTCTGCGTCGGCAAGATCCTCCAGTCGCTCGAGGGCTGCGCCTGTCCCATGGGCGTGTTGAGCCGCGAGTTTCTGAAAAGGCTCTCGCTGCAGGAGGACGAGGTGGTCATCGTCGATATGGAGGCCGGCGTAGAGCACTTTGGCCGAGGCGTTGAGGCGAGCATCGACAGCGTGCTCATCGTGACCGAGCCCTCTTACGACTCGCTGGAACTCGCCGGGAAGATCAACGCCCTGACCGCCGAGCTTGGGGTGGAGCGGGTGTGGACCATTCTCAACAAGATCGGGACCGCGGAGATCGCCGCGCGATTGAGAAAAGAACTGGAGGGGAAAGGTCTCTCGGTCATTGGCGCCATCGGCTACGAGCCAGAGATCTTTCAGGCTGGCCTGGAAGGGCGTCCGTTTCTTCGTGACAAGTTGGAGATGGACATTGAAAGCATGCTGGATCAATTGCTGTAGGGGGGACGATGTGCCTGGCTAAGGTCTTTATCGAAGATGACGGTGGCCGATGGGAACAAGTGATGCAGGACGTGGCCTGGATCGAGCCTATAGAGGGTGGGGTTCAATTGACCACCCTCTTGGGGGAAAGCCGGCTGTTCCAGGCCCACATCGAGAGCATTGATCTGATGAAGAGCGCGATCGTTCTGAAAAGAGTGGCCGCTGACCCTCCTGAAGGAGCGCCCCGCGATCAGAGGGACGGAACGGTCTGAAGAATATGATCGCTTTTGGCCCCGTTCCATCCAGGCGCTTGGGACGCAGCTTGGGCATCAACAACATTCCGCCCAAGATATGCACCTACGCCTGTGTGTATTGCCAGTTGGGGCGCACCATCCAGATGCAGGTGGAGCGCCG
>JAFGFO010000371.1 GCA_016931085.1 Thermoflexales bacterium
GATTTAACCTTTCAAAGCCTCAGTGGGTCTCTGTGTGCCCTCTGTGAGGCTCTGTGTAACTAAAAATGCGCCTGGCTGAGTAGTTACTTGCGTTTTACGTATTACGTTTAGCGCCGCATGGCGACATAGTACATCCCGGCCGCGCCCAGGCCGATCAAGGCAACTGTTGCCAGCAGGCCGAGGATGATCCGGCCGACTGTCCCCAAGAGGGGATTCCCCCCCCCACCGCCGGCTTGCTTGGCGGGTGGCGTAGCGGTAGGCGGTGACTCGCCCCGCGTAGCACCAAATTGCACATCCACTTGCTGGCCGGCCGCCACGGCCAGGGTCCAAGCTGCCAGCGTGGTAGCTCGGTAGCCGCTGGGCGGCACGATATTGACCGTATAGGTGTCTGGCGCCAAATCGATGAAACAATGCGGCTCGTTGATGCCATCTGTGGTGTAATTTTGCAGCGCACCCTGAGTGCTCGCTAATGCGAACACTACGCCGGGCAGTGGGTCCTCTCCAACGCCACCGGCTTGCCCATTGCCGTCGCGGTCGTTGTAGGCCAGGACGCAAATCTCCCCGGTGGGCGAAGGGGGTGGGACAGGTGTCGGCTCGGCGGTTGGAGGAACTTCTGGAGCAGGGGGCTGCGTGGCCGTGGGGGCCGTCGTTGGAGCGCGGATGATCAGCTCTTGGCCGATCGAGATGATTGTGCTCGACAAGCCGTTCAACTGCATAATGCTGTCCACCGTCGTATTATGCACCGCCGCGATCGCTCCCAAGGTGTCGCCGGATTTGACGGTGTAGACGATTGACCCATCGGCCTGCGGCTGGCTTGCCTGGATAGGCTGCGCGACCACCGGCGGCGTCGTGGGTTGGGGGGCCGGTTGGGCTGGGGTTGTCGCTTGGGCCTGCGCTTGCCCGGTTATTTCCAGGCTGGCATCGTCGAAGAAAATGGCCGTTTTCTGGTCCGGGCTGGGTGTTTCGGCCAGGGTAAAGACCGTTACTCGCCCACCGCCGCCCACGGTCACCTCTGGGGTAGACACCTGGAGATAAGATTCACCCGGCCAGGCCGTGCCGCCCCACGTGGCGGCGTCGACGCTGCTGCCGCCATTCGGGTCGATACCCACGCGCACGATCATCTTTTGGCCTGTCGTGGTATAGCCCTGTGCCCATATCTTGAAGATGACTTTGGTGCCGGGGGTCGCGCTGACGGTCTGGTAAACCCCCCCGCGCCATTTGCGGTACTCGTTGTTGATCTCGAGCGCCTGGCCCCCGCTGTGGACACGGTTGCCGATTTGATTGGGCACAAACATGGGCGTGTACCACGAGTTGTTCATGTCGATATCTTTGCCCACTTTGACGATCTCTTCGGGCTTGGACCAAAAGTTCCAACCGTTCGTGGTGCCTGCCTCAAAGCCGGCATTGCTCAAGGTGACACTGCCCTGCGCCACGGGCGCCGCGTGAGCGACCCAACTAGGTGCCAGAGTCACCAGCAACACGATCCAGATTGTCACCCAATGTGCATACTTTCGCATAACCTTTCCTTGCGGTGTGTAGGGCAACTTTTCCTGCGACCCCGCTCGCGCGGAGCGCGGGACGGGGCTATACCTGCTGCAAAGCCTACCATGCCGCGTATGTTCGTCCTTTGTATGGTTGACTCATTCGTACGAGTTTTGACAGACAAGGTCCTAGTGGCGGCGCGACATGACGGCGCCTATCACGCCGGCAACCAGCAGGACGAGCAGGCCGCTTGTGCTGATCAGCACGCCGCCGACCTGCGACAAGAAATCAGGCGAATCAGACTTGGCGACGGCTGCTCCCAAGAGTGGAGAGCCGCTAGTGTTGCCTCCGCTGCCCCCGGCTGGATTGCCGGTGCTGACGCTGCCAAAAGCCACATTGACCGTCTGCCCGGCAGCCACCGCTACCCCTATCTTTTCAACCGAGGTGGCCTGGTAGCCATTGGCAGGCTTGGCCGCGACGGTGTATGTGCCGGGCGCCAGGTCCGCGAAGCAATAAGGCTCAGTCCCATCAGTGAGATGAGATTGGACGACTGTCGCGCCGTTCAAAACGTCGAATTGTGCCCCCACTACGGGTTGCTCGTTGTTGTCATACAAGGTGTTCATGTTCTGGTCGTCAAAAGCGACCACGCACAGGCCGGCCGGCGAGGAAGCCGGTGGCGCTGCCTGGCCGCCCGCCGGCACCGGGGTAGCCGTAGGCTCGGGGGCCGCCGGCGGATTCGACGCGGACTGTGGCGGGGTCCAACCGGGCGGCACACTGATGACCAGCTCCTGCCCGATCTGTAAAAAGTCACCTGGATTCAGATTGTTCCACGCCACGATATTATCGACCGTAACGCCATACGCCAGGGCGATGCCCAGCAGCGTGTCTCCATAGCTCACAACGTGAACGTGGGTGCCGTCCGTTCGAGTGGTGGACTGCGTTTGTATCGTGTTCTCCGGCTGCGTCTGCGGCGGTGGCGGCGGCGGAGGAGCTTGCTCACCGGTCGGGACGGGGGTGGGCTCGGGCGTAGGAATCGGCCCGACTGTGACCAACTCGGCGTCGTCCAGGTAGACGTCGTTGTTCATGCGAGCCCAATCCCACTCGGGACGCGAGTGCGTGAACACGGTCACCGTCGACGATTGGGCCACCGCCTCGACCTGGAAACGTACCCAGGTATCCCAGGCCGGCACTTCATACGACCAGACGATGTTGGGGCTGAATGGGTTCGTGCCCCCCGTAGGGTCGATGCCCACCCGCAGGTGCATGTCGGAGGGATGATCGGATAGGAGCCCGTGCTTACAGGCCCCTATGTCACTGCACATCCAGGCTTGTATGTGGATGGAAAAGCGGAGCTTGACGCCCACCGGCACGTTGTTGACCTGCTGCAGCAGTCCAGCCTCGTGCATCCGTCCATACGAGAAGTATTTTTGAGCCCGCTCGCCGCTGTGAATCCGGTTGGCGTGCGACTGTCTGATCGTGTCGCGGAACTCGGGCCGCATCCAGAAGCAGCCATTGTCTTTTTGCCCTCCATTGCTCGTATAGCACGATCCGGGGGGGGCGACATACGAGGGTGGCAAGTCGAGATACCACGCGCGCCAGCCGGGGGCGACCTGGATTTCGCCAATGCCGTCCTGCATGGGCCAGGTTGGCGGCGCTTCAAAATCGCCGTCCACCAGCAAGTTAGGGCCGATTTGATCGTCTTGGGCTGCCGGCGCAGCGCCAGCCCAGGCTGGATACACTCCTAGCAGAGCCAAGACGAGGGCAAGGCTTGCCCATTTTTGTGAGCGCCGCGAGCGCGATGTGTGTCGCAATTTTAGCCAATTCATGATATATGTTCCTCCATCGGTTGAAAAATTATACCACAATAGAATCGAGTGTCAAACCAGGGTTTCTGAAATTCTCAAAGGCGTGTATACTATAGTCGTCGCTGTCATACCATACGGGTCGTTTAAGGAGTATCTCATGCGTGTGTTGATGATTTCAAAGGCTTGCCTGGTGGGCGCTTACCAACGCAAGCTGGAAGAGATTGCTGCCTATTTAGACGTCGAACTGGCCGTGTTTGTTCCACCTGAATGGCGAGAGCCGCGCGGTGGAACGCTGCGGCTGGAGCGCGCTTATGTGCGCGGCTATACGCTCCAAGCGCTGCCGATGGCCTTCAACGGCAATTTCCACCTGCACTTTTACCCAAGCCTGGGGCGCGAGTTGGACCGATTCCGGCCCGATGTGGTGCACATCGACGAGGAGCCGTACAACCTGGCGACTTTTCACGCCACGCTCCTGGCCCGCCGCAGCGGAGCACGCGCGCTCTTTTTTACCTGGCAAAACCACCACCGGCACTATCCGCCTCCTTTCAATTGGATGGAGCGCTGCGTTTATCGCTGGTCCGCCTACGGCCTGGCCGGCAACCAGGAGGCGGTACAGGTCTTGCGAGCCAAGGGCTACGCCGGACCACTCAAGCTAATCCCCCAGTTTGGGGTCGATCCGGAGCTTTTCCAACCGCGCCGCCAGCGAGACGCTGGCCAGGCTTTGTCGATCGGCTACGTGGGGCGGCTCGTCGAGGAGAAGGGTGTGGCCCTGCTGCTCCAGGCCGCTGCCGGCTTGAATGGCCTGTGGCGGCTCTACATCCTGGGCAGCGGTCCCCAGCGTGAGGAGCTCCATCACCTGGCGCACGAACTGGGCATTGCCGCCCAGGTGATTTTCGATGACCCGATCCCTTCCACCCAGATGTCTGCTTATTATGCCGGTCTGGACGTCTTGGTGCTGCCTTCGCGCACGCGCCCCAATTGGAAAGAGCAGTTTGGGCGCGTGTTGGTCGAGGCCATGGCGTGTGGCGTGCCGGTGATCGGCTCGAGCTGTGGCGAAATCCCGAACGTGATTGGTCAGGCCGGGCGGGTCTTTCCCGAAGACGACGTCCTGGCATTGCGCGAGCACCTGGCTTGCCTGCAGCGCGATGAGGCGCTGTGGAGCGAGTTGGCGCAGCGCGGCCGGCAGCGCGTCTTGCAGCACTATACCCAAGCGCGCATCGCCGCCGAAACGGTGGGGGTCTACCGGGAGCTAAGAGGTGACCGGCACCTCTAAGGTGCCGGTCACCTGACTAGTACGCCCTGGCAAATACAGCCTGTTCGCTGGCGGCCTGGCCGCAGCACACGCACGCTCCCTGCCCGCCAGCCTGCCCGAGGGGGATGCAGCGAGAGGTGGCCTTGGTCTCTTCCTTGATCTTGGCCTCGCACTCGCCCTTGCCGCACCACCACGCCATGGCAAAGCCGGCCTGGACGGCTGCCTTGAGCTCGTCGAGATCCTTGACCGGCCGGGTGTTGTCTTGTTGGAACTTGAGTGCTTGCTGGTACATCTCGGCCTGGATGGTGTCCAGCATCTCGCGCACCTGGTCGAGCAGCCCATCCTGCGACACGAACGATTTGCCTTCGCGGCCGGGCTTGTCGCGCCGCGCCAGGACCACCTGCTGCTTGTCCACGTCTTTGGGGCCGATCTCGATGCGCAGCGGCACGCCGCGCATTTCCCAATCGTTGAACTTGAA
>JAFGFO010000372.1 GCA_016931085.1 Thermoflexales bacterium
CGTGCCACAGGCGCGGCGGCTATCCGCAGGACGCCTTTGGCGTAGAAAGCCGCCCTACAAAACGCTCTCTCCGACAGCCTGCTAGTAACTTTTTCGTAACTCAACCGGCATTTAACAGGCCGCTCTCTCCTCTATAATCTAGATTACAAGCGACCCCCCAAGCTTTTGCTTGCATAGCAAAAGCTCGAGCGGCGCCCACGGGCGCTAGAAGGAGAGATAGTGATGAAGACGATGCAAATCATCAGCCGGCAAACGGCCTACTGGGCAGCGAGTGGTCAGTGTGACTGCAACTGCGACTGCGCTTGCATGGACCAGTTGACTCGCCACGCCGTAAGCACTGGCCAGTGTGACTGCAACTGCGACTGCGCTTGCATGGATCAGTTGAGCCACTACGCAAGCGCCGGCCAGTGTGACTGCAACTGCGACTGCGCCTGCCTGAACGAACTGACCCAGTCGGCTGTGATGACCGCCTTGGGCGATCGCGCCTGTCTCAGTGAGTTGAGCTATCCATCTGCGATTACTGACCAATGCGACTGCGATTGCGACTGCGCCTGCCTCGATTATCACCGGCGTCCGGCCCCCCTCCAGGTGGCGGCACTGCCGGACGTGGCCTGGCGCCGCCCAGCAGCGATCTACAGCGCGCCGCTGAGCGCAGGCGGCGAGCAGTATATGCTGGCCTTCAACCCGCGCGCCGGCCAGTTGCCGGCCGTGCTGAGCCAAGCCGCGGCGACATTGTGGGAACGCTTTGCCACGCCTACCCACGTGGGTTCGGTCATCGAAAATAGCGCTACAGCCCCGGCTGAAACGCGCCAGGCCGTCAAGCACCTGGCCGCGTTGCGGCTAATCGAGCCTGAGACCGCCGCAGCTAGCCGGACTTGCGCCGACACGCCGACCACGTTGGCGGCCTGGCTGCACGTGACCAACGCCTGCAACTTGCAATGCGCGTACTGCTACCTGAACAAGACGCACGAAACGATGAGCGCCGAAACCGGCCGGCAGGCGGTGGAGGCCATCTTTCGCTCGGCGCAGATCCACGGCTTTCGTGCCATCAAGCTCAAATACGCTGGCGGCGAGCCGACCCTGAACTTTGGGCGCGTTTTGGAGATGCACCAACACGCCCGGAACCTGGCCAAAGAGCACGGCCTCGTCCTGGACGGCGTGGTGCTATCCAACGGCGTGAGCCTGTCCGAGCGGATGCTCGACGCGATGAAGGCCAATGACCTGCGCCTGATGATCTCGTTGGACGGCCTGGGCGCTATGCACGACGCGCAGCGCGTCTTTCCGAACGGGCAAGGCTCGTTCGCCTGGGTCGAGCGCGGCATCGCGCGCGCGATGGAACGCGGCCTCACACCGGACATCTCGATCGTGGTCTCCGACCGCAACGCGGCTGGGCTGCCTGAGCTAATGGGCTGGGTGCTGGAGCGCGATCTGCCGTTCGGCCTGAACTTTTACCGCGAGAACGACTGCTCGGCCTCGCAGCAAGACCTGCAGTTGAGCGAGCAGCGCATCATCGACGCCCTGCGCGCCGCTTACGGCGTGATCGCCGAGAACCTGCCCCAGCGCAGCTTGATGGGCAGCCTGCTGGATCGGGCCAACCTGGCCGCGCCTCACCAGCACACCTGCGGCGTGGGGCGCAACTACCTGGTCATCGATCACCTGGGGCAGGTGTCCAAATGCCAGATGGACATGGGGCACACAGTGAGCAGCATCAGCGCGCCCGATCCGCTGCACGACGTGCAGTCCGACCGGGCCGGCTTGCAAAACCTGGCCGTGGAAGACAAAGAGGGCTGCCGCGAGTGCGCCTGGCAGCACTGGTGCACCGGCAGTTGCCCGCTGTACACCTATCGCGTCACAGGGCGCTACGACATCCAGTCGCCTAACTGCGCGATCTACCAGGCACTGTTCCCCGAGGCGCTGCGACTGGAAGGGCTGCGGCTGCTCAAGTACAGCGTGCGCCATTAAGAAATGGTGTGGCTAGTTGGGGGGGCGCTCCCCTGGGCGCGATCACACTCGCACCCAGGGGGGCGTTTATAAGCTAGTTGGGGGGGCGCCCCCCTGGGTACGATCACAACTCGTGCCCGGGGGGGCGTTTTTTGGTTAATATCCGTAGTCTTTGCCCGTGTCAATCAGCGCGTGCAAGTTTTCCGCCTCGGCGTCGTCGAGGACTGCGCCCGTGGAGAGGATAAAGCCGCCATCCCCAGCCACGTCGTCAATCAGGCGCTTGACGTAGTCTATGACCTGCTGCGGCGTGCCCACCTTGAGCATGGACACCGGCACGTTGCCGCCAAAGCACGCCCGCCCGCCCAAGTGCTTCTTGACCTCTTTCATGTCCGTCTGGTCGAACATCCAGATCACCGAGCCCTTGGGAATGTCCGGGTCGTTGATGACGTCGAGCCGCTGGTTGTAGCCACCTTCGGCGAACAAGTAAGGGACGTTGCCATTGGCGACCAGGCCAAGGATCACGGCCTTGAGCGTGGGCCAGTAGAACTTCTTGAAATCGGCGTCCGACATGAAGCCGTCCGCGCCCTTGTGCAGCGGCATAAAGACGATGGGGTGATTGCCCAAGCCCGCCGTGCGGATACCCAGGTCGATCGCCAGCGGGACGACTCTCTCCAACGCCGCGAGCAGCTTTTGGGGTTGGCGGTATACGTCCAACATGATCCCGCGCGTCCCGCGCATCGTGTCGCCCAAGATATCGAACGGCGCCTTGGTAAAACCGCCCATCAAGACCGGTATCCCCAGCGTGGTCAGCGTGGCGGCGTCAGTTCCGCTCGCCGCCTGGATCCATTCCATCGCGGCGCGGCCGGCCTCCAGCAATTTCTCGAATGACTGCTGGACAGGCGGGATGCCGATAGGGACGATGTACGGCCCAAAGAAGGGCAGTTCGAGAATGTCGGTGAGCGGCGCGGCCATCTTCCAGCCGTCCAGCGCGCCAAATACGCGCGGCAGGTAAAAGCGCTGAAAGTAGCCGGACGGGTCGTTGATGAACAAGTCGTATTCGTCCGCCTGCATGTATTCGCCCTCGACACACTGGTACGGCGCCGTGGCGGGCAGGCCGCGGCCAGGCCAGCGATAAAGCTTGTAGTCGAGAATGTCATAGAGTTTGCCCGCGCCGTAAATGGCTGCACCCGAGAGCGCGTCGGGCAGAAAGTCGGCGTGAAATTTTTTCAGCGCATAGCCCTGTTTCTCGTAATCGTACATGGCTTCTTCGGCCGTGACGCCGGCGTAAGCGAACGGGTAAAACCCCATGGTGGGGCAGACCGGTATGCGCGCCGGCTTTTTCAATTGCACGACGTCCTTGAACATTTGCACACGTTGTTTATAGGCCCGCTCTGCCTCCGGGCTGGCAAACTGCACGCCCTGGGGCGAGGCGAGTTCAGTAAAGCGCGCGTCGAGTTTTTCTTGTGGAGTGAGCTTGTCCATGTTAACCTCCTACCCAGTCTTTGGCGAGTGCGACAGCCGCCATCGCGTCCTTGCCGTACGCATCCGCACCGGCATACTGGCGGATCTGCTCGTCAACCTGTCCACCGCCAATCATAACCTTGACTTGGTCACGCAGCCCAGCATCTTGGAGCGCCTGCACTGTGTTCTTCATCGGGTCATAGGCCAGGGTGAGGAAACCGCTCAGCCCGACGACCTGCGGCTTGAATTCCTGGACGGCCTGGACAAACTTGTCCGCCGGCACATCCACGCCGAGATCGTGCACCTCAAAGCCATTTACGTCCAGCATGAACGTCACGATGTCCTTGCCGATGTCATGAATGTCACCCTCGACCGTGCCGATGACAACGCGCCCCAGCTTTTTCTGCCCGGCGGCTTGAGCCTGCAAGTGCGGCTTGATCTTGGCTGATACCTGCCCCAGCATCTCACCCGCCATCATCAACTCTGGGACGAAACAGTCGCCAGCTTCAAAGCGCTGGCCAATGACGGTCATCGCCTCGCGGCAGGCGTCCAGGATGGCGACTGGACTGGTACCCGAGGCCAACAACTTGTCGGTGATGGCCAACACATCTTCTTCGCGCATCTCTGTGATGGCGTCAATCAATTCTTTTGACATAGCGTTCTCCTTTCTATCCAGTGAATAGATTACGGGACACGCCGTCCCGTGATGGCAAGTGCTATCACTTGCCCAATACACCCGTGCGCCATGCGCGCGTATAACCCAGGCAGTGGCGATCGCGCCCCAACACCAACTCGGTTGTGATGATAGCCGCCCTCATCTCTCGATCGAGCGGGTCGAGGATGGCACTGTCGAGGCCAGCTTGCATCGCCAGTGTGATAAACACACGGTTGACGTAGGAACGGGCCGGCAGCCCGAACGAGATGTTGCTCAATCCGCACGTGAGATGTGCTTCAGGGAACTCGGCGCGAACGGCCTGCATCACGCCGATGGCGACGCGTGCGCTTTGAGTATCGGTCGCGAGCGTCATCGCCAGCGGGTCAACGTAGAGATTGCCATCAGGCAATCCCTGGCGGCGAGTCTCCGCCACGATGCGGCGAATCACAGTCATGCGGTCTTCTATCGTTTGGGGGATGCCCTTGTCGTCCATTGCCAAGGCGATAACGGGACAGTTGCCCGCGGCGGCGATGGGCAAGATGTCTTGCAATCGCGCCGGCTCGCCGCTGATCGAGTTGATCATCGGCGTCTTGCTGACGGCCCTGACGGCGATGCTCAAGGCGGCCGGGTTGGCGCTATCCAAGCACACTGGCGTCTCGGTCACGGCCTGAACGGTCTCGATGAGCCAGGTGAGGTCATCGGCTTCGCGGCTGGGAAGCGTGCCTGCGTTCACGTCTAGCCACGCCGCGCCGGCGTCGGCCTGCCGTTTAGCCAGGTCCTGGATAAAGACGGCCTCCCGCTCAGCGATGGCCTGTGCCACGCGCTTGCGTGTGCCGTTAATCTTTTCCCCAATAATTTTCATAAGCCTCCTTAAGAAGAAATCAAAAGACTTGGCGTCCTTAGATTAGTTATACACCTATCTTGGCGAGTTGTCAAAATTGTATTTTTAGAAACCGGGGTTTTAGCCCGTTCCGGAGAAAAAGCCGGTTTCTGCCAACTACGCCGACCCGAGCTGGCTTACATACAAGTCATAATAAAGGCCGCGTGCGGCCAGCAAGCTCGCGTGCGTGCCATGCTCGACAATTTGCCCCCCGTCAAGTACCAACACCTGGTCGGCGTGGCATATTGTGCTAAGCCGGTGAGCGACGACAAAGCTCGTCCTGGGCGCGGCTGCGGCAGACCCATCCCCCTTGAGCAAGCGATCCAGAGCTTGTTGAATCAAGCGCTCGGTGCGCGCGTCCACGCTAGACGTGGCTTCGTCCAAAATCAAGATGCGTGGGTCAGTCAATGCCGTTCGCGCAATGGCGATGAGTTGCCGCTGTCCATGGCTCAGGCCCCTCCCACGCTCGCCCAACACCGTCTGGTATCCTTGTGGCAGCCTCTCGATAAAGCGATCGGCGTGCACCAGCCGGGCCGCCGCCATCACCTGCTCATCGCTGGCGACAGGACAGCCATAGCGAATATTATTCATCACGCTATCGCTAAAGAGAAAGGTGTCTTGCAACACAATACCGATTTGCTTGCGCAGGCTGGCGCGCGTCACGTCGCGCACGTCGATGCCGTCAATCTTGACTGCGCCACTGACCACGTCGTAAAAACGCGGGATCAAGTTGATGATCGTCGTCTTGCCCGCGCCGCTCGGTCCAACGATGGCCACCATCTGTCCCGGCTCGGCCTTCAAGCTGACGCCACGCAGCACATAGCCATCCTCCACGTAGGTGGCCACGACATCGACGAATTCGACCGCGCCCTGGATCCGCGGCATCTCCAGCGCGCCAGGCTTGTCACATAGATCAGGCTGGGTATCCAGTATGCCCAAGACGCGCTCGGCGCCAGCGACAGCGCCCTGGATACTCGCCCACAGCACCGAGATTTGTTGGATTGGATGGTTGAAGCGCTGCACGTAGCCCACAAAAGTGACCATCAATCCCAGCGAGATCGTCGTCCCCAGCAGCGTCTCATTGCGCAGCACAGCCAAGCCACCTACTACCAGCACAATCGCCACGGCGACATAGCCCAACGCATCTAATATGGGCGACAAGGCGCCGGTGAACGCTGCGGCGCGGATGTTGGCATCCCGATGAGCAGCGTTGCTGCGCACAAAATGGCTCAGGCTGGCTTCTTCGCGATTGAAGGCTTGAACTTCACGCACGCCGGCGATGCTCTCGTGAAGATTCGCATTGACAAGGCCAATTTCCTGGTGGGCGACGCGGAAGGCCTGGCGCGCTTGTCTGGAGAACCACACCGTCGCCAGCACCATAAACGGCACCGATGCCATGCTCAACAGTGCATAAGGCACGCTCTTGCGGAGCATAGCGACCATAACCCATACCAACAGCAACAGGCCGCTGGCGACATTGACCAGTCCAAAGTTGATGGCCTGCTGGACGGCGTTGGTATCACTGGTGATATGGCTCATCAAGACGCCGGCCCGGTTTTCGACGTGATAAGCGAGCGGCAAGCGATGCAGATGATTGAATACATCCACGCGCAACTGATTGAGGACGTGTTGGCCGACCCAGGTCACCAGGTACGACTGCAAGCCTCCACTCAACGCGCCCGCCACGTACAGGCTCACGATACAGACGATCAGCCCGGCCATAGCGCTCGATGCCTCTCCCAAGCTGCGGTTCAGCCTGGCATCAGCGTACCAGCAATTTGCCGCCGCTCCTCCCAGCTTGGGCGATTGGGAAGCGCCATTTCCTAATGACGCGCTGGCAATCGCCGGCACGAGATAACAATCGACTACCTGGCCAATCAAGTCAGGCGTGGTGACCTGGGTCCAGGCGTGGAAAATCACCATCAGCCCGATCAGGCTCAGGAGAAAGCCGTAGGAGCCAAGGTAATAGCTCAGCCGCATCAGTGTTGCGCCAGCGTTACGTGGCTTGCGCGTCTCGCCGCGCAGAGCGATGTGTACCAGGCCACTTCGCAACATAGACCGACCTATTCCATCAACTGCGAATGATAGATCTCAGCGTAAAGTAGATTCTCTTCCAACAATTCCTCGTGCTTGCCGCGCGCGACAATCTCACCCTTGTCCAGCACCAAGATTTGATCGGCGTCGAGGACGGTGCTCATGCGCTGCGCAATGACAAAGCTGGTGCGGTCTTTCATCAGTGCATCGAGCGCGTGCAGAATGCGGCGCTCGGCCACCGCATCAACACTGCTGGTCGAATCGTCCAGGATAAGGATACGCGCACGAAGCAGCAAAGCACGCGCGATAGCGATGCGCTGCTTTTGGCCGCCTGACAGCGTCACCCCACATTCGCCAACGAAGGTATCGTAACCGTTAGGCAAACTCGTAATGAAATCATGCGCAGCAGCCATCTCGGCAGCGGCGATGACATCGTCCAGGCTGGCCGCCGGCCGGCCAAAGGCAATGTTGGTACGGATCGTGCCACTGAACAGCACAGTCCCTTGCAGCACGACGCCAATCTGCGCCCGCAGCGAATCGATTTTCACATCACGTACATCGTAACCATCAATCAAGACGCGACCCTCGCTCGCATCGTAGAAACGCGGCAGCAAGTTGACAATGCTGGTCTTGCCGCTGCCGGTCGCGCCCAACAAGGCCACCATCTGCCCGGGCTGCACCTCAAAGCTCACATGACGCAGCACCGGTTCAGAGCTGTCAAAGTAGCGAAAGGTGACATTTTCAAAAGTAACGCGGCCCACGATCGGCGGCATGGAAAGTGCGCCTGGCTTATCGTCAACATCGCTTTGGGCATCCAAGATTTCGAACACGCGCGCAGCCGACGCTGCAGATTGCGACATTTGGCCCACAATCACACTCAGCATGCCCAGTGGGGAGAACAGGTAAATGAGGTACAGGCTGAACTTTTGCCATTCGCCCAGGCTCAATTCACCACTCAAGATTTGCTTGCCGCCATAGTAGAGCACGGCTGCCTGTCCCAGGTTGGAGATCAAGATGACAGACGGGAGCAAGAAGGAAGAAATTCGGCTGACGGCCAGTTGCTGCCGCATCAAGGCCCCGGCGGCCAGCTCGAACCTGGACTGTTCCTCCCTCTGGCGCGCGAAAGCCTTGACCACCTTGATGCCAGCCAGGGTTTCTTGCAAGATGGTATTGAGTGCGGCCAGCCTCTTTTGCGCTTCGTTAAAAAGCGGCTGGCCGATCGCATCACTGCCGAGAAAGAGAAACAGCGCCGCGAACAAAGCCGGCCAAACAAGCAGCACCAAGTTCAAGTCAATGAACGTCAGGATAGTCAGGATGCTGGCCACAAACAAGAGCGCTTGCACAGCCAACATCAAGCCCTGCCCAAGAAATACGCGCACCTTTTCAACATCATCCGTGGCGCGGATCATCAATTGCCCGGTTTGGGCCCGGTCATAGTAGCTGAACGACAGGCGCTGGATTTTGGCGAACAAGGCATTGCGCAGATCGAACGCCACGCTTTGCGAGAGCCGCTCGGCCATGTAGACTTGCCAAAACGCAAAGAGGGCACGCAGCACCGAAAAAATCACCAGGCCAAGCCCAGCCGCAATCAAGGCTGCCTCAGCGTCGGCCGTGGGGCTACTCGTCACAATGCGTGGTGGGCCAGAAAGCAATTCTAACGCAGAAGAGCTGATGCCACGGGTGATGGCGTCCATTGTCCTCTGCACGAGTTGTGGCAAGGCCAACTGGGCAGCCACAGACAGCACCAAGCTGATATAGACGACAGCGGCCAGACGTCGGTAGCGTCCCAGGTATCGAATAGCGCGCCCAAGGCCGCTATGCTTGGCCCCTAGCTCGCGTCGGGGGGTGGTACACGAGCTAAACATATCGTTTTGTTTATCGCAGCCAGTGGTTCCGAACGAGCATTACAACGCCCACCACCATCAAAACCAGCGAGACGATTTGCGCCGTGGGTACCTGGCCAATCATCCAGGCATCTGGTCGCAGCATCTCGACCCACAGCCGGCCCAAGGGGTACCAGATCATGTAGGCCGCCAACAAGTCACCCTCTTTGAGCCGGCCGGCCAGGCGCCGGCTGGCGAGCAGCATCACCACCAGGCCGACCAGGTTCCACAACGATTCATACAAAAAGACAGGGTGAAAGCGTGTGCTCAGTGGGTAAGCGCTCAGATTATTGTAGGGGGATATGCGATGGTATTGGTCGATGGGAATCCCCCACGGCAAAGTCGTCGGGGGACCGTACAACTCTTGATTGAGGAAATTGCCCCAACGCCCGACAACCTGGCCGGCCAGCAAGCCTGGCGCGCCAATGTCCAGCCAGCGCAAGGTATTCAATTTGCGCCAATACGCGTACAGCAACACACCCAGCGCGCCGCCGACGAACGCACCAAAAATCGCCAGCCCGCCATTCCAGAGGAACACCACCTCGATCGGGTTTTCGCGATAATAAGTCCAGCCCAAGCCCTCAGCCGGGCTGGAGAAGACGTGGTACAAGCGCGCCCCCACAATGGCCATGATGACCACCATGATGAGCGCGTCCCAAACGTGCTCCGTATCCTCGCCACGCCGGCGAGCCTCGGATGAAGCGATATACGCACCTAGCAACACGCCCGTCACGATGATAATACCATACCAGTACACTGAGACAGGACCGATTTTAATAGCAACGAGTGGACCGCCCATGATTTCTCTCCAAAAGGGTTTCAAGTTTCAGATTCAACGCCGCGCACCCAAGATGCACATCAACGTGCGCGAGATCCAAAAGACCAGCCAGGCGGCAAAAGCGATGCCAGCCAACACGACGAGCTGCTCGTCGACCACGCCTTCGACGCGAGTGCACTCCGGTGTGATCTCGACCACCGCCACCGGCCTGGCGCGCACAAAACCACCGCCACCGCTGCCGCTGGATTGGTCACCGCCTTCAAGCCGCGGCCCATAGCCCTCACCCAATCCCAAGCCGAAAGCATAGCTTACGCCAGCGACCGGGACCACAACTTTTCCATCGATCTCGACCGGCTGGCCGTAAACAGCGTCCACGCTGGCGCGCTCTTGTAAGTCGTCAAATTGTGCGAATACGCGATCGTAATCCATATTATCCTCCTAAAACATTGCACGAACATGAATATAGACACAGATAAACACAGACTACGCGGATTTTTTAGCTGTGTTTATGTGTTTATCTGCGTACTAATTCTTAGCTGGTCGGGCCAGGCGGATGACCCATTCCATCAAGAACGGCAGCAGCAAGGCGCCGGCCACAAGCCCCAACAAGAGCGAGTGAGTCTGGTTACGCACAGGGATACGCCGGGTACGACCATGATGCTGCTCGATCAGCGCGGTCGGAGCCAGGCGCACCACCGCCCAACCGTAAGCCAGGTTGCCCTCCGAGCCGAACGTCGCCCGACGTTGAAGGCGCCAGCTCAGCCTGGCTTCGGGAATAAGCTCACGCTCGCCCACCTTGATCGGCTCACCACGTAAGATGCACGTGTTGATCTTGATCACTTTTCTTCTCTCTATCTCTATCTGACATCTCTATCTGACATCTCTATCCGCTCCCGCACTAAGGCTTCCTCCTCCTCGCGCGTGCTCGCCTGGCCATCCAAGACAGCATCCCGCAAAGCGTCCAGGAGCTGGCCCAGGCGTGGCCCAGGCGCCACCCCAAACTGTTGGCGCAGGTCACTCCCGCTCAAGGTAGGGCGAACGAGGCGCAACTGGTCGACGTACTGCCGTATCTGGTCAGCGGCAGCTTGATCGCCGCTCACCAACCAGGTCGCGAACAAGGCCGGCAGGCTATAGGGAGACAAGGCGCGATAGATCGCGCTGGGTCGTTTATGGTGCGCCAGGTCCGGCAGGATAGCCTTGAGCGCGTCAACTTCGCGCAGAGCGTCCGCGTCAGCGCGGGGGATCTTGAGCCGGGTGATGACGGCCTCCAGGCCGGCGCGCTTCAAGCGGTAGCACATGATGACCAGGCCGGTCAACACGCGCAGGTTCCTATGCGCCAGTTCCTGGCTGGCCCACGGCCAGATGTCTTGGCTGGACGCGAGTGTCTGGCGCGCCTGCTCAAAGTGGGTGCACATCCACTCGTCGCACGTCAGTCCGGCGTAAATGTGCGGCAAAATTCCCAGTTGCTGCAAGCGGCACAGCGCGTCTTCTGGGCGTGCTTCCTGAAAGATCAAGTTGATCTCGTGGCGGATGCGATCGCCTGACACGCGATCGAGCAAATCAAGCGAGTTGAGCAATTGTTCCCAGGTGCGCGCTTCGATCTGAAAGCCCAGCCGCTGCTCCAGGCGGGCCGCACGCAGCATGCGAGTGGGATCCTCGACAAAGCTCAGGCTGTGCAGCACGCGAATGAGGCCCTCGTGCAAATCTCGCTCCCCGCCATAAAAGTCAAGCAGCTCACCAAAGCGGTCGGGATCGAGGCAAATCGCCAAGGTGTTGATGGTAAAATCGCGCCGGTGCAAATCCTGCTTGATGGACGAGCGCTCGACTTGTGGCAAGGCGGAAGGATGGGCATAAAACTCGGTGCGGGCCGTGACCAGGTCAATCGAATACGAATCGAACAGCCATTTGGCGGTCCCAAAGCGCCCGTGGCTTTTGATCCGTCCCCCTCGCTCGAGCACCAACTGCCTGGCCAAGGCAATCGCATCACCCTCGATCACCAGGTCCACATCAGCGATGGGGAAATCGAGCAGCAGGTCGCGCACCACCCCTCCCACAAAATAAGCGACAGATCCCATTTGGTTGGCTATGGCGGCGATCTGGCGGACCAGCGCGAGCAGATCGGGAACAATCGCCCGTTCGAGCATGGCAGCCACCTGGGCCTGGCGAGCCGGCTGTCGGGGAGTGGCCCACAACTTGATCAAATCCGTGCGCGTGACGATACCAGTGACCTCGCCCTCGCGCACGACCGGCACCTGGCCCCAGCCGTGGGCGATCATGAGCTTTTCGAGTTTCTCGACCGGGTCGTCGGGCGACACGTACAACTCGCCCCGCTCCATCACGCGCTCGACGGCTTGATTTCCCAGGCCGTGCTGCATGCTGCGGTCCACGACGCGGCGCGTGAGCAGGCCGATCACTTTCCCCTCGCGCACGACCGGGTAGCCTTCGTGGCCAGTGCGCTGCATTTGGCGCGCCGCCTGGCTGACCGGTGTATCCGGCGGCAGTGTTTGCACGCCGCGTGACATGATGGAAGCGACCGTGATTGCCGGGCGGATAAAGCGCGGCAAGATATCCAGCAGCTCAGCCTGCACCCCATCGAGTGACCTGTCACGTATCAAGGCCGCCGCGGCGCGCGAATGCCCGCCGCCTCCCAAGTGCAGCGCGACCGCGCCCACGTCGATAGCGTCGGTCGTGCTGCGCGCCACTACCTGGAGGCTGCTGTTGAACGCAACGAGGACGAACAAGGCATCGGGGTCGAGCAAATCGCGCAGTTGGTGCGCCAGGGTAGAAATCTCCTCGGCGTATCCCTTCGTCTCCACAGCCGCGATGACGACCTGGTGGCCGGCGATCTCGTGCGTCTGGGCCGCCTCGAGCAGTTGCTCGTACAATTGGCGCTGCGACTCGGCCAGGGGATGGTGTAAAAAGCTATTGACCACCTCCAGGTTGGCGCCATGCTCCAGCAGCCAGGCGGCCGCGCGCAAATCGCGCGGCGTGGTCGTCATGTAAGACAACGAGCCCGTGTCTTCGTAAATGCCGAGCAAAAGCAGCGTGGCCTGAACCGGGGTGGGTCTCAGGCCGCCGTCGATGATGTCTTCGACCAGCAGCGTCGTCGTCGCGCCGAGCAGCTCGCCGCTGAAAGTCCAGGCTGGCGGCAGCTCGCCCCGTGGATGGTGATCCAGCACGTGCACGGAGCTAGCCGCGCTCACGCCCCTGATCGAGACCAGGTTCTGTGTATCGACCAAGATGACCCTGTCGATGCGTTGGCGTTTCAGCTCAGCCGCCTCGACAAAGGGCAAATCGTCGCGATACAGGCTGACGAAGGCTTTGACATTGCGGTTACAGCGGCGCGGCAAGACAGGCACGGCCTCTGGATACAACAAGGCCGCGCCCAGTTGCGAGGCTACGGCATCAAAGTCAGCATTTTCGTGTGTCAGGATGATCGTTTCGGGCATGATGTCTCCGAGCGTCATTATACCCCAAAGTGGCCAATCTGGGAAAGGGGCACACCTCGCCCAATCAGGTAAAATCTGATATGACTCTACTGAATTGGTGTTTAGACTAATCTCAAACGACCCCCATATACGGGAGTATCGCTAATCGCAACCACCATATGTGGTGGCAAATTTGGCCA
>JAFGFO010000373.1 GCA_016931085.1 Thermoflexales bacterium
GAGACCCACTGAGGCTTTGAAAGGTTAAATCTTCTCTGTGAAACTCCGTGCAAGCTCTGTGTAGCTCTGTGACCTGAGTAGTTACGAGATCCGATTTGGCGATGGGCAATCAGTGCGGGCAAGCCTGCGGCGAATAAACAATGCAGTTGGCCATTTGCAGTTTCGCTATGAAGCGCAACAGCAGTCCAAGTTACGGAATTATCTGGTGGGCGTGTTTGGCAATATCCCCGATCGAGGCCGCGCTTGCTCGGCCTAAAAAACATTCGTGAAATTCGTTGATTCGTGAAATTCGTGATAAAAAGATAAGCCTCTGGCAAAAGTATCCAGTAGAGAAAGGATTTATCCTAATCTAACATTGTCAAAATAGAAACTGGATCGCTCCGATTTGACGCCAAAAACAGTATAGGCTATACTGTTATGGCAATCGTGAATTCGATGAAAAGGGGGGGGGGCGATGAAAAGATTCTATTTTTGTTTCACCTTTATACTCCTTGCAGCCACCTTACTTTTGACAAGCGTTAGCTGCGTTAGCCGAGACAAAAAAACTGCCCCTGCTCCCCCTGCCCCAAGCGCGACTGCGACACCCTTGCCGCCTACCCCTGCCCCCACCGCAACCATGACGCCCTTGCCGCCTACTCCCACACCCACCGCGACCGTGGCACCCCCGCCCACGCCTACACGAATGGCCTACCAGCCCGTCTTTACACCCATCGACTGCACCTTCGAGCCTCCCCAAGGCGCCCAAGTCGAGTGTGGATTTGTTACCGTGCCTGAAGATCGCAGCGGCGTCCTGACGGATACCGTTCAATTAGCAATTGCCATCTATCGCAGCACGAGCCAGGCAATCGCTTCCGACCCAGTTCTCTATTTGCACGGCGGCCCAGGCGGCCATGCCGTCGAATGGAGCGCCGGGGTCTACGAGGAATTTATCGCGCCTCTTTCGCGGGAGCGAGAGGTGATCGTCTTTGACCAGCGCGGCGCAGGGCTGTCCGAGCCATCACTCGGTTGCTCGGAATTGATCATCCTTTACTTGCAGGATCTGAAACAAAACCTGCCTGGCGACGAAAGGGGGATACTCTACACCAATGCCTTGAAGATGTGCCACGATCGGCTGGTGCGCCAGGGCGCGAACCTGGCTGCCTACACGACGGTTGCCAGCGCCGCCGACGTCAACGACATTGTGACTGTGCTTGGTTACAAACAGGTGAATCTGTACGGCGCTTCCTATGGCACACGCCTGGCACAGGTCGTGATGCGCGATTTTCCTGGGATTGTCCGCAGCGCCGTATTGGATTCAGCGTTGCCGCTCGAGGTCAAGTTGTATAATGACGGGTCCGCACGCGCCGACGATGCACTGAATGCACTGTTCGACGGATGCGCCGCTGAGGCGGAATGTAATGCCGCCTATCCTCATCTGAAAACGGTGTTTTACGATCTCGTCAAGCAACTGGACGCCAAGCCGATCATCGTAAAAGTGACGAATCCACTTAACCGGCAGCCGTATGACATCACTGTGAGCGGAGTCAGATTGATCAACACCGTGATATGGGCACTCTATTCATCCAAGTACATTCCCATCATACCTAAGGCTCTCTACGATATTCGTGATGGTGACTACTCGTTCCTGCAAGCAGCGCTGATCTTGCCGGCCTCGACTTACGACGATGCAAGCCTTGGCGCGATGATTTCGGTGAACTGCCCCGACCAGGTCCTGGCAACCACACCAGACCAGCTCGACGCCGATATCGACGCCCACCCCAACACGGCTGCCCTGGGGCGCTCGGCCATTTACGGCAGCGGTGAAACCCTGTTCCGCATCTGTGAGATATGGGGGACTGCACCGTTCGATCCGCGCGAGAGCGAGCCGCTGGCGAGCGACATTCCGACGTTGATCCTAGCCGGTGAGTACGACCCCTCGACACCACCATCGTATGGCAAGCAGCTCGCCGGACACTTGGGCCACAGCTATTTTGTCGAGCTCCCCGCACACGGGCATTTCCAAGGCGTAGAGGACTGTCCATTAACTATTGCGTTGGCGTTTCTCAATAATCTCAATGCGCCGGATAGCTCGTGCGCTCCAGGGATCGGGTTCGTCGTCCCATTCAAAGCCGATCAAGCCATCACATTCCAGCCATTCACCGAGACTACGATGGGCATTACAGGCATTGTTCCAGACGATTGGACAGATGTTGGCATGGGCTTTTACAACCGCGACGCTTACGTGCTCGATACCACCCAACTCGGCGTGCAGGGGGCCGCTGTGAGTATAGACGAATGGCTGCAATGGCTCACACAGGAGTTCAGCGGCAGAACTGGGTTTGACGAGATCCCCACGAGCGTTGGGGAACGGCAGGCCCATGGGCTGAGCTGGAAACTTTACACCGCCAGTTCCCAAGGCCGTCCGGTAGATTTGGCGCTTGCGAGCGGCCAGCAAACCTTGATGGTGCTCGTGATCAGCAACCGCGACGAGCGCGACGCGTTGTACCAGGCTGTCTTTTTGCCTGTGGTCGATGCACTGGTAACGATCAAGTGATTGAATTTGGCCACACAGCATACAAGTGGCCTCTTCTGGCTGGAAGGATTGAGCAGTAAAGGTGTCTCTGCGAAAGCTCTTTTTAACAGGTGCTTGCCTACAGCCCAATATAGTGATATACTAGGACTGTCCTCTGCAGCCGCTTTGCTTCATCTTCAACGTAGCTGCTTTTCTTCACCTTCAATGAGGAATGGTTCGCAATAGGGATGCCCTATTGAATATTCATAGGAGGTGGTGTTATGAAGTGCAAGCGTGGGGTTCTTCTTAAACTCCTGGCCCTGCTCGTTCCTCTGGTTGTGTTGGCCTCGACAGCCAAGATGACGTCGTCGACGCCGCCGTCGGCCGAAAGTGAGCTGCGCGTTGTCTGGCAGCAGGCCAGGGCGAACGGCGCTTATCATTACCACACGACGATTGTCCAGACGACCTGGCCGCTGCCCAAGCTGGAGAACGTCGGCCTGAGCAGCAAGCAGCATCGGGTCTACCTGGAAGGCCAGACCGATTTGCCGTCAAGGTTTATGCAGATGAGGCTCTGGCCCGAAGGGGGCAATGCCTCCACCGGCCAGGAAGGCGTCGAGATCCGCGTAGACGATGGCAAAGCTCAAGGGCGCGTCGACGGCGGAGAGTGGCAATCGGTGGACGACGTCACTCCGATCTTTGCCCCCGACCACGACGCGCTCACCTACCTGGCGGCGGCCCGCAACGTGGTCAAGGCCGGACAGGAAAGCCGCGCCGGCATCCTATTTACCCGCTACACCTTCGACGTAGACGGCCTGGCGTTCGCCCAGTACATGCGCCAGCGGATGGAAGCCGAGCTGCAGCGCACCGGCAAGCTCCCGGCCGGCTTGAGCCTGGACCTCAACCGGCAGTACGTAGGCATGACGGGCCAGGGCGAGGTCTGGGCGGGTGAAGATGACCTGCCCCTGCGCCTGATCGTGCATCTCTGGTTCCCGCCCGGGCACCTGGAGCAGGTAGAGGCCGAGATCACGACAGATTTCTCGCGCTGGGGAGCGGCAGAGCCCTCCATCCTGGGCCGGATGTCCGCCTCTGTGCGTTGGCTGGACGGGCGCAGCCTGGCCCAGGCCGGCTGGAGCTTGGGCCTGGCCGCCAGCCTGCTGGGCTTGCTGATGGGAATGGCCTTCCACTCGCGATCGCGCCCGGTGTACGCGGCCCTCGCCCTGGCGGTCATTGCCTCGATAGTCCTGACGCCGTTCTTGCAAAGCCAGCAGGTGTCGGCCTTTTACGCCGAGCAGCAGGCTGAGCAGGCCGAGCTCCAGGCCGAGCAGACCAGCCAGGACAAGCTCCGTGAAGTCAAAACACAGTTGAGCGGCGCCAGTTCGGCGCCAGTCCACACCCCTCTGGCTCAGCCCTACGCTCTATCCGCCAGCACGGCCTTGACCGCTACGCTCGACAGCGACCAGGATGGCCTGACCGATCAGCAGGAAGCAGAGCTTGGCACCAACACCGTCATCTCCGACACCGACCGGGATGGCCTCCTGGATGGGATCGAGGTCAACGAGCTCGGCATCGATCCTCTCGAAGCCGACACCGACGGTGACCTGATCACCGATACGCTCGAAGTGGAAGGCTTTATCTACGCCGGCAAACGCTGGTCCCTCGACCCGCTCGCCCCGGACACCAATCGCGATGGGCAGCCGGATGGGGTAGAGTGCTTTAACCTGGTGAGCGGTGCAGGCGCCGCCTGCGAAGATACCGACGGAGACGGCACGCCCGATGTCTTTGACTTTGATGACGACAACGACGGGGTGCCCGACACGCTCGACCAGGCTCCTACCCAGGCTATGGGTGGCGGCCTGGTGGGCAGCGGCGGAAAGATTGCCGTCACCGGCTTTCCCACCCAGACCTTTCTCTTCCAGGCTGCCGGCCTGACGCCTGGCATGCCGGCCCTGGTGGATTTCCAACTCCGCCCCGTCAACCCCAAGCACCTGTGGTACACCCTCAACGTGCTCGACTGGCCCAGCGACGACCGCCAGGGCCAGCAGCGCCGCGTCTTTGACGACACCTTCGGCGACAGCGGCCGGGAGGCCAACGGCGACATGCGCCTGGTGCCGATGCTGGAGATCGTCGTTCCCACCCAGGATGGCTTTGGCGGCCTGCCCGTCAAAGCGGGCGTAACCAGCCGGCCTCCTCTTCCAACGTTGACCGGGAACAATATCCTGAGCGACACGGAGAGACTCAACGATTGGCTGGCCAGTTGGCTCGACAAGGACGCGACCGACAAGTATGGCCTCTCGGTCAGGGTCCAGGATAGAACGGGGACGCTGTTGGTGTATGTCCCGTTAAACCTGGTGCGCGAGCAGGCGGGCGATAGCCCGGCGGCTTTTGCGGCGCGTGTGTTCTACCGGCCCACGGACACCAGCCTGGGCCTGGCCCAATCCATCCGCCTGGCCTGGCTGGTGCAGGGCCTGCAGGACACCTGCAAGCCGGTGGACCCGAATTTCGAGCCAGGTAAGCCGGAGGCCGAGCGTTTTGACGACTGGTGCAAAGATGCCCAGAACTGGGAGACGGAGGGCGGCCTCATCCACACCTATTACGACGACTGGTACCTGACCGGCCTGGACGTGCAAGAGTACCGTGGGATAGATGCGGGGGCGGTGTTCGAAAACCCGCAGTTCGCCGGGCGGAACCCCCATTACGAGTCCAACCTGTGGCACCTGGCGAATTTACTGGAAACGACCTTTTTGGCCGGGCGGGCCGTCACCACGACGACGGCATCCGGCCAGATCACCGTTAGCCATCTGACGGTGGACGACATCGTCTCCCGCTGGAGCATGACGTCCACTGCCACCCTCACCCAAGCCTGGGGCATCACCCCAACAGCGCTCCAGGCGCTCCCCTTCCATTTTCAAGAGCCGGGCGACCTGGTCTCTATCCCGATGACCCACACCAAGGACATTTTGCGGCAATATTTCAGCCTGGATGGCCAGGCCCTGGTCTCCGCGCCGACCCTGCTCTTCGTGCGCCAGGAGCGCTCGCGCCTGGCCCTGCTGGATATGCCCGGCGCGGCCCGTCCGGGCGCGGGGACCATCAGCGCGACGGGGGTTTACAGCGGCGCCAGCCTCAGGGTTGATTTGGCCGGCGTCCAGGAACAAACGCTGGCGGCGATGAGTTGGGCGCCCTACCGCCATCTCGGCGCCGGGGAGTGGGAGGCCTACCCGATCGAAGACTACTGGCAGTCGCTGGACACCCCCTACGAGGCCGAGTTCGCCCAGCTCTATCCGGATGACAGCGAGCTGCACAACGCCGGGCGGGTGGTGCTGGCCAAGAGCCTGTATCTCTCCCTGTTCCATGGGGCCTCCAACCTGGTCGCTTTCGACGGCGAATACATATCCTCCGAGCCCGTGGACGAGCAAGAAGTCAAGGTAGAGTACAAACCAACTCTTGCGCTTGCCAAAAGCGTCAACGCTGCCGCCAAAGCGATCGAGGGCATCCTGGATGCGAAGGGCGACCCCGTCAAGGCCGGGGCAGCCGCCAAAGCCGGGGCAGCCGCCAGAACGGCCTCAGCCCTGGCGGCGACGGTAGACGTGCTGGCCGAGTTCGGCGTCCTAAAATTGGACAAGGCCGAAAGGGGCGCCGTTAAAACATTCGGCTCTCTCCTGGGAAGCCTGGGGAACTGGAGCGGGTGGAAGGTCGAAACGCACACCAAGCTCTACAAGTCTTATGGCACACTCGTCATCGGGGCCACCGTCGTTGCCGGTACCCTGATGACGCTCAAACTGGCCGGCGTGGAGGGTGAGGGCCTGGACACGGCACTGGAGGCGGTGGATTACACTTCGAAAGCGATGGCTGTGATCAGCTCGCTTCAGATGGTTTACGACAACATTCAGAAAATTAGAGCGGGGACCGAAACGCTCACCAAGGCGGCCAAGGTGGGCGCCGTCGTCGGCCTGGTGATCACAGCCGGCGTGGCCATTGGCCTCTTTTTGTTCCAGGTGATCTCGGCCGGCTTGGAGTTCGGCTCGCTGGCCTTCAACCTTCTCCTGGCCGGGCTGGTCGCCACGATCATTGTGGCCGCCATCATGTTCGCCATCGCCATGATCCCCGTCATCGGCCAGTTGATCGTGGCCATCGTCGCCGTGATCGACGCCGTGATCGCCTTGATCTGCAAAGCGACCGGCCTCGACAAAAAGGAAGGGGCTGTCAAGACGTGGTTCTGCGGCGGCATTACGGGCATCCTCACCGAGATCGTGAAAAATCTGATCTACGGCCAGACTCCCATCGTCGACATCCAGAAGACCGATCGCTTCAAGATAAGCCAGTTCAGGACACTGCTGGGCGACGACGAAAAAGGCTACCAGCAGGGCAACACGCTCGGCGCCAGCCTGGCGATCACCAACACCCTCTTTAAAAACAAGCCTAGTGGAGCCCTGGGCTGGGCCTACTGGTGGCAATATGACGACAAGTACCTCCGGCAGTCCAGATTCAAGTACGAGTTCCAGCTTGCCAAAAGCGATATCCACGGCGGCCTCAGCACGGACAGCGGGTCAGATCCCTGGAAATCACCCGCACCCTACGGCGGCAAGCTGTACATGACCCAAACACTCAACTCGCTCACCTCAGGGCGCGCCGTTCCCTTGAGCCGGGCTGGCCTCAACCTGCCCGCCACCCTCTTTCTGGCCGAAGGGTACAAGATCGATGCCCAAGAATGCATTGGGATCCCCATTTTTTTCATTATCATTCCCGTCTGCTGGCTGCGGGACAAAGGCGACACGCTGCACACTGACCTGGGTGGGCAGCTCGTGTTTGACATTTTGCCCGCCAGCCTGGACGAATTCTATACGCTGCAAGCCCGTGAGAACGGCGGCTATGCCCTGGCCTGGGATGGGCGCTTCCCCAGCCTGGCCGACGCCGACGGCGATGGCCTGCGCAGTAGGGCGCTGGGCGGCAACGACCCCGACGACAGCCGGGCCGACGCCGACGCCGACGGCCTGTCTGACTTTTTCGAGATCCGGGCTGGCACCAACCCGACCAATCCCGACACGGACGGCGATGGCCTGGGGGACTATTGGGAGTCCTTCTACGCGACCGATCCTCACCGGCGCGATACGGACGGCGACGGCCTGAGCGATAAGGAAGAGCTTGACGGCTGGAGCTTTGTCTACGACTTTGACAGCGAAAATCGCCCGTTATCCACCTGGGTCAGCTCCGACCCGCTGCGGGGTGACACCGACGGCGATGGGATCACCGACAAGCTGGAGAACGTCTACGGCTTTAACCCGCGCGCCTGGTCCGAGTTGAACGTCATCCGAGTAGCCTCCGGCGTCTTGGAGGCCAGCTCGACCGGCATGGTCCCCTCCGACGGCTTTGCCGCCCCCGGCCAGGCCCTGTACTACACGGCCACCGTCGAAAACAAGCTCACCGGGCGCTACGCCGACGGCCTGCTGGAGGTTGAATTCCCCGCCGCGGTGCAGGGCGCCAATCTCGTTCCCCAGCCCTTCAGCCTGGCGCCTTATAACCCGGGCTGGTCGTACAACCGGCAGGACCTGGTCGGCAACATCACCGTGACCGCCGGGATCAGCCAGACGCAGGCGTTTACCCTGACCAACCGGGCCGGCGCGCTGATCGCCAGCGGCGATTCGGCCTCCGCCCGCGTGCTGTGGCTGCATCTGAACGACGCCGCCTACACACCCGGCCTTCCCATCGCGGACGAATCGCACAAAGACAATCGTGTGAGCTGCGAATCCTGTCCCACCGGCGGCCCGTACGCCTATTTTGACGGGTTTACCGACTATATCACGGCTGAGGGCCCGGCGCTGGACCTGTACGACGACCCCGGCTTTACCGAGGCCGCCTGGATATATCCTCAGGGTCAGGCCCCAGACTCTTATCGCGGCATCCTCGGGTACTCACAAGAACATAACAGGGTCAGTCCTGATGGCTATCCTGGGCTGTGGGTGTACTCCAACACGGCTGTCTATGCTGGCTTTGGCGATGGAGAAGGATGGAATGCGGTGACCACCACCAGCGGCGTGCTGGTACAGGATCAATGGAACCACGTCATAGCGACCTTTGACGGCATCACCTACAGGCTGTACGTCAACGGGTCGGAGGTGGCCAATACCCAACAGTTCTCCGGGAGCAGGCCCTATCCCAATACCCACCTGGACATCGGCCGGGTGGACACTCACTTTGAAGGCCGCGTCAAAGAAGTCGAGATCTACCCGCGTGCCCTGACAGAAAAGGAAATCCTGGATTTCTACGGCTACGCCCTGCTCTTGCATATGCCCTTCGAGCCAGCCGAAGAGCTCCGTTACAAGGATAACTCTTCCCATCACCAGCCCATTATCGCGGAAGCAAGCTCCCGGCCAAGCATCGTGGATAGCCCGCCCCAGGGCTCTGTGGCCTTTTTCACACAAACGCAGTGGCTGGGGGTAGGGCCGAGTCCAAGCCTGGATCTGAGCGGCGGGGATGGCTTTAGCATTGCCGCCTGGATGAAGCCACTTCCACGGGCGGCGAGTCCCTATGAGCTCACTGTGATGGGACGCCGCGATGGCGATGCGTACCCGAGCCTGTCTAGCGATGGCACAACGCTCATAGCGACGGTCAGGACGTTAAACGGCACGTGCACCGCCGTGGCGGGGGATGTCGTGTCTCCAACGCTGAGCTGGCATCACGTGCTGGCCAGCTTCAAGGCTGGCCAGGGCTTTGTGTTTTACGTCGATGGGGTGGAAAGATACAACCAGGCTCGCGACGAGGAACCCTTCCCGCCCGCTTGCGCCGTCAGGCCAGAGAGCGGCGACCAATTCTACATTGGACGCCTGAGCGCCAACTCCCCACAACTGTATTACCAGGGCTACCTGGACGAGCTGCGTGTTTACAGCGATACCCTCGAATCGAGAGAGGCCAAGATGCTTTCGGGTGGGCAATCGTTGTGGCTGCGCTTTGACGAGCCGCCCGGCAGCAGTTGGTTCCACAATTCTGCCAGCAGCGCGGTGCTCGTCAACCCCTGCTCCCAAGCCGCCGGGACGTGCCCGATCAGCGGTATGCCGGGCCGGATGGACCAGGCCGTCCATTTTGACGGGAAAACGGACTATATCCGGGCCCTCGGCTTTGAGCTGCGCGACCGCTGGATGGGGTTTACCGCCAGCGCCTGGGTATGGCCAGAAATAACAGACGAGCAGGAACACGGCATCCTTGGATATGAAGGAGGCGTCGGACAAGCTTATCCGAGCCTGTGGGTGACCGCATCCAGGAAGCTCAAGGCCGGTTTCAAACCAGAGGGAAGTTCTGCCTGGTGCGAGTTTAGCACCCCCGATGACGTGCTGAGCTCTTATACCTGGAACCACGTGGCCGCCACGTTCGATGGCACCACCTACACACTGTATGTCAACGGCCGTGTCGTTGGCCAAACGGATCAATGCGCTCCGCTGAGGCCACTCGCTTCGACGACGGTAGACATTGGCCGGGTGGGCGACGATTACTTCCAGGGGCTGCTCGACGACGTCAACCTTTTTGCGACCAGGGCCCTGGCCAGGGAGGAAATCCGGGCCCTGATGGCGGAAGCGCCAGCGGTCTACCTGCGGCTGGACGAGTTGTTGAACGAGTCGGGCGGCCTCACCACCACGCTGTTTGCCAACACCAACCCCGACCCCGGCATCGGCCCCGGCCGCTGCACGCTGAACCCAGGCGCGCCCGGTGAGACCGTCGAATGTCTCTGCCCGCGGGCCGGCGCGCCGGGCTGGATGCGCCAAGCCGCCGTGTTCACCGGCGAGCGGCTGGGCCGCTTTGACCAGTGCATTGAGGTGAGCGACCTGAACCCCTCTCCGAGCTTTAGCATCGGCGGGTGGTTCAAGCCCAGCCGGCGCATGCCCGGCAACGCGGACCAGTACCTGTTCGCGAAAAACGAGAGTTTCGAATTGAAGATCCCGCCCAAGTCGATGACGGCTACCCTCAGCATCTATCACGCTGCCCAGGGCGGGCTGATCGAGGACCAGTGGAATCACGTCTTTGCGACCTACGATGGGGCAACGGGCCTTGCGTCCGTGTACGTCAACGGCTTCCTGCAAGGCGTGGACGAGATGGCGGTCATGACGAACACTGAGCCAATCCACATCGCCCGCGGCTTTGTTGGCATGGTGGACGAGGTGGTCGTGTACGACTATGCCCTCAGCGCGCGCGAGATCGACCGCTTGTACCAGTACCAGGTGCGCTGGTTCGACACCGCCGACGAGCACAAAATCACCGTCGACGCCGATCGGCCCACGGCGCGCCTGGATTATTCGCTCGCTTACATCGGCCAGGTACGTGGCCAGGTGATGGTGATCACGGCCACCGACAAGAGCTCGGGGGTGGCCTCGGTCGAGTACCGGATCACGGGCGAAGGGCAGGATGGCCAATGGCACGCGGCCTTGCCGGAGCGGGCTGTCTGGATGTTTGCCATGACCACCACACACGGGACGTACACCATCGACGTGCGCGCCACCGACAAGGTGGGCAACCAATCCAGCCTCAGCCGCAGCGTGCGAGCCGGCGAGGGTGGGTGGGCTGGCCTCCTGAGCACTCAGGTGAGCAACGAATCCACCAGCCTGATCATGGAATCCACCAGCCTGATCATGGAATCCACCAGCCTGGTCGTGGACGGCGATCCTCCGGCTGCTGCACTGGACAGCAGCCTGCTTGGGCAAGTCTTGTGGCCCGATCCCGGCCGAGGGAACAGTCTGCCGTTGAGAGGGACGGTTGCCGACCCGGCCAGCGGCGTGGCCGGCCTGCACGTGGCGGTGCTCTCGCCCGCCGGCGTGATCGTGGGCGGGATCGTCACCTCCTCCGTCACAGGCAGCGCCTGGAGCGCAGATTATCCCTTCCCACCTGGCGCCAACGGGAGCTATAGCGTGCAGCTCACGAGCTGGGACAAGCTCGGCAACAGCGGCGTCGTCACTGACGCCGGCCTCATCCGGGTAGACGCCACAGCTCCCCTGGCGGACGTGACCTACACCGGCTCCAGCACCCGGACGATCTCTGGCCTCAGCCCCAACCTCCCCACGATCCTGGGGACCGCCGACGAAAGCCCTTACCCGACCGGCGCCAGCCTGCGTCTGCACCTGGAAGAAGGCGAGGGCGCAGTCCGCTTCTACGATGGCTCGACCAGGCATTGGGTTGGCAGTTGCCCGGCCGGCTGCCCGGCGGCCGGCCGGGCCGGCGTCGCCGGCCGGGCTGTTCGCTTCGATGGAAGCCAGGAGATCCTCGTCCCCATCAGCAACAGCCTGGACGTCGAGAACACCTTGATGGCCTGGGTCAAGCCCGACTGGGCGCCGTCCGGCACGGGGGACCATCCGGCCGTGCTCGCCGTTCGAAGCGCGAGCGCGACCCGCTTCAGCCTGCACATCCGGCGCGATTACACCGGCGTGGCCCTGTGGGACGGCGCGAGCTATACCACCTTCCCGGCTTCCCTGGCCCGCGGCCAGTGGCAGCACCTGGCGGCGGTAGTAGCGCAAGGCCAGGCGAGCGTCTACCTGAATGGGACTTTGCTGGGCGCGTCGCGGCCTTTCACGCCGGGCAATGCGCACGGCCTGCCGCTGCACATCGGCTCGGCCGACGGCACGCAGGCTTTCTTTGCCGGCGAGATGGACGAGATTACCCTCTACGATCGCGCCCTGCCCCCCGAACAGCTCTATGCCATCGCCCACCCGGCCAGCAGCGGCGTCAGCCGGGTGGAGATCGGCTTCCTGCACACCAAGGACCGCCACAACCCGGAGAGCATCACCTGGGCGACTGTCCGCCTGGACCAGCCCGGCCAGGCTTTCTCCACCTGGAGCTACCCGGTCCCGGCCGGACTGGAAGGCCCCTACCAGGTATACCTGCGCGTGACGGACGGTTTGAGCAACACCCGCAGCCTGCCCAACGTCTGGCAGGGCGAAATTGACACCCTGGCGCCGCGCGCCACCTTTATCAACAGGCCGGTCCAGATTGGTGATCAGACCTGGTACGAGGTGCGCTGCAGCGCAGAAGACTATAACCTCTGGGAAGACAAGTTCGTCTGCCCCAACGGTGCAGTTCCAGAGCCTACTTACCAGGACGCGGCCTGGTTCCTGGAGATTTACACCGGCACCCAAAAACTGTATTCCCTGGCGACGCCGAGCGTGTTCTTGCCCTCGCCCGCCGGTCCTATGCGCGCCTGTGACCTTTTCAATAACTGCCTGACACTTCCGGCTCACCAGCTTTACCTGCCCCTGGTTACCAGGCTCTCATCACCCCCTGCCGGCCGCGCGGCCGCCCAAATCCCGGCACAGCCGGGGCCACAGCCTGGTTTCAGCCTCATCCTGACCCCCACGGCCGGAGCCGTCTTTACCAGCCTGGATTCGATTCGCATCGCCGGTTATGCCCGCACTCCCACTTCACTCGGCACGCTGCAGGTGAGCGCCAACGGCCGCCCCATCTACGCCGGCGATTGGACGGGGAGCAGCCTCAGCCAGGGCCTGTGGGCGGTGACCTGGAGGCCAGGCGCGGAAGGCGTGTATAGGCTGGAAGCCATTGTCTCCAGTCAGGCTGATAAGAATCAGGCTGGCGAAACCCTCTCGAGCCCGGGCAGCTTCTTCTACGTGGATCTGACCCCGCCGCAGCTCAGCCTGGAGACGGAGCGCATCACCGGCCGGGATTGGATCAACGGCGGCTCCTTCCGCCTGCACGGGTGGGTTAACGAGGCGGCCGGGTTGCGCCGGTTGCAGGCGCGGGTGGTCAGGGTTGGCGGCCCGCCTGCCGTTGCCGATGCCTGGCAAGACTTGCCCATCCCCAAGGCCGCCAGCGGCACGTGGCAGGGCAATGTCTACAGCGGCCTGGTGCAGCCACCTGCAGGTGAGCACATCACGGTCTTTATCCGGGCCGTGGATGTGGCCGGGAGAGTGGTCGAAATCACGCGGACCTTGTGGGCCGACGCGAGGCCTTCAGGCTCGCCATGAAGGTGTCGGGGCACGGTCATAGAGTGCGGTTTTGTGTCCATGACGAAAGACCAAAGACGAACGACAAAAATCGTTTTTTTGTCCTTTGTCCTTAGTCCTATAAGCGCAATTTGTGCCCGTGCGTAGTATAACTTGAAGGAGTGTGCCATGTCCACAAAGCGTCTTGCTCAAACTGCGTCTGTTTTCTTGCTCGGTGCCCTGCTGCTGGCGTTGGCCAGGGCTGCCAGCCTGCCCCGGGCAGCCCAGGCGACAGCCAATGCCTGGGGCTCTACCGGCAGTATGACAAGCGCGCGCCGGGAACACTCCGCCACGCTGCTGCCCGATGGTCGCCTCCTGGTGGTGGGGGGCATAGATACAAACAACACCGATCTCAAAAGCGCGCAAGTGTATGACCCGGCAAGCGGCGCCTGGAGCTCTGTCGAGGACATGACTTACTCCCGCAGCGGCCACTCCACCACGCTGCTGCCCAATGGCCGTGTCCTGATAACGGGCGGCAAAGGCACAGGTGGGCTTGTCCTCCACGCGGAGTTGTACGATCCGGCGACCGGCCAATGGAGCCTGGTGCTGATGAGATCCGGTCGTTTCCATCACACGGCCACGCTGCTGGCCGATGGCCGCGTCTTGCTGGCAGGCGGCGAGATCGATCAGTCTCATACGCCTAGCGATAAAGCGGAACTGTACGACCCGGCGACCGGCGTCTTTACGTCCACCGGCCGGCTGGGCATCGGCCGCTATGGACATTCGGCCACGCTGCTGCCCGACGGGCGCGTCCTGGTGGCCGGCGGGTATCGCGGCAGCAGTAGCTATGAGACCAGTGGGGAGCTGTACGACCCGGCAACCGGCGAGTGGAGCCCGGCTGGCGGCTCGATGAGTTCCTCGCGCGCCGGCCACTCCGCCACGCTGCTGCCTGACGGGCGCGTCCTGGTGGCCGGTGGCGAGAACGCTGGCGGCCCTCTCTCCGGCGCGGATTTGTACACCCCGGGAGCCTACCCGGCACAAGGCAGTTGGAGCTCAACCGGCGCCCTGGGGGCCGCTCGCCGGCAGCACACGGCTGCGCGGCTGCCCGACGGGCGCGTCCTGGTGGCCGGCGGTTATGGCGGCGGCGGGGCCCTCGCCAGTGCGGAACTGTACGACCCGGCGGCCGGCACCTGGAGTGACACGGCTGCCATGAACGCCGCCCGTTACAATCACACCGCCACGCTGCTGCCCGGCGGGCGCGTCCTGGTGGCCGGCGGTTCTGGCAGCGGCACCCTCGCCAGTGCGGAGCTGTACGACTCAGCAGCCGGTGCCTTTGCTCCCACCGCTGCCCTGGATGCCGCCCGTGACAATCACACGGCCACACTGCTGCCCGATGGTCGCGTTCTGGTGGTCGGCGGTTATGACGCCAGCGGCTATCTCACCAGCACAGAGTTGTACGACCCGGCGACAGGCGCCTTTACTCCTACTGCTGCTCTGAACACCGCCCGCCGCAGGCATACGGCCACGCTGCTGCCCGACGGGCGCGTCCTGGTGGCCGGCGGTTGGAGCAGCAGCGGCGCTATCACCAGCACCGAGCTGTACGACCCGGTGAGAGATATCTGGAGCCCGGCCAGCCCTCTGAACATCGCCCGCTGCTGGCATACCGCCACGCTGCTGCCCGACGGGCGTGTCCTGGTGGTCGGCGGGCAGAGCAACAGCAACTACGAGGCCAGCGGGGAACTGTACGATCCGGCAACCGGCACATGGAGCCTGACTGGCGGCTTGATGAGTTCCTACCGCGGCAAGCACACGGCCACGCTGCTGCCCGATGGCCGCGTCTTGCTGGCCGGCGGTTACGACGGCGGCGGCCATCTCGCCAGCGCGGAGCTGTACGACCCGGCGACTGGCGTCTTTACTCGCATAGGTAGCTTGAACACTGCCCGTCACGCTCACACGGCCACGCTGCTGCCCGACGGGCGCGTCCTGCTGGTTGGCGGTCATGGCTACAGCGGCGCCCTCGCCAGTGCAGAGCTTTACGACCCGGCGACTGCCGCCTTCATCCTTACGGGTAGCCTGAACGCTGCCCGTTACGGTCACACGGCCACGCTGCTGCCTGATGGCCGCGTCCTGGTGGCAGGCGGTTGGAGTGGCAGCGCCTCTCTTCCCAGCGCAGATCTGTACGACCCGGCGGCGGGCACCTTTACTCCCACCGCCAGCCTGAACGCTGCCCGTTACTATTACACGGCCATGCTGCTGCCTGACGGGCGCATCCTGGTGGCAGGCGGTAATGACGGCAGCGATTATCTTGCCAGTGCGGAGTTGTACACCCAGCAACTGGATTGGCGTCCGGCCCTTGACTCGGTCACCACACCTCTCGCTCTCGGAAACCGGCTGAGCGCCCGCGGCAGTGGCTGGCGCGGCTACAACTACGCCGAGGCCTCCGGCGGTGGCACTGCCAACTCGGCCACCAACTACCCGCTGGTGCAGTTGCGCCGGCTTGACAATGAGCAAGTCAAGTGGCTGCTGCCCGACCCGGCACGGCCTTTCAGCGCGACCGAATTCACCTCCCGGCCAATTGCGGACTTGACGTTCGGCCATGCTTTGGCGACCGTCTTTGTCAACGGCATCCCCAGCGTCTCCAAGATCATCCAGGTGAGAGCCGACTGCGCTCCTATCGCTTGGGCCGACCCTGAGCTGGCTCTCTTTAGCGACGGTTTTGAGAACGGTTACGAAAACTGGACGATGGATGGCTTGTGGCACGTGGAAGCTGAGACAGACCCTTGCGGCTCACAGCGTACGCCTTTTCCCAGTCCAACCCATGCAGCCTACCATGGGCGAACTGACACTTGCCAGTATGATGACTGGCCAGTGACTGCCGGGATGTTGACTCTGAGCAGGCCGGTGAGCATTCAGGGGAAGAGTTGGGCGTTTTCTTTCTGGAGCTATGAACAGATTGGATGGTATAGCGTAGGAGGGTGGGACAAGCTCTACGTGGAGCTATCTACTGCCAGCGGCCTGAACGCTGCCCGCTACCGACATTCAGCCGTACCGCTGATCGACGGCCGCGTCCTGCTGGCCGGCGGTCTGAGCACCGGCGGCTATCTCACCAGCGCAGAGCTGTACGCCCCGGCCGCCGGCGTCTTTACTCCCACGGGCAGCCTGAACGCCACCCGCGACATGCATTCGGCCGCGCTGCTGTCCGACGGGCGCGTCCTGCTGGCCGGTGGTTATGGCTACAGCGGTGCTTTCACCAGCACAGAGCTGTACGACCCGGCGACCGGCGTCTTTACTCCCACTACTAGCCTGAACGCCGCCCGTTACTATCACACCGCCACGCCACTGTCCAACGGCCGCGTCCTGCTGGCCGGCGGTGTTGGCAACAGCGGCTATCTCGCCAGCGCAGAGCTGTACGACCCGGCAAGCGGCATCTTTCCCACGGGCAGCCTGAACGCTGCTCGTTACTCTCACACGGCCACGCCCTTGCCCGACGGGCGTGTCCTGCTGGCTGGCGGCCTCGGCAGCGACTTTCTCGCCATCGCAGAGCTGTACGACCCGGTCACCGGCGCCTTCATTACCACGGGTGGCTTGAACGCTGTCCGTTACGCTCACACCGCCACGCCGCTGTTCGATGGCCGCGTCCTGCTGGCCGGCGGCTACGGCTACGGCGGTTATCTCACCAGCGCGGAGCTGTACGACCCGACCGCCGGCGTCTTTACTCTTACGGGTAGCCTGAACGTCGCCCGTTACGATCACACGGCCACGCTGTTGCCCGATGGCCGCGTTCTGGTAGCGGGCGGTTACGACGGTGACCCTCTCGCCAATGTGGAACTGTACGACCCGGCGACCGGCGCCTGGAGCAACACCACTGGCTTGAACCTTGCCCGTTACGCTCACACGGCTACGCTGCTGCCCGACGGCCGCGTCCTGCTGGCCGGCGGCATGGGCAAGAGCGAGCTTTTCGCCAGCGCAGAGCTGTACGACCCGGCTACCGGCACCTGGACGGTAAATGGCTGGAACAGGCTGGGGCAGATGGACAATGCAAAGCAATGGCACAGGGCGGCCTTTGACCTGACGCCTTATGTGGGCAGCGATGTTCGGATCCGCTTTCGTTTTGATGCCGGCGACAATTATGATAATGACTACTTTGGCTGGATGGTTGACCAGGTGGAGATCAGAACGAGATCCGCCTACACCACGCTTGAGGACGTCCCGCTGAGCGTCGCCGCGCCGGGCGTGCTGGGCAATGACATCGATCCGGACGGCGACCCGCTGAGCGCCAGCCTGGGTACCGGCCCTGCCCACGGCCAGGTGAGCCTGAAGGTGGACGGCGCCTTTGTCTATACCCCCAGCCTCAACTATCATGGCCCGGACAGCTTTAGCTACATCGCCTCCGATGGCATGTTGACCGGCACGGCTGTGGTCAGCTTGAGCGTCCAAGCCGTCGACGATCCGCCGCTCGCCGCCGGCGACAGTTACACGACGACTGAGGACACGCCGCTGAGCGTCGCCGCGCCGGGCGTGCTGGGCAATGACAGCGATCCGGACGGCAACCCGCTGGCCGCCCACCTGGGGAGCGGCCCTTCCCACGGCCAGTTGAGCCTGAAGGCGGACGGCGCCTTTGTCTACACCCCCAGCCTCGACTATCACGGCCCGGACAGCTTCACCTACATCGCCTCCGACGGCACCTTGACCGGCACGGCCCTGGTCAGCTTGACGATCCAAAGCGTCAACGCCCCACCGCTCGCCGCCGGCGACAGTTACACGACGACGGAGGACACGCCGCTGAGCGTCGCCGCGCCGGGCGTGCTGGGCAATGACATCGATCCGGACGGTGACCCGCTGGCTGCCAGCCTGGAAGCCGGCCCCTCCCACGGCCAGTTGAGCCTGAAGGCGGACGGCGCCTTTGTCTACACCCCCAGCCTTCACTACTACGGCCCGGACAGCTTCACCTACATCGCCTCCGACGGCACCTTGACCGCCACGGCCTTGGTCAGCTTGAGCGTCCAAGCCGTCAACGCCCTGCCGCTCGCCGCCGGCGACAGTTACACGACGACGGAGGACACGCCGCTGAGCGTTGCTGCGCCGGGCGTGCTGGGCAATGACATCGATCCGGACGGTGACCCGCTGAGCGCCAGCCTGGGTACCGGCCCTTCCCACGGCCAGTTGAGCCTGAAGGCGGACGGCGCCTTTGTCTATACCCCCAGCCTCAACTATCACGGCCCGGACAGCTTTGGCTACATCGCCTCCGACGGCGCGTTGACCGCCACGGCCATCGTCAGCTTGAGGATCGCAACTGCCAATTACATGATTTACCTGCCGATCGTGCTGCGCCAGGCCCCTTGAATTTCACGGCTAATGACACCCGACTGCCTTACACCTGCGGGCGATGGCCGTTCTGACGAACGATGGCCGTTCTAGCGAACGGATGCTCTTCGAGAGCTTGAAGGAAAAGGGCACCTTGGTCATCGTGCCCTCCAGCGCGGCCTTTCGGCCATGAACCTGGGCGGCATGATGGGTACCGTCGCCGTGGCGACGCAAGCGCAGCGCGGATCGTAGGGGCGGGCCGTCCAACCGCCGTCATAGGGGCGGTTGGGTGACCCGTCCGTCGTAGGGGTGCAGCGTGCTGCGCCCCGAATGACCAGGAGGCACAACCTGAGACATCCGATATGGGAATACCGCGTGCTGAGTTGGGATGGAATGTTCAGCGAAGCCAAGGACGAGGAGCTAGAGGCCGAGCTGAACGCGCTGGGGCAAGATGGCTGGGAGGTATTGGCCGTGCGGCCTCACGACCTGCGGCAGCAACAAAACGAAACGCACGTTACAGCCGCCCGGCAATGTCATCCCACAACTCGGGCATTTCCAACGCTTGAGCAAACTCGCGCACCCAATAACGGATCCGATCTTTGTCCAGATTGGGCTGGGTTTCCAGGATGGCCTGGATGTCTAGCAAATCCTTGGGCCGGTGGGCCACAGCTTTGAGGATAATGAGGTCTTCGGGAGTGGGCAGCCGAAGCTTGAGTGCGCCTATGTTGTAGGCGAGGCTGCGTTCCACGGCCTCAACTTCAAAGGGCAGCATCCCAAGTGAAACATCCACGTTAACGCCGCTTTCCTTATGGCGCAGCAGCAAGACCCGGTTGCGCCGAGCAAATTCTTCGGCGCCCGCTATGCGTGGCTCAAGTCCCTCCTGGACAGCAACTCTTAACAAGCTCGGCAAGTCGTCAACGGACAAGAGAATGATAGCGTCAATGTCGGCCGTCAAGCGCGGCTTGCCTAGCAAGCTAGCGGCCACGCCGCCAATCACAATGCCGCGATCGCCGAAACGCGCCAGCAGCCGTTGCACGGCCGCCAGCGGCGGCGCCAACACCCCCAGCTTTTCTGAGGTGTTCATGGTTGCCCTCCTTTCAACTTTGCCCAGCGGCGGCGCACGCTATCTTCGTCATCTCGCTTGTCTAGCGGCAATTCCAGTCCGATGGCTATTTGCAGGAGAGCGTTCAATTGCTGCCAGCGCAGTTCGACCGAGGCTGCGCGCTGCTCTTCAAGCTCGACGGCTGCCACAGCCTGCCAGCGATCCCGAAAGTGTTTGACCAAATGAGCGTCCATAAACTGCATCCTAAGCAAGTATACCACAAGTATCACCGGCTTACGAATTCTGGCGCAGCATCATAAACACCAGGCGGTTTCGAGCGTTTTCAATGAAGAGATATTGTCATTCCGCCGCAAATGGTGTAAGATTAGGTAGCTGGATACAGCTACAGGATGCTCTATGACCCAATTGCTCTTGATCCGTCACGCTACCAACGACTCGCTCAAGGCCGACAAGTTGACCGGTTGGACACCCGGCGTCACCCTCAACGAGGAAGGGCTCGCCCAGGCCAGGACCTTGGTCACCCGCCTGGAAGGTGTGCCCATCGCCGCTATCTACTCCAGCCCCTTGGAGCGCGCGGTGCAAACAGCCCAGCCACTAGCCCAGGCACGCGGGCTTGAAATCCAGGCGCGGGCCGGCTTGGGCGAGGTACACATAGGCGATTGGACGGGTAGGAGTATCTCAGAACTGATCCAAACCGATACCTGGCGACAGTTTCAGGTTCAGCCCAGCCTCACCCGCTTTCCTAACGGCGAAAGCGGGCAAGAGATGCAAGCCCGCGCCGTCGCCGAACTTGACGCGATCTGCACTGCACATCCCGGAGACACAGTCGCCATCTTTTCGCACGCCGATGTGATCAAAGCCATCGTCGCTTATTATGCTGGCTTACACATGGATCACTTTCAGCGCCTCGTCGTCTCGCCAGCCTCGATCAGCGTAGTGTGGGCTGGCCCAAGCGGGTCGCGCCTCGTCCGCTTGAACGACACCGGGCGGCTGGACGATCTCATCCCACCCCAACTGCCCCCCATCGTGCAAGACCCTGACGCAAAGGAACAAGGATGATATGGCTCAATCGATTATTGATCTCAATCCCGTCACCCGCATCACGGCTGGCGCCATAGGCGAACCAGGCCAGCGCACCTTTTACATCCAGGGGCGGCAAGGCAGCCTGTCAGTCACTCTGGTGTGCGAGAAGGAGCAGGTTCAGGCCCTGGCCGTGGGGATCGAGCAACTTCTCATGCAACTGGCTCAAAAGGATTCCGAGACGATCGGACCGCTGGACGAGGTGCTGGCGCAAGACATGGCACTGGAAGAACCGGTCGAGCCGCTGTTTCGGATTGGGCAGATGGGCCTGGGCTATGACGAGGAGCACAGCTTGCTGGTGCTGGTAGCACAAGAGTTGATGCCTGAGGATCAGGATCCGACCACCGCCTCTGTCGCCCGCTTCTGGCTCACGCCGGTACAGGGGCGCACTCTGGCTCGCTACGCGTTGGAAGTCGTGGCGGCCGGCCGCCCCCGCTGCCAGTTGTGCGGCGCGCCGCTGGAAGCCGAGGGCGAGCACTTTTGCCCGCGCAAAAACGGCCACAAGATCTGATTAATTGTTAATTATTAATTGTTAATTGTTAATTATCGACACCCGCAGTTGACCGGAGAGAGTGCCGGTGTATCAAACTCCAAATACAGGGACTCCCGACGAAGTCGAAGCGCAGGGCATGCCACTGGATGCGAGTGTCACCGCAGGTGGCGGTGCTGTCAATTGCCGCACGCCATTTCTTAATGGCGCGTCGATTGAGCAAGTGCAGTATTTGCTGGCCGAAGGCGAGATCGAGCTGCAAGGCCTGTTTCAGTGGAGCTCGAATTACACCTTCCTGGTCAAAATAAGCGAGGGGGAGATGGAGGCGCTGGCCATCTACAAGCCCATCAAGGGCGAGCGCCCGCTGTGGGACTTTCCGGAGGGCACGCTGGCGCTGCGCGAGATGGCCGCCTATCTCGTCAGCGAAGCACTCGGTTGGCAGTTGGTGCCGCCGACCATCCTGCGCGAGGGGCCCCATGGCGTGGGCGCGGTTCAACTCTACGTCGACGCCGACCCCGAACAACACTATTTTACCTTTGGCGCCAGCCACCCCGGCGAGGCGCAGCGCATTGCCCTGTTCGACGCCGTGGTGAATAACGCCGACCGCAAGGCCGGCCACTGCCTGATCGACGCCCAGGCTCACATCTGGGCCATCGATCACGGCATATGCTTTAGCGCAGAGCCTAAACTGCGCAGCGTGATCTGGGACTTTGCCGGCCTGCCCATCCCGGCCGCTCTGATGGACGAGCTGCGATCCCTCAAGCGGCGACTGGCCGGCGAACTGGGGCGGGACCTGGCGCAGTTGTTGAGCCAGGCAGAAATCCGCGCCCTCAAGCGCCGCCTGAAGGAGCTGATCGAGCGAGGCACTTTTCCCCTGCCCGGACCGGAGCGGTATTATCCGTGGCCGCTGATTTGATTAGCGCTTTTGCGATTACTTTGAAAAAGACACCTTCCCGGCCAGGATGACTTCCACTACCGAGTTTATCGGCGACGATTGCCTGTTGATGATAGAGGGGATCGCCTATCGGCAAGTAGGCCAGAGGTGACTCGCACCCGCTTCGCGAGGTGCCGGTCACCTGGAACCCACGTGTTCTAGCCCGAAGCCAACGTCTCGATCTTGGCCACCAACTTGGAAAAATCCACTGGCTTGGTTTCGTACTCGTTACAGCCAGCCATCAAGGCCCGTTCGCGGTCGCCGCTCATCGCATGGGCCGTCAATCCGATGATGGGGATCGTGCGAGTCTCGGCCCATGACCTGATCTGCTTTGTCGCCTCCCAACCGTCCATGGCCGGCAGGCTCATGTCCATCAGGATCAGGTCGGGTCTCCTGGCGCGCGCGAGCGCTACGCCCTGGACACCATCCACAGCGGCGAGGACCCGGTAGCCGCGGCGTTCCAGGCGTCGCGAGAGCATGTCTCGGTTCATCTCATTGTCTTCGACCAGCAGCAGTGTGGTCATGCGCCACCATGGTTACGGCCTAAGCTGTATGGCGATCAGCGTCACGTCGTCTTGGATCGGGTGTCCCTGGGACCAGTTGTCGCCAATGCCCGCGACGTGCTTCAAGATCTCGTTCGATGTCAACTGGCAATCCATTTCTCGTAGAGCGGCTTCGACGCGCGCAAAGCTCAACAGTTCGCCGGCAGGGTTAAAGGTCTCTGCCAGGCCATCGGAGCTGAGCAAGACCACGTCTCCCGCCTGCAAGCGACATTCGACCAGGGGGTAATCTCGCTCGTCCACCACACCTAAGGGTAGGCCAGGCGCGGCCAGTTCCTCAAGCCGGCAATTTTCTCTCAGGATATAGATCGGCGGCATGCCCCCGCCGCCGGCGCGCACAGTCAGGCTGCGGCCGTGTAGCGCTGAGAATTCGAGCAGCAGCAAGGCCATGTTGAGCTGGTGACCCAGATCGATTTTGCGCAACACGGCGTTAATTTTTCTGAGCAGGGATTGCACGTCGGCGTCGTCTATGGCCAAAAGACATGCTTTTGTGATAGCGACCATCAGGCTTGCTCCGACGCCGTGGCCTGTTGCATCGCCGATGGCGACCAGGAGCTTGCCGTCGGCTTGGGGGAAAAAGTCGTAATAATCCCCGCCCACCTCGGAAGCTGTTTTTTGCTGAGCAGCGATGTCTAGATGCGCCAAGGCCGGCGGCGAGGTGGGCAGCATGGCGAGTTGAATTTGGTGGGCCTTTTCCAGCTCACCGGATTTGCGCTTGTTCTCCTGGTCAAGATAGTGCGTGTAAGCAAGCTGCAAGTCGCGCAGGCGTTTTCTTTCCAGTGAGCTTTCGATCCGCGCTCTCAGCAGCACAGGATCGAAGGGTTTGGGTAGATGGTCCATAGCGCCCATCTCGATGCAGCGCACGACGCTTTCCATTTCCTCCACGGCTGAAATGACGATGACGGGGATGTGCTGCAGCAAGTCGTTGGCCTTCATGTGCTCGAGGACCTGAAAGCCATCCATCTCTGGCATCAGCAAGTCGAGCAGCACCACGTCGAATGGGCGGGCAGACAGCCTATCGAGCGCCTGCCGGCCATCTTCGACCGCTTCGACAGCGTGGCCTTGCTCTCGCAGACTCGCCGAGAGCAAGGTCCGATTGAGCATGTCGTCATCCACAACCAGGATCGTACCTGCCTGAGCCGTCATTTCTCTGCCCCTCGTTGAGTACCCTATCCTCATCCTGAGCTATCGCCTGCCGGCAGGGTAAACCAAAACGTACTCCCCTGTCCGGGTGTGCTCTCACTGCCGGCCTGCCCCCCCAACTTTTCCACGATACGCCGCACGATGGACAGCCCCAAGCCGTGCCCTTCAACTTGCACCTGGCCAAGTCGCTCGAAGGGGATGAACAGGCGCGCTCGCGCCTCGGCTGCCAGGCCAGGGCCATTGTCCTTGACCCAGAAGCGCGCTGTTTTTTCAGAGCCAGTCTCAGGGACGCTCTCGGAGACACTCGCGTCTGCCAAAAGCCTGGATGGAGCGTCTACGATCTCCGCCCCAAGTTCGACGCGTGGCGGGCGGCCGCCATACTTGATTGCGTTGCTGATATAGTTCGTCCAGACTTCTTCCACCCACGGCGCGTAGCCAATGGCAGCCGGCCAGCGCTCAGGCAGCACGATTTCAGCCTGGTAGTCCTCAATCATCGCACGCAGATTGGTCCGCACCTCAGCCACGACGCTGGCCATGTCGACCGCTTGGGTCTTGACTTCCATCTGGCGCAGCAAGGCCAACAACAACAAGCTCTCGATGATGTCGTTCAGCTTGCGAGCCCCCTTGGCAACCATTCGCAAGCTCTGGTGAGCTTCCTCTTTAGATACGTGGTCAAAATCCTGGATGAGCAGCTCGGTATAGCCGGTCACCAGGTGCAGCGGTTTCTTGAGGTCATGGGCTACGGTATGGGCATAAGCATCCAATTCTTCATTGCGAGCCTGCAATTCTGCGTTCGAGTGGGCCAGCTCCTTGAGCCGTTCAGCCAGCTCATCGTTGGTTTCTTGGAGTTGACGTCTGAGTTTCTGGAGGGCCATGTGTGTTTCCACGCGAGCCAGCACCTCTTCCAAGTGGAAGGGCTTGGTAATATAATCTACCCCCCCCACGGTGAAGGCCTTGACAATGTTCTCCGTTTCATCCAGGGCGCTGATGAGGATGATGGGGATGTCGCGCGTGTTGTCGTCGGCCTGGAGTTGTTGGCAGACCTGGAAGCCATCCATACCTGGCATCAGGATGTCAAGCAAAACCAAGTCGAAGGGCCTGGCTCGGAGTATCTCCAGAGCATGCGGGCCGTCTTCAGCTGTTTCGACCGTATAGCCCTGTTCCTGCAAGCCTGTCGAGAGCAGCGTTCGACTGAGCCTGTCGTCGTCGATGACCAGGATGGTATCTTGAGCAGTCATATCACAAATCCTTATGTCAGGGTAGGCGTCTTGTAGCTACTCACTGCACCGGTAGGGTAAACCAAAAAGTGCTGCCCTGCCCAAGCTGGCTTTCACTGCCTACCTGCCCGCCCAGCTTTTCCACAATGCGTCGCACGATGGACAAGCCCAAGCCATGACCTTCGACTCGCGCCTGGCCAAGGCGTTCAAAAGGAACGAACAGGCGAGCTTGTTCCTCGGGCGCCAGGCCCTGGCCGTTGTCCTTGACCCAGAAGCGAATCACGCTGGGGTCTGAATCGGTGAATAAATCCGACACTCGCGACAGGTTTCTGACAGCCACGACGGGCATCGAATAGCCCAGCTCGACGCGCGGCGGGCGGCCGCCGTACTTGATCGCGTTGCTGATATAGTTTGTCCAGACTTCTTCTACCCACGGCGCATAGCCGAGGGCGGCTGGCCAACGCTCGGGCAGCACGATTTCAGCCTGATAGTCCTCAATCATAGCGTGCAGATTCGCCTGGACTTCGGCCACGATGCTGTCCATCTCGATCGCCTCTGCTTTGACTTGCGCCTGGCGCAGCCCAGACAACAACAGCAGGTTCTCGATGATGTTGTTCATCTTGCGAGCACCGTCGACGATACTCTTGACCCGGTCGTGCAAATTCTCTCTCGATATCGTATCGCATTCTTCAAAGAGCAGCCCAGCGTAGCCGCTCATAAGGAACAGCGGTCTTTTGATATCGTGGGCTACCGTGTGAGCAAAGGCGTCCAGCTCCTCATTGCGTGTGTACAATTCGGCGTTCGAACGAGCCAGTTCTTCAAGCCGCCTGGCCAACTCGGCGTTGGTTTCCTGGAGCTGCTTTTGCAATTTGCGCAAGGCTATGTGTGTTTCCACACGAGCCAGCACCTCTTCGAAGTGGAAGGGCTTGATGACATAATCCACCCCCCCCACGGTGAAGGCCTTGACGATGTTCTCCGTTTCATCCAGGGCACTGATGAGGATGATGGGAATGTCGCGTGTATTTTTGTCGGCCTTGAGTTGTTGACAGACCTGGAAGCCATCCATACCTGGCATCAGGATGTCAAGCAAAACCAAGTCGAAGGGCCTGGTCCGGAGTATCTCCAGGGCCTGGGGACCGCTTTCGGCCGTTTCGACCGTGTGACCCTGGCCGTGTAGATTGGTAGACAGTACAGTTCGACTGAGCCTGTCGTCGTCGACGATCAAGATAGTGCCTTTGTGAACAGTCGCCATATCACAACTCCTTGCGTGCCGCTTCTAGCGCAGCTTTAAACGTATCGTATTCAGAATGGATCTGGGAGAGCAATTCAGCGCCATTTTCCAGCCGGCCATCCCTGGCTTGATGTTCCAGCTCGCGCGCCACGCTGGACAAGGCCATCGCGCCAAAGGTGGCGCTGTTGGACTTGAGCGTGTGGGCTGCCCGGCGTAAATCGGGCGTCCGACTTTCTGCCAATGCCAGTTGCGCCTCGTCGATCAACTTGAGCGCATCGCTATAGAACTTGTCGATCAGCTCCGGCAGCATGGTATCGGCCTGCTTGCCTAGCATCGCCCGCATGCGCTTGATCGCAGCGAGGTCCAGGATCTTGTGAGCCTCGCCGGCGGCATCCTCCGTTCTCTCAGCGTTGCCGTCAGCCGGCGGTGGGCCGGGCTCGCAAGGTGCAGGCGGCTCGACGCGGGCAGGCTCTGGCCTTTGGCTGCCAGGCGCGTCTGGGATGGGCTGGCATTTATTCAATGCGCTGATCAACTCTCTGACATCGATGGGTTTGCTGACATAGTCATCCATGCCGGCCGCCAGGCAGGCTTCACGATCCTCTTTCATCGCGGCGGCTGTCATCGCGATAATGTACGGCGGGCGCCTACCCGGTTCTGCCAGAGAGGCAAAGAGCTGGTGAATGCGCTGGGTCGCTTCCAGGCCGTCCATCTCCGGCATCTGCATATCCATCAGCACGACATCATAAGGCTGGCGCTGGACGGCCTGAACAGCTTCCAGGCCGTTGCCGGCCAGGTCTGGGCGATAACCCAGTCGCTCCAGGATGAGCGTGGCCAGTTTCTGGTTGATCGGATTGTCTTCGACCAACAAGAGACGCAGAGGAAGGCGAGCCGCCATGGATGCGTCAAACTCGGAGATGATCTCCTCCGGTTCGTGGGTGCGGCGGGCGCGCGCCTGGCTGATTTCACTGGCAAACACACCCAGCAAAGCGTTGTATAGCTCGGAGGCCTTGACCGGCTTGGTTAGAAAAGCAGACAGCAGCTTCATGCGATCATCTTCTTCTCGCCATCCCAACGAGGTCAGCATCACTAATGGCATGGCATCTGCCGGGGAGTACTTGCGAATTTCCTCGGCCAGCATCAAGCCATCCATCTCGGGCATTTGCATGTCTAGGACAACCAGGTCGAATGGCTCATTCTGGCGGATCAAGTTGAGAGCTTCCGGCCCAGACGCGACGGCCACGGATTCCATGCCCCACGAATGTGCCTGCAGGCTCAGTATCTTGCGGTTGGCCAGGTTGTCGTCCACGATCAACATCCGCTTGCCCTTGAGATCAGGTTGGTCGCTCAGCAAGTAAACCGGCCTGGCCGCTGGCGCAGCCCTGGCTTGAATGATAAAGTGGAAGGTTGAGCCTTTCTCCATCTCGCTCTCCACCCACATCGTGCCGCCCATCATCTCGCTCAGCTTTTTGCTGATGGCCAGCCCCAGACCAGTGCCACCGTACTTGCGGGTGGTCGAGGCGTCCACCTGGCTAAAGGATTTAAAGAGATGCTCGATGCGGTCGGCCGGAATGCCAACGCCGGTATCTTTGACGGCAAAATGTAGCTCGTATTCCCCCTCTATAACGGTTTCCCGTTCATCGTCCGACGGTGGAGGAGCGTCGTGCGGAGAGGCGTTCACCGAAATGACCACTTCGCCCTGGTGCGTGAATTTAACGGCGTTGCTGAGCAGATTGACAAGGATCTGGCGCAAGCGGGTGACGTCGCCTACGATCGTGCCGGGGGTGTGCGGCTCGATGATACAACCTAATTCCAGTTTTCTTTCGACCGCCTCGGCTGCTACCAGGTCAAGCGCCGACTCCAGGCATTGCCGCAGGTCAAAGGGCTGCCTTTCCAGGTCCAAGCGGCCTGCTTCAATCTTGGAAAAGTCCAGGATGTCGTTGATGATGGTCAGCAGCACTTCGCCGCTGTTGCGGACGATGTTGGCGAATTCACGCTGCTCTGACGACAGGGGAGTATCCAGTAGCAAGCCGGTCATGCCGATGACGGCGTTCATGGGTGTGCGGATTTCATGACTCATAGTGGCCAGGAAGGCGCTCTTGGCGCGATTGGCAGCTTCGGCTTCCTGGCGGGCTTGCTGAAGTTCCGTAATGTCGTGATAGATAACCAGCGCCCCCACCCGTTTCCCGGCGACGGTGACCGGAACGGCCATCAATTCGACGTACAGGTTGCTGCCGTCTCTGTGCCGGCGTTGGCTGATGGTGCGCACGACCTCTCCTTGGGTGTGGGGGGGATAGGTGATGGCTTCCGTCTCGATCAGCTCGTCGATATTGTGGTCAATCGCCTCAGCCTGGGTATAGCCAAACAGTTTTTCGGCGGCCGGATTCCAGGCCGTCACGCTGCCTTCGAGATCGATGGCGATAATGGCAACCGGGCTGTTCAGCACCAACGACTCGAAATATTGTTTTTCTCGCTGAATATCCTGGTACAAGCGGGCGTTTTCCAACGCGATGGCTACCTGGTCGGCAAAAGCGGCCACCAGGCCGATATAATCGGGGGTGAAATAGTCCGGCTTGAGAGTGTCGATCGTCAGCATGCCGATCAGCCGGTCGCGAACGATCAGCGGCACCCCCATCCACGAGCGAGCCTCGCCCCCTTTCGCGGTCCCTTTGAAAAAGTTGGGATAGGCGGCGCGGGCATCGCCCAAGATCAGCGGGTGTCGCTCCTGGATCACGACCGAATTGGGGTTATCGCCTGGCACTGGAATACACATGCCCACCGCGGTTCCCAGGCTCGTCATGCCGCGCCCGCCGACCACTTCCAGGTAGCCTTCGCGCAGCAGTTGAACCGAGGCAGCGTCGTAAAGCACTACGCGGCTCAATTCTTGCAAAATGCGCTCGATGGCTTCCTTGTGCTGCAGAGTGGCGGCGACGACGCTGCCCGCCTGGCGCAGGGTTTCGGCCTCTTGTGCCTGGCGCCTGGCTAGCTCGTACAAACGCGCGTTTTGAAGCGCGATCGTGACCTGGTCGGCCATCGCCTCGGCCAACTGCTGCACCTGTGGGTTAAAGGCGTCCGGCTCGGCATGCGTGTAACTGAGCACTCCGCTCGGTTCACCGGCGGGCGTAAAGAGGGGAATGCAAATAACCGAAGCGACCGGGAGCTGCTCAAGGTCTGGCAAAGCCACCCAACGTGGATCTGATCGCGTGTCTAGGACCAGGGCTGACTGCCGGTGCTCCAGCACCCATCCCTCGAGACCTTCTACAGTGAGCTGGTTGATCAGTGCCTGAGCCTGGGCCGGCGTCAGTTGTCTCCACCCGGGCAGGGTGGAATACAGCGCGGGCTGCTCTCTTTCGTCCAACAGGATCAAGTGGCTGTGTTGGGCGCCCAGGTAAGACGCTGTGCCCAGCGTTGCTTTGACGACATCCTGTAACGAAGAGGCGCTGGCCAACTGCTGACCGGCTTCCTGGAGGGTGGTGAAGCGCGTCTGGTCAGTTTGTGCCTTCCCAGACAGGCGAGTGTTCTCGATCGCGTCGGTGAGCTGGTGAGCGATGACTTGCAGCACCATCACGGCCTGGCTGTCGAAGGCGCCTGTCTGGGCGCTTTGGATATCGATCACGCCAAAAACCTCTTTACCTGCGTGTAACGGCAGAGCTAACTCCGAGCCTATGCCGGGCAGCACCGGCCGGTAATCGGATGCCCCGCCCACGTCGTTTGCCAGACGGTAGGTGTTGGTTTTGCACACCCCCACGACGATACCGCCCTCGTCCGTCGGCAGAGTGTCCAGCTCTGGCTGTGACTGTCCAGCCCACGCCTGTAGAACGGCGCACTCCCGACCTTCAGAAAGCAGCCAGATACCCACGTGGTCGTAGCCAAAGCGAGTTTGGATCAGATTCACAACCCTTGTCAGCAATTCGTCCTGACCGAGATCGGCCGCCACTTGTTGTCCCACATCGCCGATGAGCTGCAAGTGATGGCTATGTTGCGACAAGGTGGCTGTGCGCTCAATGACCTGGTTTTCCAACGAACGCGCGTATTGAGCGATGAACAAGGTCACGGCCAAGATAATGACCACAATGACCAGTGCCCCACTGACGGCGGCCTGGATCATGGGTAGGGATATGGTACGGCCTGTGAATTGCACCACCACGATCAGGCTGGCCATCACAACGATCGCCAACAGGACAAGTGCCCCAAAGCTCGCAACGAGCCGGCGGGCCAGCGCATCTTCAAATCTCGTCATACTCGCTTCTCCCGGAAAAGCACTGAATCTCAACCTGATACTACCATTCTAAACCAAATCCCTCAAGAACGCCAGTCCCAAAGATGCTCAAGTAAGGCCCAAGCTCCAAGGGTCATTTATATAACGTAATGCACTATTGGTGTTTAGACTAATCTCAAACGACCCCCATATACGGGAGTATCGCTAATCGCAACCACCATATGTGGTGGCAAATTTGGCCA
>JAFGFO010000374.1 GCA_016931085.1 Thermoflexales bacterium
CGAGATGTACCGGGCCGCCTTCCGGGCCGCCTGGCTTTCGGCGCTGTTCTTGCCGGTGGTGCAGTTGATCAGCGCCTTCGCGCTGGGGACGGTCGCCTGGTACGGCGGGTGGCAGGTCGCCTGGGGCGGGCTGACGGTGGGCGGCATCCAGGCCTTTGTGCGCTACATCACCTTCATGCTGTGGCCCGTCCAGGACCTGGCCCGCGTGTACGCTGAGATGCAGCACACCATCGCCTCGGCCGAGCGGGCCTTTTCGCTGATCGACACGCCGCCGGAGGTGGTCGACCGGCCCGGCGCCATCGATCCGGGCCACCTGCGGGGTGACATCGAGTTTGCGCACGTGGACTTTTACTACGAGGCGGACAAGCCGGTGCTGAAGGATTTCTGCCTGCACGTCAAGCGCGGCGAGACGATCGCGCTGGTAGGCCCAACCGGCGGCGGCAAATCGACCATCGTCAATTTGCTGTGCCGCTTTTACGAGCCGAAACGGGGCACCATCCGCATCGGCCGGCGGGACTATACCGAGCTGGCGCTGCACGCCATCCAGTCGCGCATCGGCATGGTGCTGCAGACGCCGCACCTGTTCTCCGGCACGATCCGCGAGAACATCCGCTACGGCCGGCTCGAAGCCACCGACGCGGAGATCGAAGAGGCGGCGCGGGTCGCCGGCGCCCACGACTTTATCGCCACGCTGGACAAGGGCTACGACGAGGATGTGGGCGAGGGCGGCGGGCTGCTGTCGGTCGGCCAGAAGCAGTTGGTCAGCCTGGCGCGCGCCGTGCTGGCCCAGCCCGAGATCTTTATCATGGACGAGGCGACCAGCTCCGTCGACACGCTGACCGAGGCCATGATCCAAAAGGGGATGGAGGCGCTGATGGGGGGACGCACCAGCTTCGTCATCGCCCACCGGCTGTCGACGATCAAGCGCGCCGATCGTATCGTCGTCGTCGAGGGCGGGCAGATCAGCGAGATGGGCACCCACGCCGAGCTGCTGCGCGCCAGGGGGCACTACTACCGCTTGTACACCAAGCAGTTCCGCCACGAGATGGAGCGCGAGTACGACGTGTTCGGGACGCTCGGCCTCAGCCCGGCGGCGGCGTAAGAGTCACCTCCCCGAAAGCTTTAAGCTTTCGGGGAGGTAAGAAAGTCGAGCTTTCGGGGAGGTGACAGATAAGCGGTGAGGCGGCAACCATGGCAAGAGCACAGTGTATCGTTCACAGAAAAGACAAGCTGCTGATGGCCAAGCACCGGCAAGACGGGCTGGAATGGTGGTGCTTGCCGGGCGGCGGCGTTGAGGCAGGCGAGACGCCCGCAGAAGCAGCCATCCGAGAGCTTCAAGAGGAGTGTTGCGTTGACGGTAAGATCGTCCGCCAAGTCAGCCATGTCGTCTATGCGCCAGACGATGAAACCTTTTCTTTCATCGTGGATATCGGCGATCAGGAGCCGCGCATGGGAATAGACCCGGAATTTGGAGAGGCGCAGATATTGGCCGACATCAGGTGGCTGGCTCTTGCCGAGATACCAGAGAGGGATCGCGTCTTTTTGTGGGCGGCCGGCTTGCTTGGCGTGAGCGAGTTCTTTGCCCAGGTTGAAGCCTGGGGCGACTGTATTAGTTATCCACCCATGTAAGGAGTGAGGCATGCGAGTTAAACTTGCCCTGGTCCAAATGTACTGTGAAAAGGCGGCGACGTGAAGCTAAAACGCTACAAGAAAGAATACGATTACTCCTATACCTTGGGACAGTATCCGACGATCGAGCTGCTCAAGTACAAGCCGGAGCACGTCCGCCAGCTTGTGTTCCACTCCAAGTTTTCAAACAGTGAAGGCGCTCGCGTCATCGACGAGCTCATGGCCGGGAGTGATGTCGCGGTTGAGTGGAACGACCGGCTCGTCGAGACGCTCTCGCCCAAGAAGAACTGTTACGTTGTGGGTGTGTTCGACAAGTATTATTCGTCACTCGATGCCGGCGCCGACCACGTCGTGCTGGTCAACCCGAGCGACAACGGCAACCTGGGCACGCTTCTCCGCACGATGCTGGCCTTCGAGGTGGAGAACCTGGCCATCATCAGCCCCGCCGTTGACGTGTTTAGCCCGGAGGTCATCCGCGCCTCGATGGGGGCGCTGTTTCGCGTCAACGTCGAGTATATGGACGATATCCAGGTTTATCGCTCAGAGTTTGACCGCCCTCTGTTCCTCTTTATGACGGATGGGGATCAATCGCTTGAGGAAGCGGCCTGGCAGCACCCGGCCGGGCTGGTGTTTGGCAACGAATCCAGCGGGCTGCCGGCCGAGTACCGCGGCCTGGGCCGCAACGTTTATCTGCCCCAGTCGGACAAGGTGGACTCGCTCAACCTGGCCGTGGCGGCCGGGATCGTGCTGAGCCGGCGGTATACACACGTAGGGGCGGTTCGCGAACCGCCCCTACAGGCCATCTGATTATTCCAACGACTGCAGCAAGTGCTCCAGCCCCTCGCGCACTCCCCCCGTCAGGTGCAGGCGGAGGGCGCGCCGGCGGCGCACCAGCAGGGCCTGCATGTCTCCCATCGCCTGGGCAGCCAGCAGCACACCAAAGCTATACGCCTCGCCCGGGATGGGCACGTCGCGCGGAGCGTCGGCCGTGATCTGGATGAACACGCCTTTAGCGCCACTGGCCTTGTGCAATTGACCCGTGGAGTGAAGGAAACGAGGCCCGTAGCCGACCGTGGTCGCCACCTGGAAACGGTCGCGCAGCCGGGCGCGCAGCTCGGCCAACAAGGCATCGTGCTCGGGAGTGTGCTGGATATAGGCCATCAAGGCGATGAAATCGCCCGGCTTGACCTGGTGAAGGCAGCCCTTCAGGGCTGGCTCGCAGGTATCCGCCAGCACGGCTAGCGTCTCGGGCAAGCAGCCGGTCTTGACGTATTCATCCAGCATGGCTTGCGTATTGACCTTGCTTCCCTGCACGTCGGGCTGGTCGAAGGGGTTGACGCCCATAAGAGCGCTGGCGGCGGCCGTGGCGAGCTCCCAGCGGAAAAACTCGCCGCCCAACTCGTACACGTCCCCCAGGTGCAGCGTGACCACCGGCTGGCCGGCAGCCTGCAGGGCCGCCAGGGCCGCCGTGTGCGTTTCGTCGCCGTCCAGTTTCAAGTGCACGAAGAGCCGGTCGTCGCCGTAGGTGACCGGCTCGCCCAGCGGTTCGCTCTCCACCGGCAGGATGCCCTTGCCCTCTTTGCCGGTGCTTTCGGCAACCAACTGCTCGAGCCAGTAGCCAAAGGCCGCGATTTGAGGGGAGAGCGCAAAGGTCAGCTTGTCGCGCCCGGCCTCGTGCAAGCCTCCCATCACGGCGCCCATCCAGGCGCCAGGGTTCTGCGGCAGGGGAATCTCGGGCGCACACGCGCTGGCCATCTCGCTCGCCCCCTTCAATAAGCGGCGCACGTCCATCCCCAGCAGCGCGGCCGGCAGCAGCCCAAAGTACGACAGCGCGCTGTAGCGCCCGCCAATGTCAGGCGGATTGAGGAAGGTGTGCCGAAAGTTCTTTTCGGCAGCCAGTTTCTCCAACGATGTGCCGGGGTCGGTGATCGCGACAAAGTTTTCCCCGGCTGCCTCGCCCTTGATTGCCCGCAGCTTGTCGTAAAAGTATTTGAAGAACGACATCACCTCGATCGTCCCGCCCGACTTGCTGGCGACGATGAACAACGTATGCGGCAAGTCGAGCGCTTGCTCGGCGGCCAACACGCTGGCCGGGTCGGTCGTGTCGAGCACGTGCAAGTCGAGATAGCCCTCCGCCACGCCAAAGGTGGTGCGAAACAGCTCGGGTGCCATGCTACTTCCGCCCATGCCCAGCAGCAGCGCGTGGCTAAACCCCGCCTGCTTGAGCTCGGCGCTAAAAGCTTCCAGCTCGTCACAGCGTGAGAGGAAAAGCCGTGGCGCTTCCAGCCAGCCCAGCCGGGCACGGATGCTGGCCTGCTCGGCCGGATCGTCCTTCCAAAGCGAGCCGTCCTTGGCCCACAGCCGGCTGGCAAAGCGCTGCGCCGCCAGCTTGTCGAGGGCTTCGTCTACCGCCGCTTGCCACTTGCCCAGGGCGGCCGGCTGAGCGCTTGCCGACAGCAGTTGAGCGCGCTTGGCGCCAATCGCCGCCAGCAGATCCCGGTAGGCGTCGGCAAAGGCTTTGACACCCTCGTCGAGCAATTGCGTCGTCACGGCGTCCATGTCTATCCCCACCTCGGCCAGGCTCTTCATCAAAGCGTGAGCCTTATCCACGTCTCGCTCGAGCGTGGCGGCCACCACGCCGTGATCTTTGAAGGCAGCCACGGTGACGGGTGGGGCGGTGTTGACCGTGTCCGGCCCGATGAGTTCCTCGACGTAGAGCACGTCACGGTAGGCCGGGTTCTTGGTGCTGGTGCTGGCCCACAGGGGACGTTGGACGCGCGCGCCCTTGGCAGCCAATGCCGCAAAGCGCGGGCTGCCAAAGACTTGCTTGAAGCGGGCGTAGGCCAGCTTGGCATTCGCTACGGCGGCCTGGCCCTGCAGGGCGCGCAAGCGCGCCTTCTCGTCCTCGCCGGCTGCCAGGCCAATCCGCTCGTCCAGCAAGCGATCCACCAGCGTGTCTACGCGGCTGACGAAAAACGACGCCACCGAGGCAATCTTGTCCAACGGCGCGCCGCTGGAAGCCCTGTCTTCCAGGCCAGCCAGGTAGGCTTCCATGACCTCTTCGTGGGCCTGGATCGAAAAGATCAGCGTGGCGTTGACGTTGATGCCGGAGGCGATCAACTCGCGCACAGCCGGGATGCTCTCGGGCGTGGCCGGCACCTTGATCATCAGGTTGGGCCGCTGGATGGCTTCCCACAAGAGCCTGGCTTCACGGACGGTGCCGGTGGCATCGGCTGCCAGCAGGGGCGAAACCTCCAGGCTGACGTAACCGTCGCCGCCATCCGTACGTTCATAGACCGGGCGCAATACGTCGACTGCTTGTGTGATATCTTCCAGCGTTAACGCCGCATAGATCTCCTGGCTGCTTTTGCCGGCCTCGACCAGGGCGCGTATCGCCTGGTCGTAGGTGGTGCTGCCTACGATGGCATTCTTGAAGATCGAGGGGTTGGAGGTCACCCCTAGGATGCCATCCTGCTCGACCAGGCGCTCGAGCTCGCCCGAAACCAGGTACTCGCGCCGGACGTCATCCCACCACAAACTCTGGCCTCCCACGCTTTTCAATTGATGTAACGCGTTCATCGCTCTTGCTCCTCATCGACAAAGTTGAACAGACGCCGTATTTTGTGTGACGACTCAGCCAGGATGGGCAATGGCGAACAAGCCTGAGCAGTCACGTGCATGATAAGAATGATGGCATTATCCAGGATATTGTAACACATTTTCACTACGAGTGTAACCCAGTTAGCCTTATCACAACTACCGTGAGATCGTCGTGCTGCTCGGCATCGCCCATAAATGCCTGGACATCGGCGACGAGCCAATGGATCGCGTCGCTGGCAGCGGCGGGGGCTGAGGCCACACGTGCCAAGAAACGGTCAAAGCCGTACATCTCGCCAGCGCCGTTCAGCGCTTCTATGATCCCATCTGTGGCCATCACCAGCATGTCGCTGGTTTGCAAGGGCAAATCCAGGGCGCGATAGGGAAACCCGGCTACCATCGCACCTAGGGGCAGGCCGCCGACCGCCAGGTATTCGCACTGCGTCCCGCGTCGAAGAACCGGCGCGACCAGGCCAGCGTTGGCAACGTGGGCGATGTAGCGGCTGGCAGTCTCGGCCTCGGGCACGGCCTCCAGGCGCACGTAGCACAGCGCCGTGTTCATCTGCCGGCCAGACATATAGGGATAGAGCGCGGCGTTCATCTCGGTCATCAACTGGGCCACGTCGGGCACAAAAGCTGCCTTGGCCGCCAGCATCGTCGTGGACACGGCCATGTACAACGCGGCCGGGATGCCCTTGCCCGATACATCGCCGACGGCAATCGCCCAGCCGGCTGGTGGCACGTTGTAATAATTATACAGGTCGCCGCCTACCTCGCGGGCCGGGAAGCTCAGCCCGGCGATTTCCAGGCCTGGGATATTGGGAGCGCTCGTGGGCAACAAGCTCATCTGGATCTCGCGCGCCAGGTCCATTTCTCGCCGCACGGCTTCCTTTTCGGCCTCCTCTGCCCGCACCCGCGTCGTGATATCGCGCATGACAATCAGCCAGCCGCTGGGCTGGGCGTGCCGGTTGGTCAAGACCGAGACCCCCAAGTCGTAATGGTGTAGCTCATCACCTTGGCCCAAGACGACCTCGGCTTGGGCGTCTGTCTTGGGCTGAAAGTGTTCGACCATGTCACGCCAGGGACCCAGGACTTGGGCTGCCGGCTGGCCTATCACTTGGGCAGAGGAAGCATGGAGGATGCTTTGCATAGCGGGGTTGATGTCCACGATTCGATCGTGGGCGTCCAATACCAGCATGCCGTCGCTCATGTTGTCGATCAGCGTGTCGCGCGCCACGGGCACTACATCGAGCAGCCTGTAGCGAAACACGGCCCAGGCCAGCATCGAGCCACTGAGTACAAAGGCCAGCGGCGTTGGATCCACCTTCAGATGTGTCAGCCCCAAGGTTTGGGCCAAGTTAATCCCCAGCGAGGCCAGCACGGCCAGTACGAGGGCTACCGCCTGTCCCTGGTACAAGCGAAATGCGCGAATAGACGCTTGCACGAGCAGGATCATGCCAAGCAAAATGAGGATCACGCTGTATAACAGATGTACCCCAAACCAGGGGCCAGGGGTGACCGCATTATCAATGACGATGGGGGTAAAGGGGCCTTCCTGGAGAAGATCAGGTTTGCTCAACATCCACAAGTGATGCGCTTCGTTGGTCCAGATCATCACTTGCGTGATCGACGGCACAATAGCCATGGATACCAGGCGGCGGGGGGACAACCAGGCTTGCCGCTGGGTGTATTGGAGCGCAAAGACCAGCCACGCCACCGGCAAACTGGCGGCGCTTATATACGCAAGCTGGTGCCAGGCAAGCACGCTGGCCGGTGCCCGGCTTATCAGCGACAGCCCATCGACCAATGACCACCAGCTAGCCAGCACCATCAGCCCGGCCAGGGCCGGCGCCCCTGGCGCGTCGCGATGCTGCCAGCTATAGATGGCGAGTGCTGCCGCGATGAGGGCTGCGAGGAGCACAGCCACCAGGTAGACGGTGTACTGCACGTACACGGTGCGCTATCTTTCTTCTCTTTCCAAGGCCAGCACCTTGTCCAGCCGCCGTTGGTGGCGCTCGGCGCCGGAGAACTGCGCTCTCACAAAGGCGCGCACGATTTCGCTCGCCAGCTCGACGCCGACCACGCGCGCGCCCAGGCACAGGACGTTGACGTCGTCGTGTTCCACGCATTGGTGGGCGCTGTAGGTGTCGTGGCATACGCCGGCGCGGATGCCACGCAGCTTGTTAGCCGCCACACTCGCCCCAATGCCGCTGCCGCACAGGACGATGCCGCGCTCGGCCCGCCCGTCTTGCAGCGCTCGCCCGACCGCCTCGGCGTAATCGGGATAATCGACTGGCTCGGCGTTGTGAGCACCCAGGTCGAGCACTTCGTGCCCTTCCGCACGCAACACGTCGATGATAGTTGCTTTGAGCGGGAACCCGCCATGATCAGCCGCTATAGCGAATCTCATCGTCTCCCTCATCGTAGAACAAGGCACTTGTCTAGACGATCACCACCGAATTGTCGCCGCCAAAGGGGTTAGGCGTATAACGATCAGCGTCCCAATCGTTATACCATTCGGCCTCGTCGACGAGGTATCTGAACTGGTAGTTGCGGCCGGGCGTTAACTCGATCGTCAGTGTAAACTGCCTTCCCTTCTTCTTCATCGGCAGCGTTTGGATGTCCCAATCGTTAAAATCACCGACAACGTGAACCGTCCGAGCCGTGATGACCTCTGGCAAGGTGAAGGTTACCTTACACACAGGACGGCTTTTCAGATAACGCTTGGTTAACATACGTCTCTCCTCCAAAAAACACTCCACGCTCTGTGCCTACAGCGAGCACGCAGCGTGGAATGATCAAAGCTCACCGTGGGGGGATGAGCGAATCACGCTTCCTGCTTCTTGGGATTCAAAACGCGCTCGATGCTCTCCAATAGTTCCTGAGGCGAGAAGGGCTTTTTGACGTAATCATCCACTTTGGCAATATACTTGGCCAGGACTTCGTCAATGCCTTCTGCTTTGGCCGTAACGACGATCACTGGAATATCGCGTGTGGCATCGTCGGCTTTCATGCGCTGGTAGACTGCCCAGCCTCCCATGCCTGGCAGCATGAGATCCAACAGGACCAGGTCAGGCCGCTGCTGGCGGATCATCTCCAAGCCTTCTGTGCCGGTGACTGCTCCCATGACCTCGCAGTCTCCCCGCCGGTCGAGAATCAGGCGAATCAGGTCAATGACCCCCGGTTCATCTTCTACGCAAACAATTTTGAGTTTTTTATCAGACATATCTTAACCCTCATCGTATATTCGCTTGGCCGAGATTGTTTTTAGCATACGCAACTGCGTCCGCAAGGTTAGAAACCCGCTCGTATACCTGATCAGGGCAGCCCATCACTCACAAGAAGGCTGCCCATAGGCAAAGCTGGCCGTTCATTGTGAGCCCGAGTGCTTGCGAAGCACTCTCTCGACACTCTGCAGTAACTCCTGTGGCCCAAAGGGTTTGGTCACATAATCGTCAACCTTGGCGATGTGCAAGCCAAGCACTTTGTCAATGCTCTGCGCCTTGGCGGTCACCACGATAACAGGGATGTGCTTGAGTACCTCGTCAGACTTCATCTGTTGATAAACTTCCCAACCATCCATGTCGGGCATCATCAAGTCCAGCAGAACCAGGTCCGGCTTGACGTCGCGAATGGCTTCCAGCCCTTCTCGCCCGCCCATTGCTCCGGTCAATTCAAAACCCTTGCGACCCAGGATGAGCTTGACGAGGTCAATCATCTCTGGCTCGTCTTCTATGCAGACTACTTTTCTCTTTTTCTCTTCAGCCATCGGGATCTCCTCGATTGCATCTGACAAGGTGCACTTGACAACCCATGTTATTAATAGCTAAGCTTTTATATCTTGGTGTTTAGACTAATCTCAAACGACCCCCATATACGGGAGTATCGCTAATCGCAACCACCATATGTGGTGGCAAATTTGGCCA
>JAFGFO010000375.1 GCA_016931085.1 Thermoflexales bacterium
CCTCCCCGAAAGCTCTAAGCTTTCGGGGAGGTAAGTGGGGCGCCGAGCCACAAAATGACGCTATTGTGGGGGATATATGCTCATAATGGCCTACTGCTACGAATGCCCGGATTCGCTTCGAACCCCCACGTGCCGCATAAAATGTGGTATGATTGTAGCATTATGGCTCACACACAACCCAAGCCATTGCGCTCGTTCGCACCTTTGGCGCTCGTCTGGCTGGCGCTGGCGTTGCGCCTGGGTTATATCGCCGCTGCGCCGGAGGGGATGCAGTTGGCCAACGTGGACGCGCAGGGCTATCACTGGCTGGCGGTGAACCTGATCGAGCGCGGGGTGTATTCGATGAACACCGAGCCGCCCTACCGCTCCGACAATATTCGCGCGCCGCTATACCCGCTGTTCGTGGCCGGCTGGTATTCGATCGCCGGCCCTGAGCCACGCCTGGTGGCGTTGGCGCAGGCTGCGCTCGACGCCGTGACGGTCGGGCTGGCTTTTTGCCTGGGCAAGCGCATCGCCGGCCGGCGCGTTGGCTGGGTCACGGCGCTGCTCTACGCGCTCACGCCGGCCGCCTGGCGCTTTTGCAACGAGCTGTTGACCGAAATCCTGTTCGGGCTGCTGCTGACGGCCTCGTTATGGATGTTTGCGCGCTATATCCTGGGCGGGAAGCTGCTTGACGCGGCCGGCTGCGGGCTGCTGTCGGGAGCCTCGATCCTGTGCAAGCCTAACGTGCAGTTCCTGCCCATCGTGCTGGTGGGCATCCTGGTTAGGGGCTTGGTGCTCAAAAAGACAGGCCATGGGGGTTTTAGAAAGCTCCAGGGTCTAGCACACATTTCCTGGTGGCGGGGCGCGCTGCTCATCGCGGCCATCATCGGCCTGATGCTCGGCCCGTGGGTCGTGCGCAACAAGCTTGTTTTCGGGCAGTGGTTTTACACGCGGACCTTTGACGACAACCTGGCTCACGTCAGCGCCGTCGCCACCTTAGCGCGCGCGGGCGGCGAGTCAGTCGCGCCGTGGACGCCGCGTTGGGAAAGCCTCTACGACGAGGTCATCGCGCGGGCGGCCGCGCGCTACAGTTGGACGAGCAGCGACGAATCCGCCCTGTCCACGCGCGAGCGTGACCGGCGGCTGCAGCAGATCACGACGGTGGCGCTTGACATCATCCGTGCCCACCCGCTCGATTTCATCGCCAGCCATACTTCTAGTTGGCTGTGGTCGTTCCTGCCACAAGACCACAAGTTTTGGTACACGCTGATCTCGGGCCAGGCCTGGGAAGCGTTGCCGGCGGAGGGCGACGCGCTTGGCCGTGCATTGAGCGCCGTCGAGGCTGGCGACGGGGGGGCGGCGGCCGGCATCCTCGTTCGCGAGCGGCTGCTGGCGCTGCCGCCGTTGGCGCTGGCCTTGTGGGCTGGCTGGGGCCTCAGCTACCTGCTTACCGCGCTTCTCTTTGCCGCCGGCACCTGGCGGCTGCGGCCGCGCGTGCTCGCGCTGGTGCTGCTCGCCACGATCTTTTACGTCACCTTTCTGCCTGGGCCAATCAGCGCCATTCGTTTCCGGCTGCCGGTGCTGCCCGCCATCTGGCTGCTGGCGGTCAGCGGAGCGAGGCTTGACGCTAGCCCTGGTCAGGGCTATAATGGTAGAGAGGGACAGCGATGAACGAACGGATCGATCTGTGGAAAAAGCCGGCCGCCGGCAAATACATGATCGCCGGCTGGCGCCAGTGGGCGGACGCGGGCGCCGCCTCGTCCAGCCTGCCCGCCTACCTCATCCAGCATACCAACGCCACCCAGATCGGGCAAATCGATCCTGAGGGCTTTTACTTGTTCCAGATCCCCGGCACGCATCACCTCCTGAGACCGGGCATCAAGCTCAAGGCCGGCCACCGCCAGTCATTCGAACGCCGGCGGAACGAATTCTTTTACGCCGGCAGCGACGAGGGTGGCTTTGTGATCTTTTTGGGCGACGAACCGCATCAGAACGAAGGACACTATGCCCAGGCGATATTCGATGTGGTCCAAGAACTGGGCATCCAAAGAGTGGCTTCCGTAGCAGGCGTCTACGGCCCGGTGCCGTACGAACAGGACAGGACGATCTCGTGCGTATACAGCCTGCCGCACATGAAAGACGAGCTGGCCCGCTACGGCGTCCAGTTCTCCGATTACGAAGGAGGCGTTTCCATCAGCACGTACATGGCCGATCAGGCTGAAGCCAGGGGCATCGAATACGTAGGCATGTACGCCTACGTCCCGGCTTATAATTTCTCAACCGCCTCGGTATCAGTTCAGTCGGTGGCCATTAGCGAAGATTTCAAGGCGTGGTACGATCTGATGACGAGACTCAAGCGCATGCTCAACCTCGAGCTAGACCTGTCAGACCTAGAAAAGAAAAGCCAAGAGCTCATCGCCGCCTGGGGCGACAAGATGGACCAGCTCGACCAGACCATGCCACACCTGAACGTGAGAGGCTACCTGGAAAAAGTGAGCGTCGATTTCGAAGAATCGTCCATTTCGCTCGACGAGATTTGGGACGACGTGTTCCGCGATCTGTTTGAAGAGGACAATCTCTAAGTGCGTTACCCCATTCCCGCCGTGATACACCGCCAAGAGCTCGTGGTGGTCAATTCTCGCTTCATCGCTACTGCCGGCCCGGCCACCTCGGTGGAGCAAGCTCACGAGTTGCTTGCGCGCGTGCGGGCCGAATTCAGCGCCGCCACGCACCAGGTTTACGCCTACCGGGTGGGTTTTGGCCCCAGCACGATCGACAGTTGCAGCGACGACGGCGAGCCGCCTGGCACGGCCGGCCGGCCGGTGCTGGCGGTCGTCCAGGGCAGTGGCCTGGGTGATGTGGCGGTGGTGGTCACGCGCTACTTTGGCGGCACCAAGTTGGGCACGGGCGGCCTGGTGCGCGCCTACGGCGACGCGGCCCGGGCGGTGATGGCCTCCCTGCCGCGCGGCGAGCGCGTGGAAACGCGCACGTTCGAGCTGGTCGTGCCGTACAAGTTTTACGACACGCTCACGCGCCTGGTGGCGGCCCACGGCGGGCGGATCGACGATGCCCAGTTTGCCGCCGAGGTAGGCTTGCGCCTGACGTTTCCGGCGGACCGCCTGGAGGCGTTTAGCGCCGCGTTGCGCGAGGCCTCGGGCGGGAAGCTGGCTGTAGACCACACGTGCAACGCACCTTAAAGGTGCGTTGCACGTGCCACGTCCTTACTCCAGCGGCTCGACGCTGTTCACGTTGCCAAAGGTGTTGATGTGGAGCTTCCACTGGCTGCCCTTGGTGAACTTGGCCAAATCGGCAGGGGAATTGAGCTGGTAGCTATAGTCCTTGTCGTCGGCGGAAAACAGGACTTGATATTTCTCCGAGCGATCGCCCTCGCGTTGGCCTGACAGCAAGCTCACCGCTGGCCAGACTGGGTTATAGTCAGCGCCACGGGCGACCAAGGTGTCCACCACCGTCCATTCGTTGGCGGTATACTTGCACCACCGGTCGTAAATCTTGTACTCGCAGTCTTGCACCACCTTGCCGGTGCCGTCGCCCTGGTCGATCGTGTAGGGCGTACCGCACACTTCTTCCGCGCCGGGCGCCGGGTTCGACTGGGTGCTGCGATGTTTCTGCACACAAGAGCCTTGCGACGCTCCGGCCGGGATCTCGTCCGCCCAATCCTCGCGCTGCACCGGGCGCAGCTCCACGATCGCGATCGTGCGTTCCCACTGGACCGCTTCGACCACGCCCGGCGCGTCCGTCGTGCGCACGTTCATCACCATAAAGCCCAAGACGCACAGACACAACAAAGCCAACACAACAGCCAGGCCAATCAGCAGCCCCTTTGGCATAGGGGTCGGGGCGGGCGGGACGGCCGGGGCAGCGGCTTGCCTGACCAGGTTGCCGCCGCATTTTTTGCACTTGACGGCGTTGGGCGGATTGGGGGTCTGGCAATACGGGCAAGCCACCTCACTCACCGGTGCGGCCTCCTGGTGGGCACCCACCACGCGTCCGGCCTCGCGCGCCTTGGCATCTTGCAGGTTCGCGCCGCACTGCACGCACGTTGTGGAGCCGGCCGGATTGCGCGCGCCACAATAAGGACAGTGAATATCACTTGCTTCGCGCTTGGCCTGGGCCAGCTTGGCCTCGTCGGTGATCAACTCGTGCTGAAGCGGCGCCTCGAACTGGTCCTGCTCGCTCATCGGCGAGGCACAGCCCGAGCAGATTTTTTGCAAGCCGGGGTTCCTCGTCCCGCAGCGCTTGCACGTCCATTCGAGCTCTACATAACCAAGTGGTTTTTGTGTCATATTCCCCCTTAGGTGTCACATTTTTCTGCCTTTGCCCCATTGCCAAATTCCTGTTATACTATACTATGAGGTTCAAAAACGCACAAGTGATGAGGTGTACAGATGAAAACAACACTCAACTTTATCGTCGGAATGGTGTACGGCGCCGCCTTCGGCGCGGCGGCCGTCCTGCTGCTTACGCCGCTCTCCGGTCAAGACCTGCGCCAGCAAGCCAGGCAGCGCTATCAATCCCTGTTGGACGAAGGACAGCAAGCCGCCGCTGCCCGCCGCGCCGAGTTGGAGAGCCAACTGGCGGCGCTCAAGCAGCCGCGCGCGTAAGCCCCTCACCCCTGCCCGCTCCCGTCGCTCGCTTTGCGAACGCGGGGAGAGGGAGCTGGCGCGTGGGGGATGCTCAGGGCAGGCTCAGCGCGTACCAATAGCCGGCCGGCTCGGTCGTCACGGGCGCGCGCCCCGAGACGACCAACACGGCCTCTTCGCCGGATCCCAGGCTGAGCGTCCAGCGCCCGGTGTTGTCCGGGTTGAGTTGTAAACGCTCCACGCTGGTCTGACCGCGCTGAAGCTTGACCAGTTGCAACAGCCACTCCTGGGGCAGCACGTTGGCGTTGCGAATAAAGCCGCGCGCCAGCCAGTCGCCGTCCGACTCGGCGTCGTAGCGATAGCTCAACTCGGGGATCGCGACGTCGTCCAAAAACATCCCAGCGTGGGTGACGGCGGCATCGGTCAGGTATTCGAAACGCACCTGCACTTTTTGACCGGCGTAGGCGCTCAGGTCGATCGTTTCCTGGATCCAGCCGCCGCTGGCGCCGGTGTAACCGTTGCCGTAGTTGGAGCCGTTGGGATCGGTATTGGTCGTGGTCTGGCCCGGCAGCGTCGTCCAGTGCTTGCCGTCGGTCGAAAGCTGGACGTAGGCGTAATCCCAATCTTCTTCGATATCGTACCACGTCCAAAACGTCAGCGTGGCCTTGCTCAGCCCGCTCAAGTCAAACTCGCGCGTGAGTGTCGTATCGCTGTTATTTTCGCGCCCGGCCCACCACAGGTATTGGCCGCTGTGGGCCGAGATGGACGCCAGGCCGACCAGGCTAGCGCCGGCAAAGTCCAATTGAAAATCGCCTTTGCCGCGCAGCACGACGTAGTCGGTGCCGTACTGGCTGACCGTCGTCTGCTGTTCGGCGGGCAAGTCGCGCTCGCGATAAGTCGTGTCGGTCTCGAACGACGGCGGGACGAGGCTGAGATAACCGTAACGTCCATCGGCCATGGTAGGATCGTTGAGATAATTGGCCACGACCCAATCGGCGAACACGTCGTCAAAGCTCAGTCCAGTGCCCAAATCCTTCAGCACCTCGTCCACGCTGGCCATGCTATTTTCTTGATGAGCCACCAGGGCGCGGGTGGCCTCCTCGCCGAAGCGGTCGAGGAAATAAGCCATGAACAAATAGCTGGCGCCGTAATTGGGCCCGGCGTCGCCCGTCTCGTCGGCCCACGAGTTGAGCTGGGTGTCGGGCCGCGCGCCAAAAGAGTATTCGCTGCCGCCGGCGTCGAGGCCATTCAGCAGGCAAGCCAGCTCTGAAAAGCCCTCGTTGATCCAGTTGGACTCGTTGCGATCGTTGCTCCAGTGGATCATGTGCTGGAATTCGTGCGCCAGCACGCACTCGTAAAACGGGTCATCCAGGTCCACGCCATCGGCGTTGATATAAAACATTTCCATTTCGTTCGAGTACTCGTGCACCAGGCGCGAAAACTCGTCCATGCTGTTGTAATAACCGGCCACGTAGCTGCCCAATCCGCGCGCGAACAGCACCGTCAAGTGGGGGTCACTGTCCACGCCCGGCGTCCACTCGCTGCCAAAGAACTCGCGATTGGTGGGATAGGTCTGGGTCTCGAAGCGCTCGGCCACCCGCTTCAAGTCACGCTCGTCCAGCCTGGCGTCTTGATCGACGAAAAAGTAAGTGTGGGGCGTCTTGTACACCAGGCGGGCCATGATCTGAAAGTTTTCGTTCGTGTCTTCGTTCGACACCCAGAACTCGTGCGTGTCGCCGACCTCGAAATTCCAAGGCTCCTCGCGCACCACCTGCGGGATGGGCACACCGGGGTCTTTGAGGCGCAGCGTGACGTCCAGCAGGTCGCGCTGCGGGGTGTCGGACGACTCGATCAGGTGCAGCGTCTCGGCCGCCTCGGGCGGCACGGCGTCGCGCCACAAGCCGGGCGGCGCCTGCACGTCGGCCGGCGCCGGCGTGGCGAGCTGGGGTGTGACCGGCGGGCCGGGGGTGAACGGCGCGTTGACGTCCCGGGTGGGAAAGGGGCTGGGGCGCTGCTCGCGGGCAAAATAGAAGCCACTCAGACAAACGACGCTGGACGCCAGGCACACACAGCACACCACTAGGGCGACCAGGACGACAGCGGCAATAAGCCAGGTGCGGGATGAGTTTGAACTTGACACGTGTTATCCTTTCAGGTTGATGGAGACGCTCCAATGGAAGGTCTCTACGACGATTTGACCACGATCTCGATGCCCGGCACCGTGCCGACTTTCTCCGAGTCGTACATATCGTGCACCGTGGCGTAGAGCAAGCCCCGGCCGGGCCGGATGGCCACGGCGTCGACGGTCAGCTCCTTGCGCTCGATGGGCAAATAGGCCGTCTGAGCGTTAGCCCCACCCTTGAGCAGCGCCAGGTTGCCCGGCAGGAAGAAGCGCACCAGCGGGGCGATCGTCTGCTCCTTGGGCGTGACG
>JAFGFO010000376.1 GCA_016931085.1 Thermoflexales bacterium
CCGTAGGGCAGGTTTCCATACCTGCCACAGGCGCGGCGGCTATGGAAAGCCGCCCTACAAAACGCTCTCTCCGACAGCCTGCTAGGCTTGCCCACGTTTCCATAAGGGACTAGAGGTGGAGCGGAACAAAGAGATCACCAAGATCCAGGAGCTGACTTACGAGCTCAAGGTCGAGGACGCCATGACGAAGCATGGGATCAGCGTTTCCCCTGACATCACCATGGCCGAGTTTCGAGAAGTCCTGCGCGTCAACCGCATTTCCGGAACACCCGTGGTAAAAGATGGGAAGATGATCGGCATCGTCAGCATCGAGGATCTCATCAAGGCCCTGGCGGCCGGTGAGTTGAGCTCGACGGTGGGCGAGAAAATGATGGCCAACCCGGTGACCCTGTACGCCGACGAGCCGCTCGTGCACGCGGTGAGCAAGTTCAGCAAGCTCCGCTTCGGCCGTTTCCCCGTCGTCGACCGCGCCGGAGAACTGGTCGGCATCATTACGCAGGGTGACATCGTGCGGTCGATGCTCAAGCGGCTCGAGGTAGACTACCGCGAGGAGGAAATTCACCGTTATCGCGCCAGCCACATCTTTGAAGACATCCTCGCCGACGAAGTCGCCCTCGTTTTCGGTTACCGCGTGGCCGCTCGAGACTTTGGCCAGGCGGGCGAAGCCTCCAGTGGGCTAAAGAAGACCTTGAGCCGGCTGGGGATTCATCCCAAGGTCCTGCGCCGCGTGGCCGTCGCCACCTACGAAGCCGAGATCAACATCGTGGTCTACACCGAAGGCGGCGAGATCGTGGCCGAGGTGCGCCCCGACCGTATCAAGATTGAGGCCCTGGACAAAGGGCCTGGCATCCCGGACGTCGAACAGGCCATGCAGCCAGGCTTTTCCACTGCGCCGGAGTGGGTGCGGGAAATGGGCTTTGGGGCGGGGATGGGCCTTCCCAATATCAAATCGTGCGCTGACGAAATGTACCTGACATCTACCGTGGGCGTGGGCACCCACTTGACGATTCTTATCGCGTACTGACCAGACTTCCGAAGTCTTTAAGACTTCGGAAGTCTCCACGATCCCAGTGTAAAGACGAGGAGAGACTATGGCTAAAAAGAAGCGTATCCTTATCGTAGACGACGACAGCGATTTTGCTCTCGCCGTCCGCATGGTGCTCGAAGGCGAAGGCTACCTGGTCGAGGAGGCCAGGAGTGGGGACGAGGGCCTGGAGAAGATGCGAGCCTTGCTGCCGGACCTGGTGTTGATGGATGTCATGATGGCGAATCCCCTGGATGGCTACTATACGACCCAGGCGATTGCAGACGATCCCAAGCTCAGAAACACGCCGATTCTGATGGTGTCGTCCATTGCCGACACACCCTACGTGTCCTCTTTCCCAACTGACCAGTACTTGATGGCGGAATTCGTCTTCAAGCCGATCGAGCCGGAAGCGCTCTTGACCAAGATCGAGCAGCGCCTGAAACCTAAATCTCGACGGCGAAAGGGCTCGGCTTGACCGTTTGGGCCGGCGCACCTATGAAGCGCGTCCTCATCGTCCACGACGATCCCGATATGGTGGCCGCTCTCCGCCTGCCTTTAGAATCGGCCGGCTACCAGGTGCTGGAGGCCGGCGCCGGCCGGGATGGATTGCGGCAGGTGGCTGAGACTCGACCTGAGCTCGTCATCCTGGACGTCGCCTTGGAGATGGCTGCCGCCTGCCAGGTTTCGCTCGAGCTTCGCAACCCGTCGCCGCGTTCGCACTATAGGGCCTACCGCCATATTCCTATTCTGATGCTGACACCCCCTCACACGGCGGCCTCGCTGCGTTCTGGAACTGACGAAGCTTACTTGCCGGCCGACGACTGTCTTGAAAAGCCGCTAGATCCTGATGTGCTCTTGGAAAAGGTTCACAGGCTGCTGGAGTGATGGAACTGTCCCGCGTGCTGGTCAGTCTGGCAGACAACGCCGCAATGAGCCTGAAAGTGGAAGCGGCCGCGGTTTGCTTGCTGGACGAAAGCTCCCGCCGCTTGAGGGTGGCCGCCGTCCACGGACTGCCGGCCGAGACGCTAAACCGCGCGCCGCAAGACATCCATGCTTGCGGCCTCGAGCGCGAGGCGCTCGCCGGCCTGGCGGTGCTTGCGGCGGACGAGCGGCAGGAGCTGCTGGGAGAGTGGGCTGGCGAAAATTTGCGCTCAGGGCTATGTATCCCACTCGTTCACGAGGGCAAGCCGCTCGGCACGCTGGGCGTCTATGCCGCTCAGCCGGCGCGCTTTTGCCGTGAGGATGCAAGCACGCTCGAGCCGCTGGCCGAACTGGGCGCAGCCGCCATAGCCGCTGCCCAGGCGCTGGCCGAGTTAAAAACTATGGAGCTCCAGCAGGCCCAGTTCATCCGTATTGCCACCCACGAGCTGCGCTCGCCCGTCACCGTTTCCCAATCACTCGTACGGAGCGTGCTCAAGGGCTATGCCGGCGCCATGAGCGACAAGCAGGCCGAGGTGTTCACGCGCATCAGCCGCCGGCTCGATCTGCTGGAAACCCTGATCAACGATTTGCTGGACCTGGCAGCCGGCAAGGCGGCCGGGGCAGCCAAAGCCGAGCCGGTCTTGCTCAACGCCTCTATCGGGCGAGTCGTGCTTCTTTTACAGCCCCGCGCAGAGGACAAGGGCATTCGCGTGACCTTTCAGCCCCATCGCGGTCAACTGATCGTTCGAGGAACAGAAGATGGCCTGGATCGCATTTTTGTCAACCTGGTCGGCAATGCGATCAAATATACACCCACCGGCGGCGCTGTCGCCGTCTCGGTACAACAGAAGGAGGGGCAAGCCCAGGTCGAAATCAGTGACACCGGTATCGGCATCCCCGAACAAGCCATGCCAGAGTTGTTCAAAGAATTCTACCGCGCCCCTAACGCCAAGCAATCAGGCGAGGTCGGCACGGGCTTGGGCCTGGCTATTGCCAAAAATTTGGCGGAGCAGTATGGCGGACGCATCCATGTCAAGAGCAGCGAGGGCCGTGGCACAACTTTCACCGTGACGTTCCCGCTCATAGACCCTAATGGTTTGGAAAACCCTTTAGGGTCAATACTTTTCAAATAACGTAGCTGCCGCATCCCCATGCGGCAGCGGGCTGGCATAGGGATGCCAGCCCTACGGGCTTATTTGAAAGGTATTGCCTTGAGGGTCTGAATGACGGAGGCTACTGTGAGCCAATTCACACGCTGCCAACGGCAGGAAGCAGGGGGGCGAGTGGCGTGGACGCGGGCATTTTCAACTGAAAGCAGGAGGTGGTATGGAGCAACAAAAAGAATCGACACAAGTGACTTACTCGGCCAGGGTCTTTGACGAGGCGGCTCACCCCAAGAATATGCGGCGCGTGTCTGACCCCGATGCTCGTGGAATCATCCACGGCTGTTGCGGGGATACGATGGAAATCTACTTGCGCTTGGAGGGAGATTGGATCAAAGAGGCCTCCTTCATGACCGATGGCCACGAATCGGCGATCGCGTGTGCAAGCGTGCTCACAACCATGGTGCGCGAACAATCTGTGGAGGCGGCCGGCAAGATCAGCCCAGAGGCGTTGATCGAGTCCCTGGGTGGTCTGCCCGAGTGCAAGACCCACTGCGCCAGGCTGGCGGTGAACACGCTGCGGGAAGCTCTTGACGATTGGCGCGCGCGACACTAGAATCGCAGAGATTAAGACCTCTTGGTGGTGTTGTTTCAAGCGAGACAGTGGAGATAAATAAATGAGCAACGAGAGTACGGTCCTCATCTATGGAACTAACCTGGGTGGCTATCGAGCCGCGTACGCCATCGGCAAGAGCGGGCACAAGTTCATCCTGCTCAACCGCGGCGCCTACGTGGACGAGATGAAATACCAGGCCCTGGCCCAATTGCCGCTCGACTTTTGCTGGATATGCGGCCACATGCCCCAACGCGCGTTCAAGGCGTCAGGCGCAATGCAGGACTATTACAACGCCAGGCTGCTGGAGCTTTCCGGCCAGGCGGGGCATTTCCACGTCAAGTTCAAAAAGCGCGACCAGGTGGTCAATAACTTTGCCTGTACCGAGTGTGGCCAATGTATCGCGGTCTGTCCGGTCGAGCTAGACGCCGGCGCCCAAGGCTTGCGCGCGATCCGCGTCGTCCCTGAAGCAGGTTGGGAGAATATCTATGTGATCGACTGGGAGCACTGCACGCGCTGCGGCCAATGCGAAAAGATCTGCCCCACCGGCGCGCTCAAGCTCGATCGGCTGGAAGAAGTGCTGGAGGCCGACGTGGGCGCGATTATCCTGGCGGATACCTTCGAGGAGCCCGGCGATGAGGACCTGCGTGATTTTGGGTTGGGGCAAAGCCCCAGCGTGATCCGAAACGCCGAGTTGGGCCGCCGCTCGTTCCTGACCAACTTTGTGCGCGATGGCGTGCGCCTGCCGTCGGGCAAAATTCCGCGCAGCTTTGGCATCGTCATCACCCCCCACTTTAACCGGCCGGGCGTCGAGTACGAAAACTATAACCTGAGCGTGAGCGCCATTTATCGCGCCGTCCGGCTCAAAGAGATCCTGCCCGAGGCCGACGTAACGGTCTTTTTGCGCGACTATCGCGGGATAGGCAAAGGACACCACCAATGGTATCAAAAGGCCCTGGCGGCCGGCGTGCGTGTGGAACGAGCAGAGACGCTCACGATTGCGCCAGACGATGGCGAACAGGCGGTGATCCACTACACCTGCGCGGACGGCCAATCACACGCGCAGCCGGTCGAGTTGGCTATCCTGGTCACCGGGCAAAGCCCGCCCTCACAGATGGCTGAGCTGACACAGGTGACGGGCGTGCAAGCGGACGAGAATGGCTTTTGCCGCATCCGGCCCTTTTCGTCTTGTGAGACGGATGTGGACGGCATTCTGGCTGTTGGGGAACTCACCGGGGCAAAGGGCAATCCAGAGACGGTCTGGGAGGGGTGCGCAGCCTTGATCGAGATGCAAAAATACCTGGGAGAAAAGAATTTTGCGCCGGATCCTCCCCCACCGCTGCGGAACGTGACGGGCGAAGCCGTCAAAGTCGGCGTGTTCATCTGTAATTGCTTCGGCCAATTCGACCAACACATCGACCTGCCGGCCCTGGAGCAGCGGGTGCGAGCGCTGCCTGGTGTCGCTCACGTCGAAATCATCCCAGCTTGCTGTACCCCCCCCACCATCAAAGCCACGGCTGAGCGCATCAAGCAATCCGGCGTCAACCGGCTTGTCCTGGCAAGCTGCACGCCCTTGCAAAAGAAAGGCAAGTTTGACAAGGCCGTGATGATGGCCGGGCTTAGCCCACTTCTGTGCGAGTACCTGCGTTTTAGAGAGGATGTGGTGCAGGTCCACACGGACCGCGACAAGATGCTGGAAAAATCCCTGGCCTTGATCCGGGGCGGCGTGGAAAAGGTCAGGCGCGGGCAGCACGTCGCTCCGCCGGTCGACGCGTTCACGCCGCGCGCGCTGGTCATCGGCGGGGGACTGGCCGGGTTGACGGCGGCAGCCGAAATCGCCGCCAGCGGCTTTCCCGTCGCGCTGGTGGAGCGTGAGAAGGAACTGGGCGGCTACCAGAAAGCCCTGGACAAAGAGCAGCGGCAGTACGTACAAAAACTCGTCGCCAACGCGGAAAGCGCCAACAACGTGACATGCTACACACAAGCGCAGGTGAGCCAGTTGGAAGGCTACGCCGGCAATTATCACGTGGTGGTCGATGCGCCGGCGGGTCGGGTCAAGCTGGACGTCGGCGTGATTATCGTGGCGACGGGCGCCAGGGAGTACGTGCCAAAGCGCTTTCTGTACGGCCAGGATCCGCGCGTGCTGACGCAGTCGGAGATCGGGGCCAGGTTGGGCGAGCTGGCCGGCCGGGTGGTGATGATCCAGTGCGTCGGCTCCCGGGACGCCGATACTCCCTATTGCTCGCGCTTGTGCTGCAACCAGGCGTTGAGAAATGCGCTGGCGCTGCGAGAGAAGGGCGCCGAGGTGTGCATTTTCTACCGAGACATCGCCAGCTACGGGAAGGTGGATTACTACCGGCTGGCCAAAGAGGCGGGCGTGCGCTTTGTGCGTTTCCCCGACGACGACTATCCGCAAGTACACACCACCGGCGATGGCCTGGAGGTCGCCAGCGGCGGGCAGAGTGTCCAGGCTGATTGGGTCGTGTTGAGCACCGGGATCGTGCCGGACGCGGAGAATAACCAAGCTCTTTCGCGCTTGCTCAATTACCCGCTGGACTATGAGGGCTTTTTCTCCAGCGACATCAGCAACTATCCTTACGAGGAAGCGATCAAGAAATTGACCAAGCCGTTCGAATTGACCGGCTATGGTATTTTCCCGGTTGGGCTGGCGCACTCGCCGCGCTCGTTCGAGGAAACGCTCCTGACCGCCAGGGACGCGGCCGGCCGCGCGCGAGTCGTCATTGGCAAGCAAAAGATGCCTCCGCCTAACGCCATGTTTGTGGCCGCCGTAAACGAATCCTTGTGCATGGGATGTGGCGTGTGTGTGGACATCTGTCCCTACGGCGCGCGCTACCTGGACGAGCTCAGGCGGGTGATCAAGATCCGCCCCTTTTTGTGTGATTCGTGCGGTTCGTGCGTGGCCATCTGCCCCAATGACGCATCTTATTTGCGAGACTTTATGAGCGAACAGTCCATCGCTGCGCTCGACGCTTTGCTGATTGGAGGTCAACTGTGAGAGACGAAGAGTTCGAACCCAGGATTATTTATTTCTTGTGCAGTTGGTGCGGTTCCGGCGGCGGCGAAACCGCCGCCGCGCACCATTTGCACTATCCGGAAAACGTGACGCCCTACCGGGTCAATTGCACCGGGGCGCTGCCAACGGTGCATATCCTGCGCCCGCTGCTCGAGGGAGCTGATGGCGTGGCGATCAGCGGCTGCCACCCAGGCGACTGTCACTACAACGACGGCAATTTTCACGCCCGGCGGCGGGTTGCATTGGTCAAAAGCCTGTTGGACACGCTGGGACTGGGATCCGAGCGCGTCTGGTTTCGTTACGTGGCGCACGGCGAAGGACAACGATTTGTAGACACGGCCGCCGAGTTCAACGACCATATCAAAAAGTTGGGACCCAATCCACTCAAGACGAGGAGGGACACATGAACGACAAAGGCGCACGCTGGCCAGCCAGCGACGGCATCGAGGCGGCGCTCGTCGCCTGGCTAAAACAAGCACTGGACAAGCACGTCTTTGACGCGCTGCTCATACCTGTCGAGGTGCCGGCCGGTGATTCGTTCGCCTACTTGTTGCTGCAAGCCCCGGCTATTCTCGAGCGCGCCCGTCCGCTGCCGCCCGTGATGCCTGTCCAGGGCGGCAAAGCGATCAGCCGGCTGACCATCGGCAGCCACGGCGACAGTCAACCCACCTTGAAACGCATCGCGGCTGTGGTGCGACCGTGTGAGGCGCGGGCGACTGTCGAGCTGAGTAAGCTCAAGCAGGCCTACCTGGACAAGCTGTGCATCATCAGCCTGGATTGCCCCGGCGTGTTGCCGCTGGCCGATTATCTCCAGGATCCGGCGGCTGGCGCGGCCCGCTTTGCGGAAGCCTCTTCGCGGTGGGACCGCTCCCCGATGCGAGCGAATTGCCAGATCTGCAATCATTTTAGCATGCCGCTCTCTGACTTGCACGTCGGCACCTTGGGCAGCACGGACGCAACCGTCCTCATCATCCCTGGCAGTCCCCAGGGGGCGAGTGTTTTGGAGGCGCTCGATATGCCTTTAGACGCGCCCCTGGACGGCTGGGCTAAACGCGTTGAGGAGCTTGAACTTGTCCAGACAGAGCGACGCCGGCAGGCTCACGCCGAGCTGAGTGAAGCCATTGCAGGGACGGATAATCTGCTGGACGTGTTCAGCAGTTGTATCAATTGCCATAACTGCCAGCGGGTCTGCCCGGTGTGCTATTGTCGCCAGTGCTACTTTGAATCGGCGGCATTGAAACTTACCCCTGACAACTACCTGGCGCGCTCGAAGCGAAAAGGCGCCTTGAGGTTTCCGCCGGACACCCTGCTGTTCCACATCGGGCGGGCATCGCACATGATCCTGTCGTGCGTTTCGTGTGGGGCGTGCCAGGACGCCTGTCCTATGGACATTCCGGTCGGCCAGGTATTCAGCTTGTTGGCGGATCGGGCGCAAGCCGTATTCAGCTACGTCGCGGGTGAGAGCCTGGAGGCAGCGCTGCCTATGGTAGACTATGAGGTGGACGAACTCCACCACGTGGAACAACCCTACGTAGAGATGTACCGCAAACAGGAGGTGCAGAATGCCTGACGGTCTGAAAATTAACAAGGGGGCCGAACAAGTCATGCGCGAGCTGCTTGGGTCCCTTCTGGACAGCGGTAAAGTGAGCGGCGTGCTGGCCCTGGGAAAGGCCGGGGGCGCCAAAGGGGGTATCGCGTATTCTCTATTCACAGACCCGCAGGCGTTCGGAGTGGATGGCGCGGCGCTGCCCCTGCTGCCCTTTATGCCCGCCAACGCGGGCGGGTTGCTTTCCCGACTGACCTTGAAGGGGCCGCTCACCGAGCCGGTCGCGGCCGTGATCAAACCGTGCGAAGTGCGCGCGTTTATCGAACTGCTAAAACTCCAGCAGGGCAGCCTGGATAATCTCCTGATCATCAGTTCAACCTGCGGCGGCGTTTATCCGCTTGGTGTGGGGGGCGACGGCGGCCTGGACAAGGCCCTGCCCGGATACTGGGCGGGGGTGAAGCGAGGCGAGTTGGATGAGGACGTCAGGCCGAGCTGCCGCACGTGTGTGAGCTTTGTTCCCGGCCAGGCCGATATCACGCTCGCCTTGCTGGGAGAGGCGGATCTCGACACGCACTGCACGCTTTACTTCAATACCGAAAGAGGAGCTGACTGTGTAGACGGATTGGAGGGCCTGGAGGGCGCACCTCTATCAGATGACTTGGAGACGGAAGCGATCCGGCGCTCCCGAGGCCAGCGCGAGGCCTACCGCGAACAACTGTTTGCCGGGGTCCAAGTTGGCCTGGAGGGCATGATCCGCACCTTTGGCCGCTGCATTGGCTGCCACGCGTGCAAGACGGTCTGCCCAATCTGCTATTGCCATTTGTGCTATTTCGATTCTCAGATTTGCGAGCACGCGCCCGATTTCTACGCAGCCGAGTTGGAAAGAAAAGGGGGGGTGCGCGTGCCAACCGGCACCGTCTTTTTCCAGCTCGGACGGCTCATGCACATGAGCGTCTCTTGCGTGGGGTGCGGGATGTGCACCGATGTATGCCCGGCCGACATCCCCGTTTCGACCATCTTTTCCAAAGTAGGCGCATCTGTTCAGGCCTTGTTTGACTATCAGCCAGGTATGGATGTGAATCAGGAACGCCCGTTGAGTACTTTTGAAGAACAAGAGTTGGCTCAGGTGGCCGTATAGGGCCTTGGGAGAAACCATGGAAAATCAACAGTTTACACCTAAAATCGTGGGATTTCTTTGTAACTGGTGTACGTATGCCGCTGCCGATTCGGCCGGAGTGGCCAGGCTCAAGATGCCGCCTTCGGTCATGGTTGTGCGCGTGATGTGTTCCGGCCGGGTTAATCCACTGTTTGTGCTCACCGCTTTCCTCAGGGGGGCAGACGGCGTGTTGATCAGCGGCTGCTGGCCCGGTCAGTGTCACTACCAGAGAGGGAACTTGCACGCGCGCCGGCGGGTGGCAATGCTCAAGAGTATCTTGGATACCCTGGAACTCGATATGGCGGATCGCTTCAGGCTGTCGTGGATCTCGGCCTCCGAGGCCCCCCGCTTCGAGCACACGGTCCACGAGTTCACGGAGAACATCAAGCAATTGGGGCCCAGTCCCATTGGGGATGAGTTGTTTGTGTGAGCGGGTGAGCCTCGTCACGGCCGGCGACGGTCATCCCGCCGCTCCCACACAAGCAAATGCGTTGATGGAGGCTAAGGTGAGCCAAAGCACAACTTTTCAACAGCAAGAAGAACGCATCCGGGCCAAGGCCAGGGAGCTGCTCCAAGATGGGCAGGTTCAGTGCGTCATCGGCTACGAGCTGGGTTCGCGCGGCCAGGTTCGCCCGGCGTTCGTCTACGACGCCGGCGATGTGGATCGCCTGGTGTGGAACCCCGGCTGCACTCACAACCTGGTCACCTACTTGCACGACAAGAAGAAAGCGCCTCGCAAAGGCGAGCCAGTTCCCTCGCTAGCCATCGTCGTCAAGCCGTGTGACAGCCGGGCCATCAACGTGCTTTTGGCCGAAAGCCAGATCGAGCGCGAGAAAATTCACGTCATCGGCCTGACGTGCGAGGGCGTGGTGGAAGGCGCTGGCTTTAGCGGACAAAGTGACACGCGATTGCAAGCGCGCTGCTTGCGCTGCGCCGAACGCACGCCCGTGATCTATGACACGCTGATCGGCGAGCCGCTGACGGTCGAGGCCACGGACGATTTCGCGGACGTGGCTGCGCTCGAGGCCAAGACGCCCGCCGAGCGCGCCGCCTTTTGGCTGAAGCAGTACGAGCGCTGCATCCGCTGCTACGCCTGCCGCCAGGTTTGCCCCGGCTGTTATTGCACGGTGTGCATGTTCGAGCGCGACGATTCGCTGTGGGGGGGCATCGCCATAGACCTCAAGGAAAAGGAATTCTTTCACCTGGGCCGGGCCTATCACCTGGCCGCCCGCTGTGTCGAATGTGACGAGTGCGAGCGGGTCTGCCCGATGCGCTTGCCACTCAGTTTGCTGAATCGCAAGCTGGCGAGAGAAGTGCGGGACTTGTTTAGCTATCGCGCCGGCGTCGAGCCTGGCACGTCGCCGCTGTTGACTATGCTGGCCGAAGGGGAGGATGCGCTGATATGAAAATCATCACTCAAGAAGCCCTCAACGCCTGGCTCGACCGGCTCGCCGCCGACTATGAGCTGATCGCTCCCCGCACGCTCGACGGCCTCGTGCTCTACCAGCCCGTCAGCAGCAGCGCGGACATCACTTTTTCCTACACACGCCCCAAGCTGTCGGCCAAAGACGTGGTTTTTCCGCCCACTGAGCGCATGGTGCAGATTGAAAAGACTGACCAGCACGTGACTGTGGCTGAAGTCGAGGTGCGGAAACGACTGGTCTTTGGCCTGCGCCCGTGCGACGCGCACGGCCTGGCCGTGCTAGATGCCGTCTTTTTGAAGGAGCCGCCTGATGCAAGCTATGCGCGGCAGCGCGAAGCGGCCACGCTGATCGGCCTGGCCTGCCCGCAGATGTGGGACGGCTGCTTTTGCACTCGAATGGGTGGGGCGCCGGACGACGCCAGCCACCTGGACATTTTGCTCACGGCGGTGGAAAACGGCTATGCCGTCAACGCCGTCACGGACAAGGGGCGAGCGCTCGTCGAGGGCCTGGCGCTGCAAGAGCGTGAAGGCTCGCCGCCTCGCCCGGCCATCGTAGAGGGCGAGCCGCCTCTGCCGCCCGAGCAGTGGCCGGCGCTCTTCAATGACCGCTATTGGGATCTGCTGGCCGAACGCTGCATCGGCTGCCGCATCTGCGCCTACGTCTGCCCCACTTGCCGGTGTTTTGACGTGCGCGACGAGCTGGCCGAGCGGCGCACCAGGTATGCCAGGTATGACCGGCTGCGCGCCTGGGACAGTTGCACCGGCGCGAACTACCGGGTCACGGCCGGCGGGCACAACCCGCGCCCGACCAAGGGCGCGCGCCTGCGCAATCGCTTCTTTTGCAAATTCTACTACATGCACCAGGATTATGACACGAGCGGCTGCGTCGGCTGCGGACGCTGCATCGAGGCTTGCCCGGTCAACATTGACATCGTGGAAATGCTGCAAGACGTGAAACGTAAAACGTAAGGGGGCTGCATGACTGAGGGTGAACTCGAAACTCGCAACTCGAAACTCGCAACTCGCAACTCGCAACTCTCCAATCCCATGCGCCCTCACCTCGGCAAGCTCGTAGGGAAAAAGGCGCTGGGGACCGATATCGGGCTGTTTCAAATCGAGCTAACCGAGGCGGCCGGCAAGGAACAGTTTGCGAATTATCGCCCCGGCCAGTTTGCTTTCGTGTCTGCCCTGGGCGTGGGCGAGGCGCCGTTCGGCATCGCCTCGATTCCATCATCAGGCTTGTTGGAATTCGGCATCGCCCGCCTGGGCAGCGTGACAGGCGCGCTTCACGCGCTGGAGCTCGGCGAGACGCTCGGCGTGCGCGGGCCGTTGGGCAACTGCTTCCCGATGGACGACATCAAGGGCAAGAACATCGTCGTGCTGGGCGGCGGCATCGGCGGCGCGCCGCTGCGGCCCGTCATCAACACGATCCTCGAAAATCGAAACGACTATGGAC
>JAFGFO010000377.1 GCA_016931085.1 Thermoflexales bacterium
AGCGGGGCGATGGAAGACTTCCGAAGTCTAAGAAGACTTCGGAAGTCTGGCCCGCAGCCCAAGCACCCCGAAATATTGAGATGATACTATTTTAGCATAAAATGGCAGTCGTGTAAAAAGCCGCTTGACAGCATCACGGTTATCGCTTATGATACAAGCAGATAGAGAAGGCAGATAGAGATAGAGAGGGGAGGCTGCGATGCTCAAGACGATGTTTAAACCTGGATTTTTGGCCGGCGTTATAGGTGGGATCGTATCCATAGCCGTGAGCGTCCTGCTGATACTGGCCCTGCTCATCCCCGGCCAGGCAGGCCTCACCCTGTACTGCCTGAGTTCGCCCATCGGCCTTTTGCTGAGCGTGGGGATCGGCCTGCTGGCAGCCTGGCTGGCCCAGTCCCGTTCGCCGGAAAAGTTGAACGTCAACCAAGCCGCGATGGCTGGCCTGATCGCCGGGGTGGTGAGCACCATCGTCGGCTTGCCATCCTTAGCTCTCACCCAAGCCATGCCCAACTGGCTCGGGCTGCAAGAACAAATGATCGAAGTGCAATTGATGCCCTCGCGCATGATGGGACTGTCCGAAGAGCAATTAGAAATCGCGCGCGCGCAGATCGTCGCCATGCAGCAAAACAACACCGCCAGTGGCCCCATGCTGGCCGGCATAGTGGGCGGGCTTGTATGCGGCACACTTCTAGGAGCCGCGTTGAGCACTGGCGGCGGGGCGCTTGGCGCGCTGATCTTCAAGCCCGCTCGACGCAAGTTGGTATGTGAAAAGTGCCGGGTTACCTTCGAGTTGGGTGGGAATGCCTTTATCGAGGCAGGGGACGCGGGCAGTCCTGACTTGGTAGACTATTGCACGTGGGGGGACTTTACGCGCGAGGCAGCCAGGCAGCGGCATGAACTCATTGCCCAGGCGCTCAAAACACAGGACGAGGGCCGCCAATGGCAGTGCTCTATGTGCAAAGCCATCCAGCCCTATCGCCAAGTATGAGCACGGACGACACGAACGCTTCGCACACGAAAGGCACGAAAGCACTCGGTTGAGTTGAGTTACGGGTTATGTAACCGTGCAGGCACAACTGGAAGAACGCCTCAAGCAACAAGAGCAAGAAATCGCCAGGCGTACGCAGACAGAGGAAACGCTACTCCAACGCCTCCAGGAGTTGACCAGGCTCGACTCTATCATCGCCACGCTTACAAGCACGCTGGAATTGGGGCAGGTCTTGCAGGCTATTGTCGACTCTACATCAAGCCTGTGCCCCCAGGTGCAAGACGCAACCATTCAATTGCTGGATGAGACGAGCGGCAGACTGATCACCTGGGCAGCCGCCAAGGGTCTCTACACCAAGCGCCGGCGCATCGCGTTTAGCCCCGGCGAAGGCATTGCCGGCCTGGTCATAACGGAACGTCGCCTGGTGAACGTGAGCGACGTCACGACCCATCCCCAATTTGCCCCTGCCCCAACTGCACCCGCCTATCGTTCCCTGCTGGTAGCGCCGCTCTTGCTAGGCGAGCGCGTCCTGGGGACACTTTCGATAGAAAGCAGCCAGGTTGGCGCCTTTGGAGACGAAGAACAATACATGGTCCAATTGTTGGCCAGCTACGCGGCCAGAACGATCGAAAACGCCCGCTTGTATACACTAGCCCAGCAAGAAATCACCGAGCGCAGGCGAGCCGAAGCAAAACAAGCCCGGCTACAAGAAGAACTACGCCACATCAACGAGCAATTAGAACACCAGGTCAAGGAACGCACGCAGCAACTGCTGCAAACACAGGCTGAACTGGCCGAACAACGGCGACTTCAAGAAGAGATCGAGCTGGCTGCCCAAGTCCGGGCCAGCTTGATGCCGCAGCGCGTGCCGCTCCTGGACGGCTTTGAGTTGGTCGCTATGGCAACGCCGACACGCCACGTGAGTGGCAATCTGCACGATTTCAACTCACCTGATCCTGAAACGTGCTACATCGTCCTGGCCAACATGTCTGGTCAGGGGATTGGGGCTGCCATGCTCGCCTCAACAGCCCGGGCGTTGCTTCACGCCAGGGTTGCACGCCAGGATTCGCCGGCCGCCATCTTGTCACATATCAATAACTCACTCTACGACAAGCTGAGCCAGGCCGGATTAGTGACCATTTTCTTCATCGCCCGGCTGAACGCCCACCTGGGCACGCTTAGCTACGCGAATGCCGGTCATGACCGAGTGATGTGGTGGCAACACGCCAGGCAAGTCTGCCACCCCCTGACTATTACCTCACTAGCCCTTGGCAGCTCGGCAACGCTCCCCATCGCCGAGGAAAGACTCGGCTTGCGCCCCGGCGATGCGCTCGTCCTCTACAGCGATGGCGTCGCCACAACCGCCAGCCCGGGCGAGGAAGGGCTTGGAATCCACCGGCTGAGCGCTATCATGCAAACGAACGCCCACCTATCCGCTCCCGCCCTGGCCCAAGCCATTATGGACGAGGCCGGCGTATCCCGCACCAACGCCTATGCTGACGATCCAACCCTCATCGTCCTAAAGGCGTTGCCACGCACGCTCACTTTCAAATACCCTGCCAGCCTGGGGCATTTGACCCATATCGTCACATTCGTTCAGCAAGCTAGCCTGGCGTATGGGAGAGATTTTGCTTACCAATTGGAGTTGGCCAGCTCAGAAATAGTCACGGCCATCATCAAGCGCGCCCACCGCGCGCCGGCGGCACAAATCCACGGCGAGATCTGCCTGCTCACCGACCGGGTACAACTGAACCTGTACGACAATGGCACACCCGTCAGGCCCGATGCAGGCCTGCAGCCGAGTTGGGAACCAGGCACCCCTCTCACATCTCGACTCGTCGACGAATTCACCTACACCCCCGGCACACCCAAAGGCAATCACTGGCAAGTGGTCAAGCACTCCCGGTGATCACTGAGCCGTGGCCTAACGCAGGCGGGCACAGGGATACCCGCTATATCAAAATTCGTCGATATAGTCCCAGCCTTCCTCGCCCGGGAAAATATTGGCGTACTTGACACCAGTGCGCGGTTCGGCCATCATATCCACCACCGTGTCACGCCAGATTTGGTAATGAGCGGTCTCCTTATGCCTGACTGTATCCTCAACGGTGCGATACACTTCGACCAAAATAAAATGAGCAGGATTGTCTCGCTGCTGGATGACGTCAAAGCGCGCGATGCCAGGTTCCTGCGCGCTGTTGCGGGCATTCTCGATCGTGGCTGCCTTGAAAGCCTCGATACACTCAGACTTGACATTGACGTGGACGTGAACGATAAGCATGACAAACCTCCTTAAACTTGATCATCTTGAGCATAGATACACAAAACACTCTACGGCACGGCCGGCAGGCCATACACGAGCAGGCCGAAATCGGTCGCGACAGCCACCCGGCTGCCGTCGGGCGCCCAGCCCACCGCAAACACTTCCCAGATGCCGACGTCCTCCTGCCGGACGGCCTGGCCATTCACAACAAACTGGACGCCAACGTTGCCCCCCGGAGCGGCCCGGCCCTGGGGGTCGTAGCCCGTGGTGCGAACGTGCGCCAGTCCTCCGCCGGCCAGCCAGGCCGGGTACAACAAGCGCGCCCCGAGCGGCGGCTCAAAAGTCGTCGAATACTCCAGGCCCAAGTCACTGGCCGGCCAAGTGCCCACCACCAACCAGTCCATCCAGCTCTCGGCGCCGATCACATCGCTAAAACTTGAGGCGCGATAGTAATAACGCCGGCCGTCGGGCGAAAGGCCAGCGTAATCAGTCGCCATCAAGATCTGCCGCCTGGCCCCCTGGCAGCGCATATTCTCCAACGGGTCACAGCGGGTATCGACACGGCTGAGGTTCTCGACGCCGCCCGTGGTCAGGTCGAGTGCGTAAAGATCGTCAGTGTAGTGTGGGATCTGCCCGGCAAAGATATTGCTGCGCACCAACAGTTTATGGTCTGGCAGCCAACCCACCAGCCAGACAGGCTTGGTCGTCACCAGGCGAGGCGCGTGCCCCTCGGCGTCCACCACAGCCACGCCCATCTTGACGGCAAGCGCCTTGTCCTCCGAGCGCACCTCGAACGCCACACGGTCGCCGCCAGGTGACCACATCGCATGCCGGGCCGTGTCGAAGCGAGTGCCGGCGCCAAACGCGACCAGAGGCTGCGCCACCAAATCCAACAAGCGGCGCGGGGGCTGATCGAGGTCTTGCAAATCCACCCGCCACAACTGGCCGCCGCCCCACATCCCGCCGGCCTGCTGAACGCTCGTCGTCACGGGCGACGAGGGGTCAAGCGCAGGCGCTGAGCCTCGCCAGTAATACAGCTCACAGCTGGCCAGCAGGCTAGCACTATCAGGCGACCAGGCCAGATCCTCGCACAAGCCCTCCAACAGCCGCACCTGCCGTCCGCCGGCAAACAAGTGCACGCCATGGCGCAGCATGTCCATATCGTCGCCAGCAACCCCGGCCAGCTTTTTCCCATCCGGCGACCAGGCTAGCCGGCCCACCTCAAAACCGTCCTCGGTGACCAAATCCGACGCCTCGCCAGTGCGTGCGTTGACCAGGAAAGTTTGGGTCCGCCAACCTGACCAGTACGTGACAGCCACGTGGACATTATCCGGCGACCAGGCCACGACGGCGTGCTGCCAGTCCGCGCCCAGGCGATTGGCCAGGGACACGTTCATATCCGGCGCGGGCGTGCGCGTCAGACCAGGCGGCGAGGGTAACGCGGCCGCTGGATCGAGGGAGCTAGCCACCGGCGTAGGCGCCGGCGTAGGCGCCGGCGGCGCTTCAGGCAAAGATGTAGATGGACTGCCGCACGCGGCCAAGACGAACACGGCAGCCAAGAGCAAGCTGCATATCACGGCCGGCTCGTGTCTACCGTTTAAGGTTTCAGGTTTCACGTTTCACGCCTGCGCTCTCTTCGGCCGCCACGCGAAAGAGGAGATTACGTTTCACGTTTTACGTCCTGCGTTTCACCCCCAGCATCACCGGCTGGCCATCTAGCTTGAAGCTCTCGACCTTTTCACCGGCCGGTGCGGGGCTTGCCTCCAGATTGAGGCTGAGCGTCTCAGCCTGGATATAGTCAGCCCACTGCTCGATGGCCTGCGCCAGCTCGCCCTCGGCCTGGTAGCTCGTCTCGATGCGATCGGCCAAGTCAAAGCCGGCATCTTTGCGCATGGTCTGGATGCGGCGAACGATTTCGCGCGCCAGTCCCTCGGCCACGAGCGCGGGCGTCAGGTGGATATCCAGCGCCACAACCACGCCTCCTTCAGCCTGCACGGCCAGGCCCTCGCGCGGCGTGGCCTGCACCAACACCTCGTCCGGCAACAACTCGACCGGCTGGCCATCCAGCGTCAGTTGCAGCGCCTGCCCTGCCCGCAGCGTATGGGCGGCCGTCACAGGATCGAGCGCGCTCAGCGCCGCCCGCAAGGCTGGGAACTGCTTGCCAAACTTGGGTCCCAGTTTTCTGTTATCCGGCAGCAGTTGATAGCTGACCAAATCCTGCTCGCGCTCGACAAACTCGACCGTCTTGACGTTCAACTCGTCGGTCAGGATATCGACCAGGCGTTCGATGCCGGCCTTCTGAGCTGGATCGGCCACCACCATCACCCGGCTGAGCGGCTGGCGCACCTTGACGCCCGAGCTGGCCCGCGTGGCGTGGCCCAAGGTCACCGCCTGACGCACGGCCGCCATATCGGCCAACAAGACCCGCTCGTCGCCGGTCAAGGTCCTGCCGTGCGGCCAATCGCACAGGTGCACGCTTTCGGGCACCCCCGCTTCGGGATCGCCCGCTTCCAAGCCGCGCACCAGGTTCTGGTAAATCTCCTCGGTCACGAACGGCACAAAGGGCGCCAGCAAGCGGATCAAGGTCATCAACACGCCATACAGCGTGCTGTAAGCGGCGTTTTTATCCGAGTCGGCCTCCGACTTCCAAAAGCGCCGGCGGCTGCGCCGCACGTACCAATTGCTCAAGTCATCCATGAAAAGCTCGACAGCCTGAGCAGCCCGCATCGCATCGTAATCGTCCAGGCTGGCTGTCACTTGGGCGACAAGCTCGGACAGCCGGGCCGTGATCCAATGATCCAACACGCTAAGCTCGGCTGGCCGGCCCTCCTCTGGCGTCCAAGCATCCACGTTGGCGTACATCACAAAGAACGAGTACACGTTCCACAGCGGGATCAGGAAGCGCCGCCGCACGTCATCCATCACGTGATAGCCAAACAGCATGTCCGCTTCGGGTCGTTGGCAGCAGTAGGCCCAGCGCATCACGTCCACGCCGGCCGTGTCGGCTGCCTCGTTGAATTCGATCATGTTGCCGGCCGATTTGTGCATGGCTGAGCCGTCCTCGGCCAGCAGCGTGCCGTAACTAAAGACCGCCCGGCACGGCGACTGGCGCTCCAGTCCCGTGCTCATGGCAATCAGGCTGTAAAACCAGTTGCGGAACTGGCCGGGGAACGATTCGCTGATCAGGTCGGCCGGGAACCACTGCGCCCAATAGGCGCGATCGGTGCGATAGCCCAAGGTCGAGTGAGCCACGATGCCAGCATCCAACCACGGATTGCCCACGTCGGCGATGCGGCTGGCCTTGGCGCCGCACTTGCTGCATGCGATCTTGACCGCGTCAATCCACGGACGGTGGGGGGTGTGCCCCTCAAAGGTTTCCCAACCCTCGATGGCGCGCGCCGCAAGCTCTTCACGGCTGCCCATCACGTCAAAATTGCCGCACGACTCGCACACCCAGATCGGCAAGGCCAGGCCCCAGTAGCGCTTTTTGCTGATCATCCAATCGTGCATGTTATGCAGCCACTCCATCTCGCGCTCGTAGCCAAAAGCCGGGATCCAGCGAATCTGATTGACCGAATCCATCATCTGGTAACGCAAGCTGGCATCCTTCTCAGCCACGCTCACCTGCTCGTCAGGCTTGTCGTAGAGCGGTCCCATGCTGATGAACCACTCGTCCACCAGCCGGAAGACCAGCGGGGTATGGCAGCGCCAACACTCCGGATAGCGATGAGTATAGTCCTCCAAGCGGTAGAAGCGATCTTTGCGCTTGAGATCCTCGACGATTGGCGCGGTCACCTCGCTCACGTCCATGCCGGCCAGCCAGCCAAAGTCAGCCATAAACACACCGAACTCGTCCAATGGCGCCAACGCCGGCAGGAGGAACTGGCGGCCCAATTGAAAGTCCTCCGCACCACAGCCCGGCGCGATGTGAACGATGCCGGTGCCCTCCTCCTCGCCCACGTCTTTCCACAAGATTACGCGATGAACGGCGGCTGAGCCAGAGCTTTGTTGAGCGGGCAGCTCGTCGAAGGGGCCGTCGTAGGTCCAGCCCTCCATCGCCGCGCCGTTCAGCTCGCCCAACACCTCGTAGGGGCCGGTGAGCGCGTGCAGGCAGCCCTTGCTCAAGTAAAACACCCGCTCGCCCTGCTTGACCCTGGCGTAGGTCAGGCTTGGGCCGACAGCGGCCGCCACGTTGCTGGTCAGCGTCCAGGGGGTGGTGGTCCACACCAGGAGCGACTCGCCGGGTCTGTCTCGCAGGGGAAAGTGCACCGTCAAGCCAGGATCGGTGCGCTCGATATAGCCCTCGGTGACGATCTCGTGCTGGCTGATGCCGGTGGCGCAGCGCGCGCACCAAGGCATCACGTCTCGCCCCTTGTAAATCCAGCCGCGCTCGTGGCAGCTCTTGAGAAAACTCCAGATCTGGTAATTGTTCTCGTTAGAAAAGGTGAAATAACTGCCGCCCAGCTCGGGCAATCCCAGGCGTCCCACGACCTGCTCGACGCTATCAGTCACCGGGCCACGCGGACCTTGGAGCGTGATCGTTTCCTCTGGCGACTCGACGACCTGTTTAGCCAGGCTCTCCAGCGTATCGGGGTCGTTCCAATCCATCTGGTAACCCAGGCGGATAGACTGCTGGGTTTGAACGGCAGCAAAGTGCAGCACGCGGCTCTTGCACAAGCGGACAAAGCTGGCCAGACCGTAGGCTTCAATGTCCTTCTTGGATTGAAAGCCCAGCTCTCGCTCGACGTTGACCTCGACCCACAAGCCCTGGCAATCGTAGCCGTTTTGCCAACGCTGGTCAAAGCCCTGCATCGCCTTGTATCTTTGGTAGAGATCCTTGTAGGTGCGCCCCCAAGCGTGGTGCACGCCCATAGGGTTATTCGCCGTGATCGGGCCATCGATGAAAGACCAGCGTGGACCTCCGGCCAATTTGCGTCGCAGCTTATCGAACACATTCGTCTCGCGCCACAAGCCCAAAAGGCGACGCTCCTGGTCCGGAAAATCCACTCGAGTTGGTACAGGTTTAAACACAATTGCCTCCTTGAATTACGGTTCGCGTTTTACGCTTCACGCCTCACATCTCACGTGTTTGTCTAGTCCATCAACCTCGCAAAGCCAGCGTGGGGCCGGCCACCAGCATCGTCAACAGTATGTCGCAGACGATAAAGATAAGCGAGGTCCAAAAGATCGAGTCGGTTCGCCCGGCAGCGATCTGTCGCCACGTTATCCAAGCCGCAACGGCGGCAATCGCCAGTTGTACGGCCCAGACGACGACTGTCCGACTCCAGCCCACCAACTCTCGCCCAACGATGGGCTCGGCCAGCACTCCCCCCAGCACGAACTCCTTGATCAGCCAATACACCAGGCAGGCGACAATCATCATCGCGTACGAGCGGCGTCCGGACAGCCCCTCGCTGCCGCACCACACCGAATAAGCTATCAGGATGGCAAAGGAGGGCATCAAGAGAAGCGGCAAAAACGGCAAGAGCGCTAAACCACCTACCACCCTCCAGACCGCCGAGGCAATGCCGACCAACATATCGGTGATATCCATCCCATCCAGGCGAGCGCGAGCTGTCGCCGTGGTGGCCGCGTAGTACACGCGATAGCCACCCGCCGAACTGCCGCTCATCCACAATGCGTACAAATTGCCAGCCTTGTCGGCCGCCACAACCGGGTACACGCTGGATCCCAAAGGATAAGCCATCACGTGATAGCCCACTGCCTCTCCATCCCGCATCAAGACCAAGGCTGGCACCACCCGGCTGTTGTACCCAAAAGCCAGGCTCGCCACAAGCGCCAGGGCCATCTCGTCGTGCTGGCCAGGCAGCAGCGCCGGCATATGAAGATACTTGCTCGAGACGCCGTACCTGCGCTGCTCTGCGCTGGCCATAGTTGTCACGTTGAATTCGCCGCTATACGGCAGATATTCAGGCAAGCCCTCGTCCGGCAGAGATAGCTCTCGTTGAGTCGTCGAGGCTGGTTGGCCGATAGGGAATACCACGTAATCGGTAAAGCCCATCCCGGCATAATGTCCACGCCGTACCTCTTGCCCCCACACAACGTAAACCCGCTCGTCGTCCAGGCCCAACCTGGCATAGGCGCGAAGCTGAGTGAGTGATATGCCTTCGACGGGCTGTAGGCTGTCACCCTCAAAACACGCGTAAAAGACCTCCCACAGTTCGGCTTCCAGGCGCTCTTCCCAAATCAGGTGCACCACGCCCAGTCGATCGACCTGGGCCGAAATCGCCTCGGTCGGACGCGCGTTCAAGCGGCGGCTGCCCGCGCCGGGCGTGAGAGCCACGTGATACAGCCCATGCGCCGGACTGTCAGAGTCGGCCACCCACAAGACTTGGAGCGTCCCGCCTGCCGCCGGCAAGACCACATAGTCCTCAACGGCCACCCCAGGCAGCGACACCAGCTCAGGGCCGGCGGGTTCCAGGCTCCAGTGGAGCAATTGCAAGGCACTCGCGCCAGGCAAGCGCCCCTTCCCCAAGACGTGAGGGGCACCCTGCCCGTCCAGGATCAGCCCAAGCGTTTCAGGCGTGCCTTCCAGTCCGCCTAACCACTGCGCGCTTACCTGTCGAACGTTCCCATCCAATTGGAGATATTGCACGCCACTGGCGCCATCTTTTCTAGCCGGCCAGGCCAGGTGAATGCGCTGGCCATCATCAGAAGCGACGATCGCCGGCGGCTGCTTCCAGGGCGCAAAGCCAATGGCCGTCCCCCGGCTCCAATCAGGCTGGATCTTGTCCGTCTTGTTCTCGATCGGCCGGGCGATGAGGACAACGCTCACACTGACCGCTACAAACACGATGCCCACAAACGCCAGCCTGGCTCGCCGCGATTTTAATAGCTTTTGCATATTCACTTCAACTCGATGACGATCCGCTTGTTGGTTCTACCCTTGCTCTTGTAATCCACCACGTGGATGCGGCCCACCTCACGCGTGTTGGCCACGTGCGTCCCTCCGTCCGCCTGCAAATCCAGACCCACAAGCTCCACCGTGCGAACCTCAGCGATAGCCTCAGGCAGCAGATTGATCTTGGTGCGAATCAAGTCCGGGATCTGAAAGGCGACCTGGCGCGGCAAAATCTCGACCCGCACCTCCCGTGCCGCGGCCACCTCGGCGTTGACCTTTTCCTCGATCTCGACCACCAACTCTTTTTGCATGCGCTCGAACTCGAAATCCATGCGCGCCCCGCCCGGCTCCATATTGCCACCGGTCACCAACGCGCCGTAATCGCGAAAGACCACGCCGCACAGAATATGCAGGGCCGTGTGAGTGCGCATCAACTGATAGCGGCGCTCCCAGTCCAAAACGCCCCGGACTTGAGTCCCGGCCGGCGGCGGCTCACGGTCCAGCTCGTGCCAAACCACATCATCGTGCTTACGCACCTTGAGCACCTGCCACAAGGTCTGGCCGACGCTCAGTGCGCCCACATCGTTGGGTTGACCGCCCCCACCGGGATAGAAGGCAGTCCGGTCCAGGGCCACGGCCTTCCCCTCCACCTCCATCACCACCGCCTCAAACTCGCGCACATAACTATCCGTTTGATAGATCAACTCTGTCATTCCTATCCTCTCACTGTCTACTCATTAACAATTAATAATTAAACAAACCACTCTCGCCCCATGCCAGGGACGAGAGCATGCTCTCGCGGTACCACCCCGCTTGCCTGTCGCTTTTATACCACAGGCCACTCTTGCGGCGACCATCATCGCCGCGTCTCGCTAACGTGAGACGAGTCCGGCTTTCTTACTAGGAGGGTGACCCCTACGACCCGTTCAGATCGCAGCTCCGGAGGGATTTTCGGTGCACGCCCGGCACCTGGCTTTCACCTCGCACTATCAAGATAATGGCAAGCCATGTCTCGATGGCGCGTCAGGCTCTCTGTAACTCGTGCATTGCACCTACTCGTCTCCGTCATCGCTGTTGGGGGTGATTATCGCACAACTTGGCGGGCATGTCAAGGGGTGATTTCGCCGCGCTGCCGCGCGGCTTGACGTTTGTGGCTTTCCATGTTACTATTATATCGCTTTGCCCCCCAGGTCGAGCGCAGTGTGCGTTCAAACAGACTCAGGAGGGATTATCCATGACCCAACGTTTTGTCCATACACTAGTTCTGGTTCTGGTTGCAATTGGCTTGATCGCCCTGCCAGGTTGCGAGCGGCCCAAGTCTACCGGCACGCAGCTTCCCACGCCGGCCGCCCAGACGGCCCGCACGGCGACGCCCACGATCCAGCCGGAGATTCCTCCGGCGATGCAAACGGCGATCGTGGCAGGCGAGACGCCCACCGTGCCGACCGCAACGAAAGCGTCACAACCAGCAGCACCAACAGCCACGCCTATGCCGTCGCCACACCCCACACTCGTCGTCGTCCCGATGCCCACCCCTGTACCGGGCGCCCCAAGCACCCACATCGTCCAGCCGGGAGAGTGGCTGTGGAGCATCGCGCGAAAGTATAACGTGGACCCGCAGGCCATCGCTCAGGCTAACAACTTGATTGACCCCGGCACTTTACAGCCAGGCCAGACCTTGATCATCCCTGCGTCTGGCAGCGTGCCTGCTCCGACGGCGGCGCCCGGCGGCACAAGTGGTCAGATCACCCATGTGGTTCAGTCAGGTGAAAACCTGTTCCGCGTTGCACTCAAATACAACCGAACAGTGCAGTCCGTTGCCACAGCCAATGGCATCACCAACAAGAACTTGATCTACCCGGGGCAGGTTTTGATCATCCCGTAGGGAACTGCAAAAACGTTGTTTCCTGCTCTCGAGCGAAAAATCTCGGGCGGGAAATGCCGTTAATTTGCACGCGTTCTCGCAAGTTCTATCGCGAGAGCTGCCGGGCCGGCAAGTAAGCGAGCCAGAACTTTGGTATTGGTACATCCTGGAGCTACCAGGTATGCCTGGTAGCTTTTTTGCACCTGTAGGCACTTGGCTTCACCATGGAAACATTGATTGCCAGTCGTCGCCTGTACGAGGGACGCGTGTTGAATCTGCGCGTGGACGACGTGCGCTTGCCGGACGGTAGGCCAACAGTGCGCGAAATTGTCGAACACGGCGGCGCGGTGGCTGTGGTCGCCTTGGATGACGACGATTACGTGCTTCTGATCAAGCAGTATCGTTACGCGGTCGGCCAGGTGCTGATCGAGCTGCCGGCCGGCGTGCTAGAGCCAGGCGAGGATCCTCAGGCCTGCGCCGCCCGCGAGCTGGAAGAGGAAACCGGCTGCCGGGCGGCTGTGTTCGAACCTTTGGTTACGATATACCCCAGCCCTGGTTACACGACCGAGATCATCCATCTCTTCATCGCACGCCACCTGGAGATGGGTACCCCTCACCCCGAGGCTGACGAATACATCGAGCTGATGCGCGTGCCTTTCACAGAAGCGTTGGCCATGGTGGAGCGGGGAGAGATGCGCATCTGTAACAGCATCGCCATCATTGGCTTGCTCACAGCCGCGCGAAAGCTGGGCGTGATTTCTACGGTGTGACTAACACGCCGCTTGTAGCTCCTGGACGCCCATGGTATAATCTAATAGCGGCGAACCAGAAAGCGAGTTTTTTGGAAAAACTCGCTTTCTAAAGAATCGAGCGGTCAAGAGGGCTGGGTATGATTGAAGTCACAATAGACAGCATTCGCATCAGCTTGATGTCCCAACATCGCGTGGTTATCCTGAAAGAAGTCGACAGCGAG
>JAFGFO010000378.1 GCA_016931085.1 Thermoflexales bacterium
AGCGGGGCGATGGAAGACTTCCGAAGTCTAAGAAGACTTCGGAAGTCTGGCCCGCAGCCCAAGCACCCCGAAATATTGAGATGATACGTTCCAGGTTTAAGAGTTTCAGGTCGAGTTCACCTACCAGCGGATCAAGGCCAGGGCCAGACGCCGCCAGGCGCAAAACAGCGGGTCAAACACCGCCCGCGCCAGGCGGGAGGCAAACCCAACTCCAACCTGCTCGTAGGCCAGGCGGCAGGCGCAAGCCGAGAGCAAGGCGCGATCGCGCACCCGCCGGAGGGCCTGGGTGCGCCGGCGGGCCTCTAACACCTGGTCCCAATGCCTCGCCAGCCAGGCGTAGGCCTGCCACTTGTTGGCCGCCCGGGCCGGCTGGCGCAGCAGCACAAAGCCCCACGTCACCAGCTCGGCCAGCAGCAGCGCCGGCAGGAGCACGAGCAGCGTCCGCCAGCGCAGGCTCTTGCACAGCAGCAGGTAGCGGTTGCGCTCCTGGTAAAAAGTCTTGCGCGGCCCAAAGCTCAGGGCGTAATCGTGGTAGACGATCGAGGACGGCACATACAGGCAGGTATAACCGGCCAGGCGGGCGCGCAGCGACAGGTCGGTATCCTCCATGTACATGAAAAAATCCGGGTCAAAGCCGCCCAGAGCCTCGAAAAGAGCGCGGCGGATCACAAAGGCCGCGCCAGACACGGCCGGCACCTCCTCCTGGCGCTCGAAAGCCGCCCGCGCCTGCCCCAGGCCGCGGCACAGCGTCAGCCCCGTGAGGTGCATCTCGTTGCCGCAGGTGTTGATCCGGGCCGGGTCGGCCAGCATCAAGATCTTGGGCGTGGCCAAGCCGGCGCGCGGCTCGGCCTCCAGCGCGGCCACGAGCGCCTCCAGCCAGCCCGGCTCGACCAGCGTGTCCGGGTTGAGAAAGGCCAGGTAGTCGCCGCCGGCGGCTCGCGCGCCCAGGTTACAGCCGCCGCCAAAGCCGCGATTGACCTGGCTCTTGACGAGCCTCACCCTCGGGAAGGCAGCCGCGATCTCTTCAGCGCTGCCGTCGGTCGAGGCGTTATCGACCAGGATGATCTCGCGCTCGACCGCCCCCAGCGCCAGGGAGGAGAGGCAGCGTTTCAGATAGGCGCCGCTGTTATAGTTCACGAGGATCAGGCTGGTGGTAGGCATGGGGATTCAGTCACGTGCAACGCACCCGCTTCGCGAGGTGCATCGCACGTGCGCCGCTCAGTCTTTCTGCTTCCAGTCCAGCAGCAGGGCGCGCACCGAGTGCAGGATGATGCCGGTGAACAGCGAAAAAGAGCCCATCAACACCAGGGTCACGACGAGCAGGGCATATCCCATAGCCAGCTCGTGGCTGGTACGATAAATGTGGACCACGCCTATCCCCAACAGCAGGCCGGCCAGCAGGGCCAAGGCGCCCGGCAGGCCAAAGGACAACAGCGGGCGGTGCTGGCCGATGAGGCGCAGCACGCCGTTGAGCACCAGCAAGCCGTGCACGAGCACGTTCCGCTTGGGCTTGTCCTGGTAATGGATGGTGATGGGCACTTCGATCACCTTCAGCTTGTTCTCCTGGGCCAAGAACTGCATCTCGGACTCGACCGAAAAGCCGCCGGAATAAAAGGGCATGACCTCCAAAGCGCGCCGCGAAAAGGCCCTGAACCCGCTCTGCGAGTCGGTGACAGACACGCCGGACAACAGATTGGTCAGGCGAGTGAACACCCAGTGCCCCCACGCGCGGTGGGTGGGCACGTCGCCATTGCGCCGCTCCAGGTAACGCGAGCCGACGACGAGGTCAGCCTGGCCGGCCAGCACCGGTGCGGCGATGGCGGGGATCTGGCCCGGCTGGTGCTGCCCGTCGCCGTCCAAGACTACCACGGCGTCCGCCCCCAGCTCGCGCGCCTTGTCAAAGCCCGTGTTCAGCGCGATGCCCTTGCCCAGGTTGCGCTCGTGCCGCACGACGATCGCGCCGGCCAGGCGGGCGATCTCGGCCGTTTCGTCGCTCGAGCCATCGTCGACGACGATAACGGCGATGCCGTGCTGGCGTGCCCTGAGCACGACGCTGCCGATAAAGCGCTCTTCGTTGTGAGCCGGGATGATGACGGCCACGGTCTGGCCCACAGTCGTTGAAACAACACTATCCAATCCCATTCTGTCCCTTTCCCCTCACCCCAACCCTCTCCCCAAAGGGGAGAGGGAGAAAGCCCCTCACTACACAAACTCGTTGCTACATAGCCATCATTAACTAGTCGCTCCAGCCACACCAAACGGGTCGCCGAGTGTTCAGTGCCCGGAGGCAGGTATGGAAACCTGCCCTACATATCGCCCCATCGGTTTGGCGCGCTAACTTATTAATCAGTCGCTCCAGCCACGATAAAAGGGTTGCGTTCAGCGCTTTTTGGCCGCCGCCGGCAGGAAGAGCCTGAAGCGGGCGACCAGGAAGTTGGCCGACAGGCTCTTTTGGCCCGTGGCCGGCGACCAGGCGCGCGCGGCCATGCGCCGCGTCCCGGGCGCCGTCTCGGTCCAGGTAGCCGTGTGCACCACCTCCCCGCCGGCCGGCAGCCTCTCCACGTACAGCACGTCACCCAGCGGCAAGCCCTCGCGCAAAAACTGCACCCTCACGTCCCGCACCGCCACGCTGCCGGGATTGGTCACCCGCACGCGCGCGGTGGCCGTCAGGCTGTCTCCCGTCCACCACAACACGGGCGGGTCGAAGGCCAGGGAAGAGGGAAGCGCGTCACCCGTCAAGCTCAGCGTGAACAGGCCGGTGTTATTCGATGGGTCGACGTCTTCACCCGCCTCCACGACCAGCGTGATCGCGTGTGTCCCGCTGACTGGGGCCATCCAGCCCATTTCCGCGTTGGCTGTGCCCTGGTAACGCAACGGCACCGCGCCTAGCCAGGCCGTGCCGATCTCTCCCTGCGCGCCGGCGAAGCGCAGCGACCAGCCGGCGGGCGAGCTGGCGTTGCCGCGATTGGCGACCTGGGCCGTCAAGGTCAGGGGGCCCGTCTCGCCCAGGCTCGCCTGCCCCACGTTCACGCCCAGGCTCTGCGGCCACAAGTCGACGTAGGGCGTCGTGCGAGGGAGGACGTAGGCCGCGTAAGCCTGGCCCAGCGGATTGAGCGAGCACGTCCCCAGGCAGTCGAACAAATCGCCATTGAACGCCGAGCTGATCAGCATCCCCTGCTCGTTGTACATATCGTCGCGCAGGCTGTACCACGACCAGATTTGGACCAGCCGGCTGCCGTCGGCCGGGCAGCCCAGCGCGGGGTCGATCGCCTGGTATAAAAAATAGTCGAACGTAGCCGTCATGAAAGCCTGCACGCGGGCCGAGTCAAAAGGGCGTGGAGAATCAGCCACATCGAGGGTGCTTTCCCGCATCACGATTTGACCAGGCTCAGCCCCGCACGCGGGAGGAAAGCGGTCGGCGTCATCCACGATGTCTTCCCACATCAATACGCCGTACTCGGTCACGTGCAGCGGCAGGTTCTGCCAGCCGTGTGCCTTCATCCACTGCCTGAAGCGCACGATCTGCTGGCGAAAGCAGTCCATGTTGTCCACGTCGCGGATGTTGTACAACATCCCCGTGCTGGCGGCCAGGCCAGGCGGGATGCTGGCGCCCCAACCGCCGTATTCCTCGCGCAGCACAAAGCCGTGGATCTGCCAGGCGTCGGCCGGCAGGGGCTGCCCATAGGCCTGCTGGTAAGCCGCCAGTACCTGGTCCAGGTATTCGAGGCGCAGCGGCGTGGCCTGCACGATGCCGCCGGCGGCCACCTGGGCGGTAGGGTCCAGGGACTTGATCAGGGTATACGCCGCGTGATAGGCCTGGGCGTATTCCTCGGGCAAGCAGTTGTCGTTCCAGGGTGAGTCCGGCTCGTTGCCGATCAGCCACAGCGCGCCCGGGTTGGCCACGACCGCCTGGGCCACCGTCTCTGGCGTGGGCACGCCCAGCCCATGGCAAGTGCGCACGGTCTGGACGAACTCGACGCCGTCGGGATGGGGAGGGTTGGCGCTCACACGCCAATTGAGGTACCAGCCGGCGCCCAAGGCTGCCAGGTCGTATTCGCGAATGTCGCCTTGGGCCACGTTGACGCCAAAGCGGTCGCCCTCCGAGTAATACACCGGCCCAGGCGCCGCCCCCGTGCTTCCCCGCCCCAGGATGAGCAGCACCAACACACCCAGAAACCCAACTCGTGCCAACACTTGCACCCCAACTCGCACAATCCCACTCAACTTGCTATCCACCTAGCGCGGCCTTCGGCCGCAACCAAAGATTTTACCGCCGAGAGCGCCGAGAACGCAGAGTTTTTAAAAATCTTCTCGGCGCACTC
>JAFGFO010000379.1 GCA_016931085.1 Thermoflexales bacterium
CCCTTAGGGTTCGTAAAAATATTACTTCCGGCACTTGCCTGTGTTTTTGCCGCAGAATGACGGAGACTATTCTTTTACGGACCCTTAGGGTCTTGCTGGGTTTCAGGTAACAGAGCATATTCCAGGCTGTCGGCCAGGGCTTGCCAACTGGCTTCGATGATGTTGGTCGAGCTGCCCACCGTGCTCCAACTGCGGGCACCGCTGGCGGAGTCGATGAGCACGCGGGTCTGAGCAGACGTGCCTTCCTCACCATCCAGGATACGCACCTTGTAGTCGGTGAGCTGCACCTCGGCCAGGCTGGGATAAAAAGGCAGCAGCGCCTTGCGCACGGCCGCGTCCAGGGCGTTGACCGGGCCGTTGCCGTCGGCGGCAGTGTGCATCACGTGGTCACCTACCTGTACCTTGACGGTAGCCACGGCCTCCATGCCGCCGCCATTGTCGTGGCTGTCGTGGATCAACACGTGAAAGTCGATCAGCTTGAAAGGCGGCGTGTAACCCGGCTGCAAGCGGCGCATGAGAAGCTCCACCGAGCCTTCGGCGCCTTCGAATTGAAAGCCCTGGCTTTCCAAATTCTTGATCCGCTGCAAGACTTGCCTGGCTTGCTCCGTGCCGCCGGCCAACTCGACGCCAAACTGGCTGGCCTTGTAAGCGATGCTGCTCTTGCCCGCCAGCTCGGAGACGACGATCCGCTGTTGGTTGCCGACCAGGCTGGGGTCGATGTGTTGGTAGCTTTCCGCACACTTGACCATGGCGTCCACGTGTATGCCGCCTTTGTGAGCAAAGGCGCTGTTGCCGACGTACGGCAAATGTGAGGCAAGCTGCATGTTCGCCAACTCGCTGACGTAGCGGGCCGTTGCGGTCAAGCTGCGCAGTTGCTCGTCGCCGATGCAGTCTATGCCCAGCTTGAGCTTGAGAGCGGGGATGATGGAGCACAAGTTGGCGTTGCCGCAGCGTTCGCCATAGCCGTTGAGCGTACCCTGGACGTGGACAACCCCGGCCTCTACAGCAATCAGCGAGTTGGCCACGGCGGTTTCGCTATCGTTGTGGGCGTGAATGCCCAAGGGAGTCGTGGTATCTTGCTGTACCGCTCGAATGGCTGCCGCCAACACGCCCGGCAGGCTGCCGCCGTTGGTGTCGCACAGAACCAGCACGCTGGCCCCTGCCTCGGCGGCGGCAGCCAGTGTTTGCATGGCGTAAACCGGGTCGGCCCGGTAGCCATCGAAAAAGTGCTCGGCGTCGTAAATCACCTCTCGCCCTTTTGACTTGAGATAGCGCACGCTGTCGGCGATCATGCGCAGATTTTCCTCCAACGTGGTGCGCAGCACCTCGCGGACGTGCAAGTCCCAGCTTTTGCCAACCAAGGTCACGGCGGCCGTGCCGGCCGTGACCAGCGCCCGGACGTTGGCGTCCTCGTCCACTGCCGCACCGGCCCGCCGCGTGCTGCCAAAGGCAGTCACCACGGCCTGGGCCAACTCCAATTCCAGGGCCTGCTCGAAAAAGGCCATGTCCTTGGGGTTGGAGCCGGGCCAGCCGCCCTCGATATACGAGATGCCCAGCCGGTCCAGTTGGCGGGCGATCTTGAGCTTGTCGTCGACCGAAAAGGAAATGCCTTCAGCCTGCGCGCCGTCGCGCAGGGTTGTGTCGTACAGTGCTACTTTTGTCACGCAACCTCCTGTTTCGAAAATAGACCCCCCTCACCCCAACCCTCTCCCCCCGAAACGGGTGGAGAGGGGGAGGACCTCCATCGTTGGTGTAGAACGTATGCATCACCCGATTCTTTCCGCCACCAGGTCACCCATCTCGCGGGTGCCCACAAGCTGGCTGCCCTCCTCGCAGATGTCCTTGGTGCGGTAGCCGTCTTCGAGCACGGCCTGCACGGCGTCCTCGATAGCCTGGGCCTCCGTGTCCAGGTGCAGTGAGTAACGCAGCAGCATCGCGCCGCTGAGGATGGTGGCGATCGGGTTAACCACATTCTGGCCGGTGTACTTGGGCGCCGAGCCATGAATCGGCTCATACAAGCCAGGCCCCTTGGCACCAATCGCGCCCGAGGGCAGCATACCCATCGAGCCAACGATCATCGAGGCCTCGTCGGTCAGGATGTCGCCAAAGGTATTTTCGGTCACCATCACGTCAAACACGGCCGGATAACGCACCAGTCGCATGGAGGCGATGTCCACGAACATGGACTCGAACTCGACGTCGGGGTACTCAGCAGACAGGCGAGTAGCCACCTCACGCCACAGGCGCGAGCTTTCCAGCACGTTGGCCTTGTCCACCGAGGTGACCTTCTTGCGCCGCTGGCGGGCCAGATCGAAGGCCACGCGCACGATGCGCTCGACCTCGGCGGCGGTGTAAAACATGGTGTCGTAGGCGGCTTCCACGCCGTCGACGAGCTTGCGGCCCTTCTCGCCAAAGTACAACCCGCTGGTCAGCTCGCGCACCACCAGCAGGTCTACATCCTTGATCACCTCGGGCTTGATGGTCGAAGCGTGCAGCAGTTGGGGGTACAGCTTGACCGGGCGCAAGTTGGCAAAGACCTGCATGCCCTTGCGCAGGCCCAGCAGGCCTTGTTCCGGGCGCACCTTGGCGCGCGGGTCGTTGTCGAAGCGGGGGTGGCCCACCGCGCCCATCAGGACGCTGTCGCTGGCCAGGCACTTTTCCAGCGTGGCGGCCGGCAGCGGCTCGCCGGTAGCGTCGATGGCGGCGCCGCCGATCAGGGCCTCCTCGAACTCAAAGCTATGCCCATAGACCTGGGCCACCTTGTTGAGGGCCTTGAGGGCCTCGGCTACAACGTCCGGGCCAATGCCGTCTCCAGGTAATGTGACGATTTTTGCTTTCATTGTTTGCTTCTTCTCCTTACAAGATTTTTTACCACGAAGGGCACAAAGAACACAACGGAGATTTTCCTAGTGCTCCTGGTGTCCTTCGCTGATTTTCTCGGCCAGGACCACCGAGGTCTCGACCTGGCGGTCCGGAATCGACCAGTACTTTTTCAGCAGCCGGTTCTTTTCTTCCTGCGAGACCAACTGGAAGCCATGCTTTTCGTAAAAGCGGATGGCCCAGGTGGCGTCTGCCCACGTCCCGATCAGCACTGGCCTCCTCGTCTGCCGGCGCAGGTGAGCCAGCAACTTGCCGCCGATGCCTTGCTTGCGCTGCCTGGTGCGGACGTAGGCGTGCCGGATGAGAGTTACGTCCTGGACGTCCTGGATGCCCATCATGCCAAGCAGGTAACCGTCTTCCTCATAGCCCCAAAAGGCGACCCCGGCATCTATCTCGTGCCGCAGCTCGTCGCGGGGCATGTAAGGCTCGTGCCAGCGATCCTGGGGGATCACGCCCTTGTAGGCTTGGGCCGCGTCGTTGACGATTTCATACATAGCCTCAAAATCGGCCTCTTGACATTGGCGAATCACGGTTTATTTCCTCCATACACCGCATAGTTATAATACTTCCACACCACGTCCACGCCTGCGAAGCCGGTCTCGGCCAACCACGCCAGTTGATCGCTCAGCCGGGCCGGGCGATCTTCCGCGCGATACTTGGGCAGCCACTTGGTCTCGATCTCTTCGTCAGATACCTTCTGCCGCATAAACGCCCGCCACTTGTCCATGTACATGTCCTGGAGCGCGGCGCTGGAGCCTAACACGACGTCCGCGTTGTAAAAGACGCCGCCGGGCGCCAGGGTGTCGTAAACCTTGCGGTAAAAGCCTCGCTTATCCTGATCGCTCACCAGGTGGTGCAGCGCCAGCGACGAGACGACGACGTCGTATTCCTGGTCAAATTCCAGGTGGTTAAAGTCGCCCGGAATATAGCGAATGTGTGGGTAGTCCGCCAGCTTGGCGCGCGCCATCCCCAGCATATTCTCTGCCAGATCTACACAACTCATACGCGCACGCGGGAAAGCCTCCAGCACGCGCCGCGCGACCGTCCCGGTGCCGCAGCCCAGGTCGATGGCGCGGATTGGGGCAGCAGCCTCGAACGGGATGGCCGAGATCAGGGCTTCTATCATGTACGGATAGTGTGGGATGATCCTCAGGATGATCCCATCGTATTCTCGCGCTTCTTCCTCAAAGTGCTGCTTGACCTTGTCCATGTGCGTTTACTTGGTCCCCCCGAACACGGCAAACAGACCGTATTTATAGAAACAGTCCACGTCTCTGAATCCAATCTGGCCAAGCAACTGCATCTGATCGAACAAGGTGCTGAGCTTGTTCTCGGCCTTGGCCCTGCACGCAGAAGGCACATCATCGTATTGACCGACGTCGCCCAGCTTGTGCTTGTGGAGCATCTCGTTCATCCAGTCGGCCCACATCCTGAGCTGCCATCGCTCGCTTCGCTCCGAAGTAGGCAAGACAGGGTCTATGTCGATAAACAACCCGCCATACTTGAGCTCGCGAAACAACCTGGCATACATGCGCGATTTGCCCAGCCAGTCCAGGTGGTGGATGGCGTTGGCGGAAAAGATGAAATCATATTTCTGGTCGTCCACCGGCGAATCGAGATACTCTTCAAAGCTTTGATGGATGAACGTGACGCGATCATCGCCCAGCTTTTGCCTGGCTTTTTCCAGCATGTCGGGCGAGCCATCCAGGAGATAAAACGCGTTGTCGGGATACAGCTCGCGCACGCGTTCTGTGATCACGCCGTCGCCGCAGCCCAGATCCAGCACATGGAGGCCCTGAGCCGGCTCGAAATGATAGCGAAAGAGATCGAGCAAAAGCGCGATCATCCGCTGTCTTTCGACGATGATGACGTCGGCCGAAGAGACATAAAAGTCCACTTGCTTGGCGCCTGTGAGCCACGTATTGGATAGGTCTGTTTGCATCGCTTGCCTTTGACTGCGTGTAACTATTCAGGCCACAGAGATACACTGAGTAAACAGAGCTTCACAGAGAAGATTTGGCTTCTATAAATCCTCTGTGCATCTCTGTGTGTCCTCTGTGAGACTCTGTGTAACAAGATTATCTCGCTTGTAATCGCTCTCGCGTATAGGGCACCAGTCCGCCGGCCTGGACGATCTTCATCACAAATTCGGGCAGCGGCGCGGTCTGGTAGCTGCGCCCGGTGCGTGCGTTGGTGATGAGGCCGGCTTGCAGGTCGACTGTCAAGGTATCGCCTTTCTCAGTTTCCTGCACGGCCTGGGAACATTCCAGGATCGGCAGAGCGGTGTTGATCGCGCTGCGGTAAAAGATGCGGGCAAAGCTCTTGGCCACGACGCAGGCCACGCCCGCGCCTTTGAGCGCCAGCGGCGCGTGCTCGCGCGACGAACCGCAGCCAAAGTTCTCCCCGCCTATCACAATGTCGCCGGCCTGGACGAGGGCAGCAAAGCTCGCGTCGATGTCTTCCATACAGTGTGGTGCCAGTTCTTCGGGCAAGGACATGTTGAGATAGCGCGCCGGGATGATGGCGTCAGTGTCCACATTGTCGCCATATTTCCATACTTGGCCTGTGAGTTTCATTGCAGTACCTCCTTGGGCTCGGCGATGCGTCCAATCAGAGCTGAGGCGGCCGCCACGGCGGGGCCGGCCAGGTAAACCTCGCTGTCGGGATGGCCCATGCGGCCACGAAAGTTGCGGTTCGTCGTGCTCACCGCGCGCTCGCCGGCGGCCAATACTCCCATGTGCCCACCCAGGCAAGGGCCGCAGGTGGGCGTGCTGACAGCCGCGCCGGCCTCGATAAAGGCCTCGATCAAGCCCTCGCGCAGCGCCTCCAGGTAGATTTGCTGTGTGCCGGGGATGATGATGCAGCGCACGTCAGGATGCACCTTGCGCCCGCGCAGGATTTCGGCCGCCACGCGCAGGTCTTCCAGCCGGCCGTTGGTGCACGAGCCGATGACGGACTGGTCGATCTTGACGTGGGCGGCCTGGCTGGCCGGGCGAGCGTTCTCCGGAAGGTGAGGGAACGCTACCTGCGGCTCGATCTGGGCCGCGTCGATCTCGATGACTTGGGCATAGGCGGCGTCCTCGTCAGCCTGGTAAGGCTGGAAAGGCCTCCGGACACGCCCGTCCACGTAGGCGGCCGTGACGCCGTCAAAGTCGACCAGCCCGGCTTTGCCGCCGGCCTCGATGGCCATGTTCGACATTGTCAACCGCCCGGCCATCGGAAGGGTGCTGATCGTGGGGCCGGCGAATTCGAGCGCCTTGTACAGCGCACCACTGACGCCGATCTGGCCGATTGTATACAAGATCAAGTCCTTGCCGCCCACCCAGGGGCCCAGTTCGCCGTGGTAAACCACGCGGATCGTTTCCGGCACGCGCAGCCAGACGACGCCGGTTGCCATGGCCACGGCGATATCGGTCGATCCCATGCCGGTGGCGAACGCGCCCAGCGCGCCGTAGGTGCAGGTGTGCGAGTCAGCGCCTACGACGAGGTCGCCTGGCGCAACCAGCCCCTGCTCCGGCAAGAGCGCGTGCTCGATGCCCATCTGCCCCACGTCGTAGTGATGAGTCAGGCCTTGCGCGCGGGCGAAACGGCGCATTTGCGCGCACTGCTCGGCCGACTTGATATCCTTGTTGGGCGCAAAGTGGTCGGCCACCAGGACGACCTTATCGGGGTCGAACACGCGCTCCACGCCCAGTCGCTCAAATTCGCGCAGCGAGATAGGCGCGGTGATGTCGTTGGCCAGCACGACGTCTGCACTGACCTCGACCAGCTCGCCCGCCCGCACCGGACGCGGCGTGGCTTGCCCGTTTTCGCCTACCACGTGGGCGGCGATGATTTTTTCAGCTAGTGTGTGTCCCATATACCCCCCTCACCCCAACCCTCTCCCCCCGAAACGGGTGGAGAGGGGGAGCGTGTTATTTTTTCGCCTCGCGCCGGGCAGCGATCAGCCGGTTGAGGGCGAACATGTAGGCCTTGGCGCAGGCCACCATCGTGTCGGTATCCACCCCGCGCCCGCTGAACACCCGCCGCTCGAAGCCGTTGTCCTTCACCGGCTCCTCGGCCTGGATGCGGATCGTCACCCGCGCTACGGCGTCGATGCCCTCCGTCACGGCCTCGATCGAGAACTCGATCAGCTCGTTCGGTTCCTGGATCACGCGGTTGATGGCGCGATAGATGGCATCGACCGGCCCGCTACCGTGGTCGGCGTCGCAGTAAAGCTGTCCATCCGGCCCCTTGATGCGGACGGTGGCGGTGGGGATGGTGCAGTCGCCGCAGGCCACCTGCACCTGCTCGAGGTGATAGCTTTCTTCGAAGAACACCTCCGCCTCGCCGCCGACGATGGCTTCCAGGTCGCGCGTGTCGACCGTCTTTTTCTTGTCGGCCACTTCCAGGAAACGGTTGTAAACTTTTTCGAACTGCTCGTCGTCCAGCGAGTAGCCCAGCTCGCCCAAGCGGTGGCGCAGGCCGGCCCGACCCGAGCGGGCCGAGAGGATGATCTCTGAATCCGGCACCCCGACGTCGCGCGGGTTGATGATCTCGTAGGTTGTGCGTTCTTTCAGAAAGCCGTCCTGGTGAATGCCAGAGGAGTGAGCGAAGGCGTTGGCGCCGACGATGGCCTTGTTGGGCTGCACCGGGATGCTGGTCAGGTGGCTGACCAGCCGGCTGATGGGGTAGATGTGGCGCGCGTCGATGCGGCTGTCCAGGCCAAAGACGTCGCGGCGGGTCTTGATCGCCATGACCACTTCCTCCAGCGAGGTGTTGCCGGCTCGCTCGCCGATGCCATTGACGGTGACCTCGACCTGCCGCGCGCCGTTGAGCACGCCGGCCAGCGTGTTGGCCGTGGCCATCCCCAAGTCGTTGTGGCAGTGGACGGCGATGACCGCCTTGTCGATGTTGGGCACGTTTTCTTTGATGCCGCGGATGAGCGCCGCGAACTCGTTCGGGGTGGTGTAGCCGGTCGTGTCGGGGATATTGACGACGGTGGCGCCGGCGTCGATGACGGCTTCCAGCACCTGGTAAAGGTAGGCCGGCTCGGCCCGGCCGGCGTCCTCTGTGTAATATTGAACGTCGCCGACGTACTTTTTGGCATGCTTGACCGCGTCCACACCCAGCTCGAGCGCTTTCTCGCGGGTGGTGCGCAGCTTGTGCTGGATATGAACGTCGGAGACGCCCAGGCCGGTGTGGATGCGTGGGTTAGCCGCGCCTTGCAGCGCCTCGGCCGCTGCGTCGATGTCTTTGCGATTGGCGCGCGTCAGGCCACAGATGGTGCAGCGGCGGATCTCTTGCGAGATGCGCTGCACGGCCTTGAAATCGCCCGGCGAA
>JAFGFO010000380.1 GCA_016931085.1 Thermoflexales bacterium
CCGGCCGCGCCGGGCGAGGCTGTGCCGCCTGGTTACGTGCCGCCGGATCCCGGCCAGACCGTCCGCGACTGGGTGACGGCGCAGTGCGATCCCGAGCAAGATGAGGAGAAGGCGTTCTACATGGGCAGCGTCATCCCGGCGTTCATGGCGGCCGGGGCGCACGCCAGCACTGAGCACAACACCGGCAAGCTGACAGAGAAGGCTGTCTTGGCGATGGGCGAGAGGCTGTTCTACAACCCGCCGCCCGCGCCGGGCAATCCCGCGCAAGACCACGAAGTGATCATGGAGTGGCTGGCCTTCTTGCGCGATTCGGCCGCCGCGATCGAGGGCCTGTATTGCCAGGCCAGGCGGGCAGGGGCAGCCGTCGCTGTGGGGCTGTCGAGGTGAGCTATGCGCCCCTTGCTTCCCAACGGCAAGCCCAGGGCGGCGCTGCCGGCAGATCTGGAGCAGAGAGTGCGCCGGCGACACGTGCTGGTCTACCAGGCTGGGATCGACGAGCGGCATCCTGGCTACGCCGACGACCTGCTCGTTGTGCGCGGCTTTTTGCTGCCCTGGATCAAGCACTGGGTGGCGCACTACAGATCGGACACGACGCGGCGAGACGAGTTCTGTGTCCGGTTGTGGGAGGGCGAAAGGATGGGGGTGGAGATCATCGCGGCCGAAACGCCCCAAGCCTGCGCTGCTGTGCTCGCCGAGCACCTGGCGGCGTGGGGGTACGAGGTCGAGATCGTGCTGGCTGAGCAAAGTGACGTGCTGGAGCCAACACGCCAGGCGGCTGCCGGTGCCGCGCCTGAGCGCCGGCAAGCTCAACCGGCGTTGTTCTGACGAGGAGGTGGCGGTGAAAGTGACCGAGATTGATCCGCACATAGCTGCGCTTGTGTCTGCTGTCGACCTGCTGTGCATGGCGGACGACGGCGAAGTGGACTATGGCATGTACCTGCACCTGGTTGAGGCCAGCCTGTACGAGATGCCACAGCCGGAGACAGCCGAGTGGGTGGAGTGCGCGGTCGCGGCCAACCCTGGCGTGTGGATGGCTCGCTTGTGCCGGGCGATGCACGGGCGAAGGGAAACGCTGCGGGATATTGCATGGTGTGGCACCTGTGCCTGTTATTCCAATCGGAGACGACGCGCCCGGGCGTCCCGGCTGCCGCCAGCGACATTGCCAGGCTACGAGAAAATCGGGGGAGCCTTTGCGCTCCATCCGCCCTGCAGCCGCTGCGGTCTGACTTGGCTGCGCCGGCAAGTCTACAAGTTGAGAAAAGCCGGTAGGATCGTAAGTAGACGCGAGTGTGACTTTACCCATAAAAATGTCATTTGACACGCTTATGCTTCCATCAAAATCTGCACTTGAGGCTGGACTTTTCCACCTACATCCGAAAAACGGGCAATATTGCCATAGAAAGCGTCAAAAGTCGCCCATTTTTCCTTAACTTTCGACAGGTTTATGGTTCCAATTTGCACTCTCGACAAACTTGTGGTTCCAACAGTCCGCCCATCTCACCATTTTGCCCCTTAAAACAGCCTCAAAACGGCCTCAAATGACAAGCTTATGGTTCCAGCGCTAACACTTATATGAGTAAAGTCACAGCGAGCGAATCCCTGATATGCGCCAGGCACGCGGCTGGGATATAGGCACCAGGCTCTACCCTACATGGCAGGAAGGGCAAGGTATGGACGAGATACACGTGTTCGAGTGGCGGTGCGCGGATGAGCGATGAGCTTGGACCTCGCACAGGCAAGGCGGGGGCGATCGTCGTCAGCCTGTCTGGCGGCAAGGACAGCGTGGCCATGCTGCTCGACCTGGTCGAGCGTGGCTTGCTGCCGGTGGCCTGCCATTACCAGTGTTTGCCCGAGGATTGGCGGGAGACCTTGCCGTACGTCCAATACGTGTGTGAGAAGGTCGGCGTGCCGCTGGTGGCCCAGCAGATTCTCTACGAGCCTGTAGGTGACGGCACGGGTGTGCGTCGCCTGGCCGTCGTCGATATCCACAAACCAGGCGATATCGTGCCGTGGAACACACCTGGCGTGATCGCAGGCGTGACTGACCTGGCCATGAGGAGGGGTTGGCCACCTTCAGCGTCAGCGCGATTTTGTACCCGGTACGGGAAGGTCGAGCTGCTCGACTTGTGGCTGCGCCAGAATCGAAGCAGCTTGCTTGCCGAGCAGCCGGAAATCTGGGTGGCCCTGGGCGAGCGTGCCGCCGAAAGCCCCCGGCGCGCCAGGAAAACGGCGACGGCCCCACGCTTGCACTGGAAGCGTGAGCAAGTCACGGCTGTCAACTGGCTGCCGGTCCACACCTGGTCGAGGCGCGATACATTTCGTAAGCTGCGCGATTGGGGCATCGAGCCGCACCCGGCCTACCAGGCGCAGGGGATGAGTCCGGCGAGCATGTATGACGCCGATGTGGAGGGGGGGGCGCGGACCTCGTGCCGGTTTTGCATCTATGCCAGCCAGGCCGAGCGCTGCCACCAGGCCCAGTCCGAAGCGTGCCGGCCGGTGTTGGATCGCCTGGTCGAGTTCGAGCGCGCCACCGGCCGCACGTGGTGGGCTACTATGGCTGCCTCTAGCTTGCTGGCGGGAGAGCCAGGCCGGCAGTTGGCGTTCGATTGGTAATCGTTTCCGGCGCATAATGACCGTTCAGGAGGTAGGATGTACTATCAACTGTCGCTGTTTGGAAATCTTCAAGAGGATACCCCGGTCTCGCTCAAGGTGCTGCGCGAAAAGCCCGGCGACCGGGTGTTGGAGGGAGTCACGGGACTGCCCGTGCTGGAGCTGCTCAGCGCCATGTTGGGAAACCCTGACACAGCCCTGCGCGTGCTGGACAAGTTCCCCACCGTCTTGGAAATCGTCAAGGCGTCCTCGGCCGAGTTGCAGTCCGTCAAGGGGGTGGGCAAGCATGGTGCCAAGCGCATCCGGGCCGGGATCGAGATGGGGCGGCGCTTGATGGTCGACACGCTCGGCGAGCGCCCGCAGGTCAAGTGCCCGGCCGACGCGGCCAACTTGCTGATGGGCGAGATGAGCCTGCTCGAGCAAGAACACATGCGGGTGGTGCTGCTTGACACGCGCAACCGCATCCAGGGCATCCACACCGTTTACCAGGGCAGCTTGAACACCACGGCGATCCGCGTGTGCGAGCTGTTCCGCGAGGCGGTGCGCACCAACAGCGCGGCCATCATCGTCGCGCATAACCACCCCTCGGGCGACCCGTCTCCATCCCCGGAGGACGTGGCCGTAACGAAGCAGGTGGTCGAGGTCGGCAAGCTGATGGATATCGACGTGCTCGACCATTTGATCGTCGGCTCGCCGGGGCGTTGGTTGAGCCTGAGAGAAAGGGGCTTGGGATTCTCGTGATGTTACGTCCAACGTAACTCTGGAATAGAACGCAATCCAGCGTAAGGCTGGAAAACGGGTTTTCAATGACGAGATGCCTGGCTTTTGCCAGGCGTCTCGTTTTCTGGCAAGGAGCACCTATGGACATATCGCTGCAAACCAC
>JAFGFO010000381.1 GCA_016931085.1 Thermoflexales bacterium
ACACAAGATTCGTATTGATATTATACACGCAAATCGAATTTAATGTAAGACGTAAAACGTGAAATGTAAAAAGAGCTAGTTACGTTTCACGTTTTGCGTTTTAGAATACTGTACAGGTTCAGGCCGCCGTCGCTGTAAAACTGCTCCCTAACCTCGAATCCGCTCTGAGCGGCCAGGAGCTGAACCTCGTCTTCGGTCAACAGGTGGCAGTAACGGAAGCCAAGACCATCCCGTTTCCAGTCCAACAACGCGTCGCCAGCTTCCAGCTCGTGGCTGTCGACGCCCACTATTTGCCAGTCGACGATCTTGTTACGCAGCCGGGCGTTATGGGTGAATTGCCAGTTGGTCATGAGTAGTTGGCTGCCTGGCGCAAGCACTCTGCTCACCTCGCGCAGCACGTCGCACCTCAGCTCAAAACTGGGGATGTGGTGCAAGACGGCCAACGCGACGGCAGTCTCAAACGGCTGCCCCGGTAGTTCGCGGCCCCAACCCGGCCGCGTGAGCTCCGCCAGGCGGAATTCGGCCGCCACGTGGCACAACTGCTCACAGTGTGAGATCGCCAGTCTGACCATCTCGGCCCAATCCAGTCCCAGGTAGGCAATGGGCCGTTCTTCCCGCTCGAGCCGCCGCGCCAGCCGCCCATTGCCACAGCCAAGATCCAGTACTTTTGCCGCACCGCCGATATGCATGACGACCGTGTTGAGGCTGTCTTGCCGGCTCGAACGGCTGGCCGAAAACGCGCCGGCGAACTGGGCGTAAAAGCGCTTGTTCAGCTCGATCAGTTGGTTGACAACTTCCGCTTTCACACTTATCATTATACTACAGAGTGTATCTTTTCAAAATGTAGGGGCAACCCTCTGTGCTTGCCCTCAAGGGCAGGCACAGAGGCCTGCCCCTACAGAGCGACAAAATGGACACCCAGACGAGCAGGCGGGGTATAACCCCTGAAGAATGGATTCAACGTCACGGCTACCACCTCGACACCCGGCAGCACGCCGATGCGCTGCTGGCCCTGTTTGAGGCGGTGCGGGCTGCCGAGGATCTGTCGCCGGCTGCTTTGGACCACATGATCGCCCGGCACTTGCGCGATGCCGTCCAGCCGCTGCCCCGCAGCCGGGTGATCGAGGCTTATCGCCAGATGGCGGCGGAGGGCGTGCTCCCCTTCGAGCGGGCTGTGTTCGAGCGACTGCGGCTCAAGCCGGTGCGCACGCTGTCGGGCGTGACGCCGGTGGCCGTGCTGACCGGGCCGGCGGCCTGCCCGGGCCGGTGCATTTTCTGCCCGGAGGTAGACGGCTTTCCCAAGAGCTACCTGCCCGATGAACCCGGCGCGCGGCGGGCGGCCGAGGCCGAGTTCGACCCCTACCTGCAGACTTCCAGGCGATTGGAGGCATTGAGCGGCATCGGCCATCCCACCGACAAGGTCGAGCTTTTGATCCTGGGCGGCACCTGGTCGGCCTATCCGGGCGACTACCAGGAGAGGTTCATCCGGCGTTGCCTGGATGCCATGAACGGGCAGGACTCGGCCACGCTGATCGAGGCTCAGCGGGTTAACGAGACCGCTGAGCGACGTAACGTCGGATTGGTGATCGAGACGCGCCCGGACGAGATCACGCTGTCTGAGGTGCGGCGCTTGCGCTGGTTGGGCGTCACCAAGGTGCAGTTGGGCGTGCAAAGTTTGGACGACGCGATCCTGGCTGCCAACCGGCGCGGGCACGGCCTGGCCGATACGCGGCGCGCTTGCCGCTTGCTGCGCTTGGCCGGCTTCAAGCTGCATCTGCACTGGATGCCTAATTTGTTCGGTGCCACACTGGCTTCGGACCGGGTCGATTTTGCCCGCCTGTGGGATGATCCGGCCCTGCGCCCCGACGAGCTCAAACTTTATCCTTGCAGCCTTCTCGAGGGCACCGAGCTCTACGCGCGTTGGCAGAGAGGGGAATACGTGCCATACACCGACGACGAGTTGGTCGAGCTGCTGGCGACGTGCAAAACGACTGTCCCGCCTTACTGCCGCATCAATCGCGTCATGCGCGATATCCCATCTCAATACATTGTGGCTGGCGTCACCCACTCTCACTTGCGCCAGCTTGTCCAACGCGAGCTCGCGCAGCGCGGCCTGGCGTGCAGGTGCATTCGCTGCCGCGAGGTGCGTCGTGAGCAAGTGGAGTTTGGCCAACTGCGCCAGGAGGCAACTGGCTACCAGACCGATGCGACGCTTGAGCATTTTCTCAGTTACGTCACCCCGGCCGGTAAGCTGGCCGGCTTTTTGCGCCTGTCACAGCCCTCGCGTGATGTGCCGCGCGGCGAAATCCTGCCCGAACTGCACGGCAGCGCCGTGATCCGCGAGGTGCACGTCTACGGCCCGGCCTTGGAGATCGGCGCTGCCAGCCAGGGCGAGGCGCAGCACCTCGGCCTGGGCACACGCTTGATCGAGTGGGCAGTCCAGGCGGCGCGCGAGGCGGGATTTGCACGGCTGGCGGTCATCTCGGCGGTGGGCACGCGCGAGTATTACCGCAAGCTGGGCTTTGAGTTGGGCGAATTGTATATGACACGTGAAATGTGAGACGTAAAACGTGAAACGTGAAACGTAGCAAGCATGCCTTTACGTTTTATACATCGTGCGATTTTGCACGGGAGGGGTATCTCATGGATCTCGAATTGGCTAACAAAGTCGTTCTCATCACCGGCGCGTCTGGCGGCCTGGGGCGCGAGCTGGCGTTGGCCTATGGGCGGCACAAATCCTACGTGGTGCTGCATTATTACAGCAACGCCGAGGCGGCCGAGGTGGTGGCCCAGTCCATCGAGGACATGGGCGGCGAGGCGCTGCCGCTGCCGGCTGATCTGCGCGAGCGCGCTTCGATCGAGACTATGCTGGGCGAGGTACAGGCCGAGTTCGGCGGCGTGGATATATTGGTCAATAACGCCATCGCGTTCGAGGGTGGCGTAACCTTCGATATGCTGTCGGAGGCGCAGTGGAAGCAGATGATGGATATCGTACTGACCGGAGCCTATCACACGACCAGCTTGTGCGTGCCCTACATGCGTCATCAAAAGTGGGGCCGAATCGTCAACATCGCCTCGCGCATGGGGATGATGGGCGAGGCGCGTTATGCCCACTACACGGCGGCCAAAGCTGGCCTGATCGGCCTGACCCGCGCCCTGGCCAAGGAGTTGGGGCCGGATGGCGTGTTGGTCAACGCCGTTGCGCCTACCACCATCTTGACGCCGAGCATGCGTGAGAAAATGTCACTTGAAGCTCAGGAGCGCATGGCCAAGAGAATCCCGCTGGGCCGGATTGCCACGCCCGAAGACATCGCGCGCGTGGTGCTCTTCCTCGGCTCGGGCTGGAATACCTTTGTCAACGGCGAAGTCATCACCGTGGGCGGCGGCGTGCAACAGTAAGGG